>JAZBPS010000138.1:0-5025 GCA_036353375.1 Halieaceae bacterium | reverse complement strand
ATTGTGCCCGGACGGCATCAATATCTTCTTTGATAACGTTGGCGGCGAGATCCTCGACATCGCCCTGGAGAACATCGCCGACAATGCCCGGGTAGTAATCTGCGGCGGTATCTCCCGTTACAACCTCGCCGGCGACATCCCCGGTCCGAAAAACTATTTCAACCTGGTGTTCCGTCGCTCCCGCATGGAAGGCTTCATCGTGCTGGATTACCTGCCGCGCTTTGGCGAAGCCATCGCCTACCTGGCGAAACACGTGGCCAAAGGCGACCTCATCAGCAAGGAATCAATGATGGAAGGCTTCGAACAGATGCCCAACGCCCTGATGGCGCTGTTCGCCGGCGAGAACATCGGCAAGCAGCTGGTACATATCGCCGACTAGCCGCGATCACTCTTGAGGGTGCCTGCTGACTGGCGGGTCCCGCTAGTTGATACCCTACGTGTATGGCGACCACAACCGCCCGGTCTCAGTGGCTGACAGCAGCGGCGAACTGGCCAGCTACACCTACGACGGCATCGGCCAGCGGCGCATCAAGGCGTTGGCGGATGGGACTAGAACGCACTTCCACTACGCCGCCAACGGCCAGTTGATCGCGGAGACCGATGCTGGCGGCAACGTTATTCGGGAATACGTCTACGCCGACGGCATGCGCCTGGCGATGGCCACCGGCGGTGGCAGCGTTGCTCCGCCGGGGGAGACCGTCATCGATAGTGAAGACCCGCAAGTGCTCACCACAGGCAACTGGGCAACATCCACGTCTGTCACGGGTTACATCGGCGCCAGCTACCGCGCCCATGCTGACAACGGTCCGGTAGAAGGTGGCATCGTTGTGGACAATGGCGATCCTGGCTTCAGCACCACGGGTACCTGGACGTCTTCTACATCTGTAACCGGGTTCCTGGGAGCAGACTATCAGCACCACTACGCTAACGGGACCTCGCCTGACGCCATCACCCTGGATAATAGTGCCGCTACTGCCGTGGGTGACTGGCCGACCTCGACTTCGGTAAGCGGCTTCGAGGGCGCTGACTACCAGTTCCAGGCTGCAGGCACGGGTGACAACAGTATCACCTGGACCAGTCCGGTAGCGCCCGGGCGCTACAAGGTATACGCGCGTTGGACATCGCACCCCAACCGCGCCAGCAATGCTCGTTACGACATTGCCGCGCTGGATGCACAACAAGTACCCACGGTGGCAACCGTTACTGTCAACCAAAGCACCGGCAGCGGCCAGTACCAGCTGCTGGGCGAGTTCGAGCTGGGTGATAGTGCCACAGTCACACTCACGGATGCCGCCAATGGCTACGTGATTGCCGACGCTATCCGCATAGAGCCAGTGGATGCTGCACCCAATGAAGCGACCTGGACTCTCACCGCTGATGCGGCGGCAGAGTACTTCCTCGACCTGCGCTGGACCGCGCACCCCAACCGCGCTTCCGATGCACGCTACACCATCCGCCGCGACGGCTTGGCGGACGTGGTCTACACCGCCAATCAGACCCAGGGCGCCGGGGACTGGACTACAGCGGCGACGCTGAGCCTTGCCGCTGGGGAGACCGTGACAGTGAGCCTCTCGGACCGCGCCAACGGCTATGTGATAGCCGATGCGGTGCGCCTGGTGCGGACCGATGCGGCCCGCAACCGGCTGACCTGGCCGCTGGGGATTGAGGTGGCTGGCGAGTATCGCCTGGAGGCACGCTGGACGTCACACCCCAACCGGGCCAGTAATGCCACCTATGTGATAAACACCAGCAACGGGCCGCAGGCAGTGTCTGTGGACCAACGCCAGGGTGGCGGGGTGTGGCAGCCGTTGGGGACATTCACTCTCAACGAGAGCAGCGAGGTGGTGATTACCGATGAGGCTGACGGGTTTGTGGTGGCGGATGGGATTCGGGTGGTGTGGGTGGATTCCCCTGACAATCAGCAAGCCATCTCGAACTCAGGTAGCCGGATTGTTTACTTCCACAATGACCATCTGGGGACGCCGCAAGTCATTACTGACCAGAACCAGGAGATTGTCTGGCAGGGGGAGTATTTGCCGTTTGGAGAGGTGACGACCACCATGGCAGCGATCGAGAATCCGATGAGGTTCCCAGGGCAATACTTCGATGAGGAGACCGGGACGCATTACAACTATTTTCGAGATTTTGACCCCAGCTTGGGTCGATACCTCCAAAGTGATCCGATTGGTATCTTGCGTGACTTTAGTGATCCACAGATGCAATCCGCAATCAGCATGGGAACGCCATCACACACAATTGGTTCAGAGGTCGGCATGAACCACATATACGGCTATGTTGACCAAGCCCCACTTCGCTACATCGATCCTTTTGGGTTGTATCGTGGGTGCAGACTGATGAAAGGTGCTCAAGGACATGCGGACTATTGGGATTGTGGTGACGGGCCAGACTATAACGATGGGAGCAATAGCGCGTTACCACTCTATACCAACAACGCGTGCGTTCAGGATTGCATCGCGGAGAGAATTAAGATTTGCCAGGACATAGCTACACCGCTCCGTCCAAAAGTAAATGCGGCTGACGCTACTGTTATTGCTTTGTGCGTTTCTGCCATTGTTATGCAATGTTCAAGTAACGAAGCAAACTGTGAAGACAAATGTGAAAATTAGTTATGGCTGGATTTGGTGGGGCGAAAGCCCTTTGGGATGAGAGAAGTGGACCATGTCCACGGTGTGGCGCACTCTTACGAGTAGGCGCTAAGCGATGCGAAACGTGTGGGTACATTTTTAATGACGAAGAACTAGTTGTGTTCAATGCTGAAGTGACTGCGCGATTCAAAAGAAGTGCGTCGCTTGGCGTCGTTTTCTTTAGTGTTTTGTTTCTCATTTTCAGTGCATTCATTTTCTTTTAGAGGACCGTTCGTATGAGGTTGATTTTCCTATCGCTATTGTTGGTCTCCTCAGTCTCCGTTCAATCAGCCGAAGACTACGTGGTGAAGTTTGGGATCTTGGAGAATAGAAGTGGACAGTTCAGCCTGTTGGTGGAAACCAGCGTTCTGCCTCTCATTCCAGTGGATAAAGGGCTTTATTTCGGCGTGGAAATTTCTCCGGAAAGCAATGATCCATATGTCATCGATTTGGTAGCGAAACTGCCAGGTGAACCCAAGAAACTTTCGGGTGTTTTTGAGGGCACCACTCCAAGACAAGCTCAAGAAGGCTTGACGTTCCCGTCATACAAACTCACCGGAGTATCCACGATACCGATGGGGTTTGATGAAGGCGACCCGCTTGGAATCTACACCCTGGAAGTCTATGCAAACAAAAATCTGATCAAGACCATTGAGTATCAAGCGATAGATGACCCCAATTTAACTGAATGAGCAGAGAGTTCCGGGGACAGTTTGGGGAATTCCAGGGACAGTTTGAAGTTCCCTCGATAGATCGGACATTCCAACTAAGAGACAATCTTACGTACGGAGTGACCGATGACCAAACGCAAGACCTATACCAAGGCCTTCAAGATCGAGGCCGTCAAACTGCTGGAGGCCGGCGACAAGTCGGCAGAGCAACTCGCTAGAGAGCTCGGTGTTCGCCGCAATTCGCTCTATAAGTGGCAGAAGGAACTTCAACTCAAGGGCGACCAGGCCTTCACCAATAAACCGGGTCCCAAACCACCGGCGGATGCAGAGCTCGCCCGGCTCAGGGCTGAGAACGAGCGCCTCCAGGAGGAGGTCGAGATCCTAAAAAAGGCGGCGGCGTACTTCGCGCGCGACCTCGAGTGAAGTACGCCTTTATCCGCGAACAGAGGCCGCATCATGCGCTAGAGCGTCTCTGCTCCACCCTCGGCGTGTCCCGCAGTGGGTACTACGACTGGTTGAAGCGAGAGCCCAGCCCACGGGCCAGGGCCAATACGGCGCTGGTGGCTGAGATGCGGCGTATCCACGGCGAAGTCTACCGGAGCTACGGCTCACCCCGTATGCATGTGGAACTGCTGCATCGTGGGTTTGCCACCAGCCGTGGCCGGGTGGAACGGCTGATGCGGCTGCACGGCATCAGAGCTGAGCGCTCCAACCGCCATCGCCGCTGCCGTCGCCACCGGGAGGTGCAGCCACCGGAGCCCAACCGTCTGGACCGGAAGTTCTTCGCAGCCGCACCCAATCAGAAGTGGGTCTCGGACATCACGTTCATTGAGACGCGTCAGGGCTGGCTGTACCTGGCCATTGTGCTCGACTTGTACTCGAGAGCGATCGTGGGCTGGTCGATGCGAACTCGGCTGACAGCCGACCTGGTGCAAGACGCTCTGAGCATGGCGGTGCAGCACCGGGGTGGCGCGCAAGGCGCTTTGATTCACTCAGACCAAGGTAGCCAATATACAGCGGCGGGATACCGTGAAGACCTATCCAGATATGGCATGACAGCGAGCATGAGCCGGAAGGGGGAATGCCATGACAACGCCGTGGCCGAGAGCTTCTTTCACACCCTGAAGGACGAGCTGGCAGGTGGTGAGATGTTCAAGACGCGCGAGGAAGCACAGCAAGCCATCTTCCGCTACATCGAGCTGTTCTATAACCGAAAGCGGCGGCATTCCTATCTGGGCTACCAGGCTCCACTGGCCTATGAGACGATGAATGCCGCTTAATCAACGTGTCCGATCTAATAAGGGAATCCGGGGACAGTTTACTCAATGGAAATCCGGGGCGTATGCACGCCCCGGGGAACAAACACCAAGTTTCGAACGACAGGCGCGCTCCCACCGGGAGCGTCGCCCTGCTCAGTCAGGCCCCGCCCAAATGAGGGCAACGCCCCAGTATCTTATTTGGACTGAGCAACCTGCGCGTCAACAGCACCGCCGACCTGCACCAGCTCAAGCTCTTTCACCTTGCCGCTGCCGCTGGCCTTGCAGGTAGCCACGTACTCGGTCACGACGCCGTCAGCGGATTTCGCGTTCACGTCGATCTCGAAGTTGGTGTAGCGACCGCGGGTGCGGATCTTGTCAGTGCTTTGCTGAACCCGTTCGAACTGGGCCAGGCGCGAATCCTGGGCAATCTCGGCCTTGCAGCCGGCCAGT
>JAZBPS010000460.1:0-1095 GCA_036353375.1 Halieaceae bacterium | reverse complement strand
TGTCGTTGGCCGCATACCAGGGTGAGTATGGCCTTGAGCAATTCTGGCATCTGAAGGCAAGCGAAGGGAAAATGCCTGCCGGAGTCATACTCTCGATTCCCCATTTAATGGTTACCCTCGACGAAATGCGGGATATAGATAACGAGCAACAAAAGTACCTCAGAAAATTCAATGTAAAGCCTTTGCGGGAAGGTATGTATCCCAATGTAAAACAAATCATTCCGGGATTGCTGCCGATGACCCCTGAACCGGAATTGCTGCCCGATGTCGCCAGGATTCTTGAACAAACCATCTGGGTTATCGAACATGCCTTAAAAAATGATAAGGCATTCATACACACCGAAGGTGACGGAGAAGATGATTATTATTTCAGGATTCCGGTTTTAAAAGATAACGGGTCAAAATGGATAGGACAAAAGAATACCATAACGAATAATTTCCAGCCGGTAAGCGCAACTTATGATTCTTTAGAATTTGACCGTTTCAAAAATCTGCCACCTTTCCGGGATGTACTTCAGATGGAGCTGTGCCCGTTGCCATTTCCTGTAAGGGAGGATGGTAAACCGGACTATTTTCCGTCTGGATTTTTTGTTACCAATGCCAGGTCAGGCATTATTGAGATGTTTGAAGCCATTCCACCTTTTCCTACTTATCATGAGATGACAGGGAAATTACCGGATATCCTGATTAAGCAATGCCTGAAAAAGGGCTGGCGGCCTGACAGGGTAAAATACCGTGCATTCCATTTGACTACGTTAATGTCATTTCTTCAGAAACACAAAATTGCCAAAGCCTGGCATGCATTCCATCTGCCAGCTGTTGATGAAGCCCTCGACAGCATGATGAAGTCCATCGATGGGCAAGGTTAAAGCATTGATTTGAAGTATGAATTATTCGACCTGAATCATAATAACAGAATTGAGGTAATCAATTAGCTGCTTATTTTAATCCATTGATTAATATTTATTTATAAATTGAAATAGTTGAAATCACCAGGTTGAATAGATTACAGTTGATAAAAACGTATTGTTTAATTTTTCTCGCAGATCCGCTTGCAGCGAGATTAATTTACGCAATTCTTTTTTCGCAGATCAG
>JAZBPS010000137.1:0-3915 GCA_036353375.1 Halieaceae bacterium | reverse complement strand
TGGTGACGGTGCAGTACCGGCTGGGGGCCCTGGGCTGGCTGTATCACCCGGCGCTGCAGACCGGCGACCCGCTGGATGGCTCCGGCAACTACGGCACCCTCGACCTGGTCGCGGCGCTGGAATGGATACAGGCCAACGCACCCGCTTTTGGCGGCGATCCGGGCAATGTCAGCATCGTCGGCGAATCCGCCGGCGCCGCCAACGTGCTCACCCTGCTGATCAGTGACGAGGCCCGCGGGCTGTTTCACAAGGGCGTCGTGCAGAGCCTGGGTGGCCGCGTCAACAGCACAGAGCGGGCACTGGCCGAGTCCGCCACGCTGGTGGGCGACCTGCAGGCCCTGGCAGGGCTGCCGGACATTCAGTTAACCCCGGAAGAAACCGCCGACCTGCTGCGCAGCTTCGACGGCGAGACCATCCTCAGCCTTGCCAATACCTCGGAGATCATCGGCGACGGCACGGTGATTCCCGCAGAAGGATTCGATCTGTTTGACAGCGGCGCTTTCCCCAACAAGGTGCCGTTGATTCTCGGCACCAACAAGGATGAGTACAAACTCTATACCAATACGCTGGGCTTTAACGAATACCCCGAGGGGCCGGAGGAACTGCGGCTGGCCGTGGGCACGGCCCTGAGTGAAGCCTGGCGCGTTACCGGCGCCGACAGGCTGGCCACGCAGCTGCGGGCCGTGGATGACATGCCGGATATCTACGTGTATCGCTTTAACTGGGGCAGTGTGGATGACAATGGCGACAGCCCCTGGCCCGGCAGCTTTGGCTTGAGCGGTGGTGCCTTCCACTCCGCCGAAATCCCCTTCATGATGGCCAACGAAGACCGCTTTATCTTCGACGCCTTCACCTCCTTCCTGTTCACCGACGACAACGCCGACAGCCGCGCAGTCATGGCCGATATTATGGTGAGCTACTGGTCCAGCTTCGCCTGGATGAGTGATCCCAACGGCGCCAACCTGCCCATCTGGGAACCCTGGCAGAACAGTGAGGCAGGCTTCAAGGCGGTAACGCTGGACGTCAGCAATCTGGACAACAGTCCGCTGATAGAACCCGACAGCAGCGTGCTCACCGAAGCCGACGTCTACGCCCGGGCCAACGCCCAATACAGCGGCGACATACTGACCGAAGTGCTGGCGCGCCTGGACGGCTGGTTCGGCAGGAACTGACCTGCCGCGGGACTTGCTGGCTCAGTCCGGCAGGAAGATGCCGTGCTCGGCATACCAGCGCTCGTCAAGCTGCCACTGGATGCGCTTCACGTCGGGTTCCTCGCTTACCAACTTTGCTGCCTCCGACTGCATCTTTGCCATCTTGTCCTGGGCCGCCATCATCTCGGGATCGGTCACGTTCTTGTCGGCGAGTGAGGGGTCGAGGACGCGCAGGAAGTGCAGGGGTCCCATCTCCGCGGAGCGCGGGCTGGTCATCACAGCAACGCCATTCTCAAGGGACAGCACGCGGAAGCTGTAGGGGTAGGTCAGCAGGGTGTCGGACCGGGCCAGTTTGGCATTGATGGCATCCACCCGCTCATCACCGGGCATCAGCGCATAGACCAGTACCGCCAGCACAACCACGCCCAAGGCGATCAGGTAGCGCTTGACGAAAGGGTCCAGTCCCGCCGGGGCCTGTTCCTGCTGTTGTGTATTTTGCTCGTCCAAGGACCCTCCTTTTCCACCTGCGGCAGTGCGAAAGCGACGGTGTAAATATCACCACAGGCTGACGCTTCCGGCCCACCCGATATGCTGCGTATTATCACCAGTATATTACTCGGTTCGGGTTGCTCCCGCCTCTATGCCCCTGGAGCCGCGCTTTACAGCTAGCCCTGCGGCAGCGGCGCCGGTGCCAGCACCTTCAGCACACCTTCAGCAAGCTCGCCCATACCGCTGACCGGGTTACCGGCGCTGGAGAGTCCCAACCGCACGATCACAATCTCCTGCTGCGGCATTATCATCACGTACTGGCCGTTATGCCCCTCTGCATAAAAGGTGTCCCGGGGCAGGGCCGGGTAGTACACGCCCAGGGTATTCAGCCAGAAGCCGCGCCCGTAGTTGCCCTCCTCGGCCGCGGGCCGGGGCGTGACAGCTGCCTGCATCCAGGCCGCCGACAGTAGTCCCGACCTGCCTTTAAGTGCGTCCAGCCAGAACTCACCAACCCGCAGCCAATCCCGCGCTGTCATGTAGGTGTAGGAGGAACCCACTTGTACGCCACTGGCATCGTGCTCTACCACCACCGGGCCCAGACCCAGGGGTGCGCTGAACTCCCGCGTTACCCAATCAATGTAGGGCTCCTCCAGGCTTTGCTGCCACACCCAGCTGGCCAGGTTGGTATCCCCGCTGGAGTAGCTGAACCGCTCGCCCGGCGCGTGGGCCTGCCCGTTGCCCGCCGCCACCTGCCAGGCGGCCGGCTCCCGGTAGAGCATGCGGGTGGCATCATCGCCGGGCAAATAGGTTTCCTCAAAGGCCAGGCCGCTTTCCATATGCAACAGATGGCCCAGGTTCAGGGCAGGGTCCAGGTTGGCCGCCAGGGAGGCATCTACCGCGGCGAGCCGGGATGCCACCGGGGCGGATAAATCCAGCGCGCCTTGCTCCACCTGCATTCCTATCCAGGTGGACATCAGGCTCTTGTTCATGGACCAGCTCTGCATCGGCGTGTGCGCGGTTACCGGCCGCGCGTAGCGCTCTGCCACCCGTTTGCCCCGATGGCTGACCAGCACCGCCAGGGTATGGCGGGTGCCTTCAGCCGGTTCTGCGAAGGCCGCGTCCAGAGCACCGTCCAGTGCCGGCAGCAGGGTGTCCGGGGGCGGCGGACTGGACACCGTTGCATCCACCGCGGCGGCGATCCCGGCGCCGGGGGCAGCGTAGGCTTCGCCGTGTAACACGCAGCCTGTGGGTCCGCTGTACCAGGCGCTGCTGCGCGTACCCAACAGACTGGCGCTGACGCGACGCGCCTGTCGGTCTGTCTCCACCTCCAGCAGCGACAGCAGGGGGCCCAGCACCCCCAGCGCCATGTGCACATCGTGGTTCACGATGTGGTCCTCTGGCAGGCCGGCGACAAACACTCCGGAACATACCTGCTTGGCGGTATAACCGGTGGCGATATCAACCCCCAGCCGCTCGGCGCAGCCCGACAAAAGACCCAGCGCAATCACAGCACTCAATAAACGATGACCCATGGGCCTCCCATGCCTCAGTCAACCAGCACAGCGCGGCTGCCAACCGCACAACGGTCCGTGATTTTCTGCGCCAGAGTGGCCACACGCAAGCGCAACCGACGATCAATCGCGCGCCGTGTCACCGCCGGCGGGTTGCGTATCAGGTGGGCGTGGGCTCCAGCACTACCACGGGAATCTCCCTGTCCGTCGCCGCCTGGTAGTCGGTATAGGGCGGGAAGTACTCGGCCATCAGCGCCCACAGCTGTGCCCGCTCCTCGCCCTCTGCGACGCGCGCCGTGGCGGCGAACTCGTGGTTGGCGATTTTCACCTCAACCTCCGGATTGGCCGCGAGGTTAAGGTACCAGGCCGGGTGGGACGGTGCGCCGCCCTTGGAGGCGATGATGCAGTAGCTGCCATCCCCCACCGGGCGATAGATCAGCGGCAGCACCGAGGGCTTGCCGGATTTGCGGCCCGTGGTAAACAGCAACAGTGTGGAGTACATGCCCTCGCCACCCGCGGGCGCAGCGTCCCAGTAATGGCCGGCCTCGCCGTCACGCAGGTACAGTTCAATGTGTTCGCGCACCCAGTCTGGAAACGCCTCAGGCACTCGGATGTCTACCATGGCTCACCTCCTGTGTGTTTTCCTTATCCCTGTCTTCATCCTAGCCTATCGAGCAGGCACAGGGGGGCGGCAGCCGTGCTAAGGTAGGGTAAACCCGTCGGGGAAATGATATGGAACAAGGCTTTAGCCACCGGTTAATCCC
>JAZBPS010000136.1:0-6007 GCA_036353375.1 Halieaceae bacterium | reverse complement strand
CTGTTCCGGATAACGGGTTCCAGCCGCCCAGTGCCTGCCAGGTATTAACGATGGTGCAGAACAGGGCGGCGGTTTTCGCCGCGTCATAGGCGGCGGCGTGGGCCTCGCTGCTGGAAAACGGAATGTCCGCTGCGGCGCAGGCCTTGGCCAGCACGGTCTGCCCGTAGGCGAGGCCTGACAATGTCGCTGTGTCAAAGTAGGAAAAGGGGTGAAACGGGCTGCGCTTGATGCCACAGCGTTCTACCGCCGCCTGCAGGAAGCCCGCGTCAAAGTGGGCGTTGTGGCCCACCAGTATGGCGCGCACGCAGCCCTGGGCCTTCATTTCCTTGCGCACCGCGGCGAACAGGTCCGCCAGCGCATCCGCTTCGTCCACCGCTTCCCGAAACGGGTGCCAGGGGTCTATGCCAGTGAAGTCCAGGGCCGCCTGTTCGATGTTGGCGCCTTCAAAGGGCTTCACATTGAAGGCCAGCGTCCTGTCCACCTCAAGCTCCCCGGCTTCGTTCATCTGCATGAAGGTGCCGGCGATCTCCAGCAAGGCGTCGGTATTGCAGTTGAAGCCGCCCGTCTCCATGTCGATGACCACGGGCAGGTAGCCGCGGAAGCGGCCTTTCATCGCCGTCACGCGGCGACTGTCCAGCGAACGGTCTCGCCAGCGCGCAGCGGGGTGAGTGAGGCGCTTCCCATCAGGTAATGATCGGGGACCTGCCAGGTCTCGCGCTTCAGGGTTATGGTGTCGGTGTTGCGAGGCAGTCGATAGAAGTCAGGGCCGTGGAAGCTGGCGAAGGCCTCAAGCCGATCCAGGGCACCCGCCTCTTCAAACACTTCGGCATAAAGCTCAATCGAGGCGTGTCCGGTGTAGCACCCGGCGCAGCCACAGGCGCTTTCCTTGCTGTCAGTGGTATGCGGGGCCGAGTCGGTGCCCAGGAAAAAGCGGGGGCTGCCGCTGGTGGCGGCTGCGATCAGTGCTTCCTGGTGGCGATTGCGCTTGAGGATGGGCAGGCAGTAATAGTGGGGTTTGATACCGCCCACCAGCATGTGGTTGCGGTTGTACAGCAGGTGATGGGCGGTGATGGTGGCGGCCACTGTATCCCCCGCATCGCTGACGAAGGCCACCGCGTCCGCGGTGGTAATGTGCTCCAGCACCACCCGCAGCTTCGGAAAGCGCTGCACGATAGGGGCGAGTTGCGTCTCGATAAACACCCGCTCGCGATCGAAGATGTCCACCTGATGGTCGGTAACTTCGCCGTGGATCAGCAGCGGCACGTCGTGTTCTTCCATGGCGCCAATAACCGGGTACAGCGCATCCAGTTGGCTGACGCCGGCGTCGCTGTTGGTGGTGGCGCCCGCCGGATACAGCTTGACGGCGTGCACGTGCGGCGAGGCTGCTGCCTGCTGGATATCTTCCGCGCTGGTCTGGTCCGTGAGGTAGAGCACCATCAGCGGCTCGAACTGCCGCGGCGCATCGGCCTGGGCGGCCAGAATGCGTTCCCGGTAGCGCTCGGCATCGGCCACGGTGGCCACCGGTGGCGTCAGGTTGGGCATAACGATGGCCCGGCCCATGTAGCGGGCCATGTCCCCACAGGTGAAGGGCAGTGCATCGCCGTCGCGCAGGTGTACGTGCCAATCGTCGGGACGGGTGATGGTGAGTTCAGTCAAGGAGGAACCAGCGGTATAACGTGGAAAAGATACTACCGGATTTACCGGATTGATTGAAGCGAACAGGGCCTGTGCGTAGACTTAGCGGCCTTCTTCAAGGGGACGTTTATGAGCGACATCAAAAAGGTGGTGCTGGCCTATTCAGGCGGCCTGGATACTTCGGTCATCGTACGCTGGCTGCAGGAAACCTACGGCGTGGAAGTGGTGACCTTCACCGCGGATATCGGGCAGGGCGAGGAAGTGGAGCCGGCCCGCGCCAAGGCCCAGGCGCTGGGCGTGAAGGAAATCTACATCGAGGACCTGTGCGAAGAGTACGTCCGTGATTTTGTTTTCCCCATGTTCCGCGCCAATACCCAGTACGAAGGGGAATACCTGCTGGGCACCTCCATAGCCCGTCCCCTGATTGCCAAGCGGCTGGTGGAAATTGCCGAGGAGACCGGCGCCGATGCCGTGTCCCACGGTGCCACCGGCAAGGGCAACGACCAGGTGCGCTTCGAGCTGGGTGCCTACGCGCTGAAGCCCGGTATCAAGGTGATATCGCCCTGGCGCGAGTGGGACCTGGGCTCCCGCGAGTCGCTGATGGCCTATTGTGAGCAGCACAATATCCCGGTGGATTTTTCCTCGGGCAAAAAGAAATCGCCGTACTCGATGGACGCCAACCTGCTGCATATCTCTTACGAGGGCGGCCAACTGGAAGACCCCTGGGCGGAGCCGGAAGCGGATATGTGGCGCTGGAGCGTGAGCCCCGAGGCAGCCCCCGACACACCCTGCTATGTGGAGCTTGAGTATCGGGCGGGTGATATCGTGGCAGTGGACGGCGAGGAACTGTCACCGGCGCAGGTGCTGAAGCGCCTGAACGAGCTGGGCGGCGCCAACGGCGTGGGGCGCGCCGACCTGGTGGAAAACCGCTATGTGGGCATGAAGGCCCGGGGCTGCTACGAAACCCCCGGCGGCACCATCATGCTGAAGGCGCACCGGGCCATCGAGTCGATCACGCTGGACCGGGAGGTTGCCCACCTCAAGGACGAGCTGATGCCGCGCTACGCCAAGCTCATCTACAACGGTTACTGGTGGTCACCCGAGCGCAAGATGTTGCAGGCCGCCATTGATAACAGCCAGACGGTGGTTAACGGCACCGTGCGGCTGAAGCTCTACAAGGGCACTGTTGCCGTGGTGGGCCGCAAAAGCGACGACAGCCTGTTCGATGCCAGCATGGCGACCTTTGAGGACGATGCGGGTGCGTACAACCAGGCCGACGCCGAGGGCTTTATCAAGCTCAACGCCCTGCGGCTGCGTATCGCTGCCGGCAAGGGGCGCAGCAACCGCTAGCGCGCTGAACAAGGCGGGGGCTTTCACGTACACTCAGGGTCTGATGCCTACAGGAGATGGAAGCCAAATGATTCGATCAAACGCGGTTCGTAACCTGCGCTCCGTTGTGGCGGGCCTGTTGGCCACGCTGCTGTCGCTGGCATTGCCGGCCCTGGCCTCGGCCGAGGCGTTGCGGGTGGCGCTGTCACCCGATTACATGCCGCTGGCGTTCATGCAGGATGGCAAGCTGCTGGGTGTGGAGGTGGACAATGCGCGCGAAGTGGCGAGCATACTCGGCCGCGAGGTGGAGTTCGTGCCCATGCCGCAGGATGAATACATCGCTGCGCTCAATGATCGCCGGGTGGACGTGGTGATGTCGGGCTACAGTGTCACCCCGGAACGCGAGGCCCAGGTGTCCTTCTCACGGCCCTTCATGGAAGTGGGGCAGATGGCCATCGTGCTGGCAGAGCGGGCTGGCCAGTTCGCCTATCCGCGTGCGCTGTACCGCCCGGACATTCGCATGGGCGCTGAGCCAGGTACCACCGGGGAGCGCTACATCAAGGAGAATTTCCCGTCGGCGGTGTACAAGGCCTACCGGTCTCCCGATGAAGCGTTTGCCGCCCTGCGCGAGCGTGATCTGGACGTGTTTATCCACGATGCCCCCACCTCCTGGAACCTGGCGTCCAGCCGCGAGAACCAGGACCTGCTAAGCCTGTACCGGCCACTTACCCGGGAAAAGCTGGCCTGGGCGGTGCGCAAGGACAATACCCGCCTGCTCAATGACCTGAACCGGGCGCTGGCGGAGCTGGAGAACAACGGCCGCCTGTCGGCCATCCAGAATTACTGGATCCCGGTTACCGTGCAGGTGCGCTAGTCGCCTGCGCGGCTTTCGCCGCTTTTTCCTCCGCGAGCTCCCGCTTGAGTTGCTCCATAAACGCCTGCTGGCGCTCCGCGATATAGGACTCCTTGCAGGCGCGCAGTTTGAACCAGCGCTCCTGCAGCGCCAGCTTCTCTTCATTGCTCAGGGTTTCAGCGCGTGCTGCCAGCGCCTCCTGGCGCGCAATAATGGGCTGCAGTTCGCTGTCGTCCTCGCGCTTTTCCGCAAGCCGTTGCAGGGCTTCGAGAAAGCTGGCGGCCTGTAGCGCACGGAAGTTTTCGTTGTCTTCCTCCGAGAGCTTGCCGCAGCTTTCATTCATCCAGCGCTCCACCGCTGCCGGTCGCTCGCCCACCTGCTCGGCGAAACCGGCCGCGGTGAGTACCGTTTGCGTCTGCTGCCAGGGGGATTGGGTCTCTTTCTCGATGTCCATATCTTCCAGGTAGCGCTTCACGGCCCGCTGCTGCATGACCTTGCCGGTCAGGGTGACGTCGTTGTTGACGGCGCGGCTGGTACCGCCCACCAGCCACAGGAAGCAGGCGGTATCGCAGCCTTCATCAGCCAGTACCGCAATGCTGGCATCCCGGTAGAGCTGTCCCAGTGCCATCGCGGCCTCCGGGCTGCCGCCGGTGGTTTTCAGGCGGGTGATCACGGGAAACGCCTTGCGCCGCACAAAGATATTGCGCAGGCGGTCCCGGTCGCTGTCCTGGATTTCGCCGGTGGCAATAATCATGTAATTGCCGCCGCGCACCACGACCTCCTGGAAGCTCGCCGCCGACACCAGCGGGGCGACGCAGAGCAGCACAATCAAGGTGATGTAACGCATATAAAGGGCTCCTCATGAATTGCCGCGATTATAAATAAAAGCCTGCGCTCGTCACCTGGAAGTGCAAAATCAGGTGGGTGAAAAATTCGCTATTTTAACGGGCGTCCAGAAGTGGTGCGGAGTCTGTGCCGGTGCGCGCCTAGTGAAAATTCCGGGCATCGATGTGCAGGTTTTTCAAGGCGTCGCTGTAGTCAAACAGCGCGCCGGCAATGATGTGGGTGACATTCTCCCGGCACTCCAGTGTGCCTTTCACCAGCAGCAGCTGCGAGGTCATCAGCGCCTGGCGGAACTGTTCCTGCACCCGGGGCCACACCACAATATTGCTGTTGCCGGTTTCGTCTTCCAACGTCAGGAACAACACGCCCGAGGCGGTGCCCGGACGCTGGCGACCGGTGACCAGCCCGGCGATGCGAATAAAGCGATTGTTGCCCACCGAGGCCAGCTCGGCGTGGCGCTTACAGCGATTGAAAGGCGGCTGCTGGCGCAACAGCTGCATGGGGTGGGCGCGCAGGGTCAGGCCGGTGCTGCGGTAGTCTGCCAGCACGTCTTCCACAACGCCCGGCGCCCGCACTTCCACGGCATCGTCGAAATGGCGCCGCTGCTGGTGCGGGTCGCCCTGTAACAGGGGGCGGCTGGCTTCCAGCGCCATGATCTGCCACTGGGCCTGGTGGCGGTGGCCGCTGAGGCCGGCGAGGGCGTCGGCATCGGCCAGTGCCTCCATATCGCGCTTGTCCAGCTTCGCCCGCTGGCGCAGGTCGGCCACATTGGCAAAGGCGCGCAGGCGGGCCTGCTCGGCGATACGCTGGGCGCCGCTGTGGCTTAAACCCTTGACCAGGCGCAAGCCCAGCAACAGGCTGTGCTGGCCATCGTCCAGCATCTGGTGGTCCCACTGGCTGTGGTTTACATCGATGGGCAACACCGTCACCCGGTGGCGCCGGGCGTCCTGGATCAGCTGCGATGGCGTGTAAAAGCCCATGGGCTGGCTGTTGAGCAGGCCGCAGTAAAACGCGGCGGGATGGTGGCGCTTGAGCCAGGCTGACACATAGGCCAGCAGGGCGAAGCTCGCCGAATGGGATTCCGGAAAGCCGTAACCGCCAAAGCCCTTGATCTGGCTGAACAGCTTGTTGGCAAAATCCCTGTCGTAGCCCCGCGCCAGCATGCCCTTGACCAGCTTGTCCTCGAAGTGCAGCAGGTTGCCGTTCTTGCCCCAGCTGGCCATGGCCCGGCGCAGCTGGTCGGCCTCGCCGCCACTGAACCCGGCCGCCACCATGGCCAGCTTGATCGCCTGTTCCTGGAAAATGGGCACACCCAGGGTGCGCTCCAGTACGCTCCTGATCGCCTCG
>JAZBPS010000135.1:0-2000 GCA_036353375.1 Halieaceae bacterium | reverse complement strand
CGCTTGCGGCGTTCCTCATGGCGGCAAGCGGAGGCGCCAGCGCAGTGGACGTTGACACGCTGATCGAAGCACTGGGGCTTGAGGCCCACGTGGAAGGCGGGTATTTCCGTCGTATCTTCCAGGCGGAGCATCGAGACCGGATCAGCACGCCGGCAGGTGAGCGCTATACCCTGACCTCCATCCACTATCTGCTGACGGCGGATTCACCCGTGGGCCACTGGCACCTGAACCGTTCCGATATCGTGCATTATTTTCATCTGGGCGCGCCGATAACCTACTACCTGATCCATCCGGATGGTCGGCTGGAGACTGTGGTGATGGGCAGCGACGTGGCGCGAGGCCAGCAGCTGGCCCTGGTAGTCAGGGGCGGCACCTGGAAGGCATCCCACCTGCCCGAAGGGGACTACGGGCTGATCAGTGAGGCCGTGGCGCCGGGGTTCGAATACGAGGACATGACACTGGGGAAGCGTGACAGCCTGCTGCAGCAGTTTCCCCAGCACGCCGAAGTTGTCGAGCGCTTCACCCGGGAATAGGGCGGCGGATGGCCGCTGCGGCAGGTCTAGCCGCGGGCGCGCCGCTGCACGTTGTTGATCCTGTCCAGGATGTTGGCCAGCTCGGGTTTATGTGTCGCCATTTCCTCGTCGCTGAGCCCCTGCAACTCGTGCGGGAACACCAGCCACTCGTTGGTCTCGTGCACGTAGTAGTCCGGTATGCGTTTGGTCTTGTTCTTGTCGGGCTTGAAGTAGGGTGTCGCGATGCGGAACTGGGGCATGTTCTTCTTGCAGGCGTAGCGCAGGTCCTTGATGGTCTGGTCGATGCTCAGGCCGGTGTCGTGCACGTCGTCCACGATTAACAGGGAATCCTCCGACTCCAGCCGCCGGATCAGGTAGTTGAGGCCATGCACCTGTACCTTGCGATTGCGCTGGTCAATGCCGGTATAGCTGGAGGTGCGTATGGCGATGTGGTCTGACTCCACGCCCAGTACCTGCAGCAATTCCTGCACGGCAATCCCTACCGGCGCACCGCCGCGCCAGACGCCCACAATGTAATTGGGCCTGAAGCCGCTCTCGTAAACCTGCCAGGCAAGCTCAAAGGAATCCTGCAGCAACTGGGAAGCACTGATGAAGTGTTTGATCATGGCGTCTGGGCGAGTCCGGCGGAAGCGCGAAGCCTACCACAGCCTGCGGCGGTTCCTAAGCCCGTGACGCCCCTGTCCGGAAGGGGTGATGTCTGGTGCTAGAACCGGCGGAAGAAGCCCACGGTCGCCACGCTCACCGAGGTGTCGTAGAAATCGATGTCGTGGTCTTCCCGGAAAAACCCGGTGATCAGGTTCAATGACCAGTTTTTCCAGCCGAACGGAGCGCTGTAGAAAACCCCCGCGGAGGCACCAAAGCGTTGCGCGTCGTCCTGTTCCCCGAACAGCGGATTTACTGTGTCGTATTCCATATCCTGGTAGGTCAGGTTGAACACCCAGCGCCAGCGTGCGTTGTGCAGGTAGATATAGTTGAGGTTCACGCCGATGCCGTCATTGGCCATGGCGTCACCGTCGAGGTCGGCATCCCGGTAAAAGATGCCTGGCGTGAGGATATGTTGCTTGTTGTCGCGCAGGAACTCATAGCCCAGCTCAAGGCGATGAAGATCGCCATTCCTGTCCAGCAGACCCACGTCGGCCGGGCTGAGGTTCTGGCTGAGCCCGCTGCGCTCCCTGTCCAGCTCAAGTGATTTACTGGTGAAGGCGACTTCCAGGCCGGTGTTCAGAACCCGGTCCCAGTTAAGCCGCACGCCCTCCGCGACCAGTTCTGTTTCGTCGCGTTTGACGCCCACGGCATAGGGATCAGACCAGACCTCGGTAGCGGCGCTGGTGCGCACGTAGGCGGCCCCGATAATGCCTAGATTGCCGATGTCCTGGCGAACGCCCGCCCGGGCCGACAGGTCCAGCGTCAGGAAGTCCTCCAGCAGGTTACCCACGTAGATCTGGGTGCGTGACTCGGCGAAGGTGT
>JAZBPS010000134.1:0-11617 GCA_036353375.1 Halieaceae bacterium | reverse complement strand
TTATGGTGGTGCGGCATGCGGAGGACGCCTTGCTTGCCACCGGCTTTGAAGTGGCTGACGAGGCGGCGTTTTCCGATCTCTGTGACACCCTGGTGTCCGCCGGTATCAGTTTTGACGAGGGCAGTGCTGCCGAGGCGCGCAAACGTCATGTACGCCGTTTCATCTCGCTCAGGGATCCGGCGGGCAACGGCGTCGAGCTGTGCGTGGGCGCGTCCCTGGATTATGCGAAGTTCCTGTCTCCACAGGGGATCCCTGCATTCGAAACGGGCTTCAACGGCAGTATGGGCTTTGGACACGCGGTGTTACCTGCGCCGAACCTCCGGGAAACCTACGCCTTCTACAAAAACGTGCTGGGGTTCGGTGACAGCGACTACATGCATTTCCGGTTCAGTGAGGACCCGGGGGATGAAGGTATGGGGCTGCATTTCCTGCACGCCGACAACCCCCGTCATCATTCTCTGGCGCTGTTCCAGAGCGAGAGTCCCGCCGGGTGCATACACCTGATGCTGGAGGTGAAGAACGTGGATGAAGTCGGCTACTGCCTGGATCGCGCCCTGGCACAAGGCATTCAGATAACCTCCACCCTGGGTCGTCACAGTAATGACAGGATGTTGTCGTTTTATATGATGACACCAGGGGGTTTTCCATTGGAGTTCGGCTGCGAGGGCTTGCAGATCAACTGGGATGACTTCACGCCGACAATCACTGAGCTCCCCAGTATCTGGGGACACAAGTGGGGCGGCTAGTTAGGCGTCTCCTCAATTGCTGTTATCGAACACAACCTCGCGGTATGACGGGTTTTCCGCCGCGACAATCGCGGCAAACTCTTCCTTCAGGTAAGCCGCGAACGGGTGCGTGAATATCCAGAATTTTCCGGCCTGTATACCCTCAAACACCCGGCTTGCAACCTGTTCGGGCGCAATAAAGTCGGGCTGGCCCGCCATCAGGTGCTCCGTTGGCGCCACAACCTCATCCCCCGGCGCAATGCCCATCAGTTCGTCGCTGATAGCCGTCAGCACCGGGCCCGGACAAAGCAGTGAAACGCCCAGGGCGGCATCCCTGGTAGCGAGGTCGTATGCCAACGACTCGGTAACTCCTCGCACCGCCATTTTCGACGCGGTGTATTGCGCCATGCCCGGTGCCACCACCAGGGAACCGACGGAACCTGTATTCACGATGTGTCCAGCCTCGCCCGACTCAAGCATGGCGGGGACAAAGGCGTTGATACCGTGCACCACGCCCATCAGGTTGATCGACAGGATGCGCTGCCAGCTTGCCGGCGACTGCGTCCACGTTTCCCCGATCTGCAAAATGCCCGCATTGTTGAACAGCAGTCGGGGTACCCCGAGCCTGGTGAGAACATCGCTGGCAAAACTGTCTACCGCGTCCGCGTCCGATACATCCAGCTCGCGAGTGAGCACCTTCACGCCCATACTCTCCAGCGCTTCGCCAAGGGTCTTCAGCCGGGCGGAAACCAGGTCTGCCACGGCAACATGCATTCCCTGGCGGGCGCACTCCATTGCCAGCGCGCGGCCGATACCACTGCCGGCACCTGTAACGACGGCAACGCCGCCTGCGAAACTGTCCATGCTCGTGTCCTCCGAAAACCACAACCCGGGACTCTAGCGGCACGCCACCGCCGCGTTAAGCACAATTGCGGAATATGACTTTCCACATTGGGCAGGTAATGCCGGATTACCAGCACAATGAGAGCGCGCTTTCGCCAGGGGATTGGCCATCCTGTGTGGACAGTTCGTTCTCGCAGCAGGGTTTTTTAAAGCCGCTGTGCACAGTTATTGTTCATCTGTCCTGTACGCCAACGTGCCGCAGGACGACGTCAGCACCGGCTGCGCCCAGCATGTGCTCACGATAAATAACGATAAAACAACACTACAGCGACGGCGCCCGCATAGCCGGTATTCGAGATTGGCTTAGCTCCTGGAACGGATACAGCGCGTCTGCCTCGCACAGGAGGTCGTATGCTAAAGCGATTTGCCCCACACCTGGCCCTGTCCCTGGCCTGCACCGGCGCCAGCATGCCGCAGTATGCAGCAGCACAGGAATCCATGGTTCTCGATGAAATCATCGTCACTGCGCGGCGCAAGGAAGAGAGCCTGCAGGATACGCCGGTGTCGCTCACAGTTGTCTCCGGCGAGCTTATTGAACAAACCAAGATGCTCAGCGTCACCGACCTTGAGCAACGCACACCGGGATTGAACGTGCGTGCCTCTGACAACGGGGTCGGTAGCGCCCTGCAGGCTTACATCCGCGGGGTGGGGCAGTTCGATTTTGCGCTCACCGTCGATCCCGGTGTCGGCACCTACGTGGATGGTGTGTACCTGTCGCGCACTGTCGGCTCCAACTTTCAGCTGGCCGACATCGAGCAGATACAGGTGTTACGTGGACCACAGGGCACACTCTACGGGCGCAACACCATCGGTGGGGCGATTAACGTGGTCACGAAAAAGCCCACCGGGGAAACCAACGTAACCGCCGAAGTGATCGGTGGCGAATACGACTTTGTGTCTTTCAACGGCTACGCCGAATTCCCGATCACCGAGAACGTCTCCGGCAGTATCTCGGCGCTGACCAGAAATTCGGAGGGATGGCAGGACAGGAACCAGGGTGATGACGCGGGCAACGACGACATGTGGGCGGTCAGGGGACATCTGAACGCCGATATCAGCGACAGCTGGAACTCGCATCTGGTACTGGACTACACCGATATCGACCAGAACGTGTACCCACAGGTTCTCTCCGACTTCAACCCGACGGCGACGTTCCCGTTTTTTGCCAACACCTTCGTACTGGGCCCGCAAGGTGAGTCCTGCTGCACGCCGAACATAAACGATATCGACGACAGCGACGCCCTGAATGCGCTGGACCGTGACCAGAATGAGATCTGGGGGCTGTCCTGGACCAACACCTGGGAGATGGAGGGCATGAGCCTGAAGTCCATCACCGGCTACCGGGACATGGACAGCAGTTCCTATCGCGACGCCGACAACGATATCTACAACCATTTCTCGGTGGGATCCGCCTTTGACGTGCAGACGTTCAGCCAGGAGTTCCTGCTGAGCAGCGAGGGCGATGGCGCGTTTGAGTGGCTGGTTGGCCTGTACTACATGAACGAGGACGGCGATCACGCCAGCGACGTGACTGTGGCAGAGGGACTGTTCGAAGCGCTGTCAGCGCTGCCTCCCTCTGTAATTCTCAACGGCGTGCCAGGGCGCTTCCTCGCCGTGCCTCTGGACCTGACCCTGTCCTATGAAAGGGCACAGGAAACCACCAGCTACGCGGCATTCTTCAATACCACCTGGCACATGAGCGACAAGGCCAGGCTGAATCTTGCCGGCCGCTATACCTATGACGAAAAAGACCTGGACATGTTCACGCTCAAGCGCGCCAGCCAGACACCGATCCTGCGGCCCGGGGTTACAGATGCGGGCGCCTGCAGTGACGTGGTACCGGACGGGAACGGCTCGCGGGTTCGCTGCGAAGACGACTGGGCCGAGTTTACCCCCACGGTCGGCGTCGAATACGATTTCAGCTACGACATAATGGCGTACGCCCACGTGTCGACGGGTTTCCGCAGCGGTGTGTTTAACGGTCGGCCTACCTCAACAGAGCAGGTTTCCGTGGCCGCCCCGGAAACGCTCATCAGTTACGAGGCTGGCTTCAAGTCCCTGAGCTGGGACGGGCGCCTGCAGCTTAACGGTGCCGTTTTCTACAACGATTACGAGGATCGGCAGTTCCTCGTGAATCGTCCATCTGAGTCAGCAGACAGCGCCCTGGCGCTGGTAGTGGATAACGCAGCCGACTCAACCCTGTGGGGCGCGGAGCTGGAGTTTGTCATGTTGCCCGCCCGCGGCCTCACGCTCAGCGGCGGAATATCCTATATCGACCCCGAGTACGAGAACTTCGATGTAGTGAACCCTGATACCGGGGAGCTGGAGGATTTTTCCGGCCGGCCGTTTACCAACACCCCGGAATGGACAGCAAATCTGCTGGCCCAGTATGAACTCTCCCTCGGCAACGGCGGAAGAGTGCAGCTGCGCGGAGACCTGGCCTACACCGACAACATTTTTTATACCGATGACGAAGCCTGCACCTGCTTCGACCGGTTGGCCGCGGACAGTTACACAATCTACAACGCCGGCATCACCTATTTCTCCCCATCGGACAAATGGGAAGTAAGCGTATTCGGACGCAACCTTGCGGACGAGCGTGAAATTCGCGGCGGTTTCGGGGTCGACGCTTTCGGCACCACGACCGTGAGCTTTACAGAGCCACGTCGCTACTTCGTCAGTTTCCGCTACCGGAGCTGATTCGCAGTCCCCGGCCCCGGCGTTCCGGGGGCAGGCATTCTCTCCATTCGGGTTTTTATACCGTGAAGCCATTCCTGTCAGGCTTCACGGTTTTTTTCTGCACGACGTGCGGCGATTGTGGGTAAATACTCGGGTCGGTCTATACTGGCCCGAGAGCCGCGACAGGCATAAAAATACGATAAGAGGAGGGTGGCGATGCCCGATACAGCCATAGACCTGCCTGACTGGCAGACACTACAGCGCGCATTGCCGGGCCTCACCGCAAAGCTGGACGCCTACCGGCAAACCTTTTTGCAGCTAGAACAGATACCACCGTTAACATTGGTACTGTGCCGGTGCCGCATGGCACAGCTCCACGGCCTTGAGGCCGTCTCGCAAGACGATCTGCAGGCTGGTGTGGCGCAGGACAAGCTTGCCAACCTCGGGCAGTGGCCCAGCCATGACGCCTTTAGCGACGACGAGCGCGCTGCCCTGGCCTTCACCGAGGTCTATACCATGGATCCGTCCGCGATTACCGATGCACACGCCGATGCGGTCAAGGCGGCTTACGGGGAAGCGGGTCTGGTGGCCTTGATCCACGCACTGGGGCTGTTTTACGCCGAGATTCGCACGCGACTGATCTGGAAAACACCTTAAGTGGCCGTGAAATACTTAATGATTACAGTGCTTTATATTCGAAACCTCATTGCATCCGCAAATCCGGGCAGAACGCAAGGGGCTCAGCTGTGAGCAAGTCAAGAATCAGCATGCCGGACGGTTTTACACCCACGGGACACGTGCTGCGGGACTCCCCGATTGCCCATATACCCACGGCAATGGAGGCACTGGTCACGCTGTATCCGGCGGTGTGGTTTGACGGGCCCCTGAGCCCCGCGGAACTGGAAATGGTGCGGCTGCGCAACGCCCATGCTGTGGGCTGTGTCTACTGCAAGGCCGCACGCTATGACATTGCCCGCGAGGACGGCCTCGATGAGGACAAGGTGGCCCTGATCAGCCGGGCCACACCGGATAGCGACCTGTCAGCCCGCGAGCAACTGATCCTCGCGTACACCGACGCCTACCTCAATGACCCGGAAAGCCTGGCGGAGGATGTAAAGCAGGCGCTGCTGGCGGAACTGGGGACAGAGGGTGTGGCACACCTTGCCATCGCGCTGGGCATCTTTAACGGGACATCACGCGGTGCGGTCGCATTCGGCGGCATGCCGGAAGAGGACCTGCCTGTTATACCTATGGCAGTGCCCGTTTGATTGGTCGTGCAGAAGAAGGTTACTTCACTCCCTGCAAGCGCACGAACTCTAAAGCCGCGTGAATACCCTCAAACGCAGTCAATAGGGAAAAGGCACCATGAGCTGGTCAGATAATCCCCTGGACACTCCGCAGCAGCGGGCGCATGAACTGGAGGCCCTGCGGCTGCACAACCTGCCGGAGCTTGCGGCAGAGCGCGAGCGCCTGGGGCGCTACTGGCAGGAGCAGATCAAGCCATCCCCGGCCATGCAAAGCTGCTTCGATGCGGCCTTTGAGGAGGTCATGTTCGGCGCCGTGATCTGGGCGCTGAACCAGGATCCGAAGCAACCGAAGGTCATCACGATCAGCCGTCTTCCACACAGCGTGCAGGGCCAGGCCGTACCCGGCAGTCGCTGGGGTATCGACAACCCCGACAGCGTCTATCGGGTCATTCCGGTGAATGTCGAGGAACGCTATGTGCTCCGGGGCCAGGTCGCGCCCAGGCGTATGATCGAGAACTATTTCACCCTCTGGAACCGTGAAATGGGGACCGAAGCGGTGCTGTCGGGGAGCGACCTGGTGGTGGATGCTGACGGACACTTCGAGATTTCGGTCAACCGGGACGCGAGCGGACTGGCGAACCATATTCAACTGGGGCCGGATGCACACGAGTTTTATATTCGCGATGTAATTGCAGACTGGGCGCAGGACCGCGCCAATCGCCTGTCAGTGGAGCGGTTAGGGGGCCAGAGCCAGCCGCCGGCCACGGAACAGGAAACACTCGAACAAGTGAAAACCTACATGCAGCGCTGGGTGGACAACACCATTCGCTGGAACAACCAGGCAATGCTCAAGCCCGCCAACGCCTTCAGCTTTACCATTGACCGGGACAGCGACGGTGCGCTGCGCAGCCAGATCTACATCATGGGCCGCTTCGAGCTGCCGCACCCCGAGGCGGCCCTGGTGCTCACGGTGAACCTGGGCAGCGCGCGTTACTTCATTGCGCCGATTACCAATGTGTGGGGCACCAGCAACGAAATCCGCACCCGCCAGAGCTGCCTGAACAAGACGCAGTCGGTTGCCAACCCCGACGGCACCTATACCTTCGTGGTATCCCAGTCCGATCCCGGTTTTGTCAACTGGCTGGACCCCTGCGACATGCCGGAGGGCCTGCTTACACTGCGCTGGGCCGAGTTTGCCGACCCGGCGCAGCGCCAGAACGTGCAGGTGACCTGCGAGATGACCACGCTAGACGCGCTTGCCGCCAGCGGTTTGCCAGAGGAGCTGTTTATCCAGCCGGAAACCCGCCGCGAGCAGCTTGCCGCGCGCGCCGAGAGCTATGACTGGCGGCTTAAGGAGAACGCCCTGTGACGGAGGCTACCCGCACCTGGCTGATCACCGGCTGCTCAACGGGGTTTGGCCGCGAGATGGCAATGGCGGTGCTGGCTGCGGGAGACAATGTTGTTGTGACGGCGCGGTCGCTGGCCGCAGTTGCCGACATACTTGATCGCTACCCCGAAACGGCGGCGGGCGCGCATCTGGACGTGACCGACGCCGAACAGCGCGAGGCGGCGCTGGCGGTGGCCCTGAACAGGTTTGGCGGGCTGGACGTACTGGTGAACAACGCGGGCTACGGTTACCTGGCGGCGATCGAGGAGGGCGACGAGGACGAGATCCGCCAGATGTTCGAGACCAATTTCTTTGGCGCACTGGCCCTCACCAAGCTGGCCCTGCCGCACTTCCGGCAGCGTCGCGCCGGTCTCATTATCAACAATTCCTCCCAGGCCGGCCTGATGGGCAACCCGGGAACCGGTTACTACAGCGCGTCGAAGTTTGCGCTGGAAGGTGCCATGGAAGCACTGACCCGGGAGCTTGAGCCCCTGGGCATCAAGGTGGTCAGCCTGCAGCCCGGGGCGTTTCGCACCGACTGGTCCGGGCGCTCGATGCGCACATCCGGCACACGGATTGCCGACTATGCCGGGCACGTGGGCGCCCGCATCGATATGATCAGCCAGATTGACGGCCAGCAACCCGGGGATCCTAAGCGCGTGGGGCCCCTGGTGGTCGAATTGTCCCGCATGGCACAACCGCCGGAGAAACTGCTGCTGGGCGCCGGCCTGTACAGCACCTATGAGGCCAAGCTGGTGCAGCGGTTAGAAGATATGCGCGCCTGGCGCGAGGTGACCGAGTCGGTGGATTTCCCGACGGATGCAACGCCGCATCAGACACAAGATAAGGATGGAGCGCCCCATGAATAACCCCCAACAGGCCATCTGTAACCTGATTTACCGCTATGCCGAGTTGATCGACAACGGTGATCTTGAAGGGGTGGCCGAGCTGTTCCGCAACGGCGAGATCGCAGCACCTGCGGAAGACTCCGTGGTGCGCGGCTACGACGAGGTACTGGCTATGTACCGCGCCGCCTGCCGTATTTATCCCGACTGCGGCACACCCAAAACCCAGCACATCACCACCAATGTCGCCGTGGAAGTCGACGGCGACAGCGCCAGCGCACGCTCCCGGTTCACGGTATTCCAGGCGCTGGACGACTTCCCCCTGCAGGCCATTATCAGCGGTCGCTACCACGACACGTTTCATCTGGCCGATGGCCAGTGGTGCTTCAGCCGCCGGGAAATGCACGTGGTACTGATGGGCGATTGCTCCCGGCATCTGCTGTATTCCCCGTGATGGGGTCCAGGGCGGGCAGGGGAGGCATTTTCCTGGCGCTGACCGGGTGGCTGCTGGCCCTGTCATCCGTGAGCCAGGCCGCTGACGGCGCCTATCCCGACCGACTGTTGTGGGGTGACACCCACGTCCACACCTTCTACTCCCTGGATGCCCTGCTGTACAACAACGACAGCATCGGTCCCGACAAGGCCTACCGCTTTGCCCGCGGTGAAACCGTGGTCTCAAGCTCGGGACAGCCCGCACAGTTGACGCGGCCACTGGACTTTTTGGTGGTGTCGGACCACGCGGAATACCTGGGCGTTACCTGGCAGCTATTGAACCCGGAGCCGGACAGCCCGGCCGGGGATGCGGCTCGCAACATCATGGCCGCCCTTCGCAGCACCTTCGGTGCGGCAGCGCGCAGCACCCATTCCCGCCACTTCTTCGAGTTCAGCAGCAAGGCGCGCCAGGCGCTGGCGGAATCCCCGGAGACCGCCATGGCCAGCTGGCGGGAAATTGCCAGGGCGGCAGACGCGTTTAACGAACCCGGAGAGTTCTCCGCCTTCATCGGCTTTGAGTGGACCTCAAACCCCGCCGGGGACAACCTGCACCGTGTTGTCGTGCTGGCGGACGGTGCCGAGCGGGCGCTCAGGCAGCTCCCCATGTCGGCACTGCACAGCGAGGATCCCCAGGCCCTTTGGGACTGGCTGGCGCGGTATGAGCGGGAGACCGGTGGCACGGCCCTGGCCATACCCCACAATGGGAACCTCAGTAACGGGCGCATGTTCGCGCTGGAGAATTTCCGCGGCGAGCGCTTCACTGCCGACTATGCCGCCCGCCGCGCCCGCTGGGAGCCCCTGTACGAGGTGACGCAAATGAAAGGGGATGCGGAAACACACCCGATTCTGTCGCCCACAGACGAGTACGCCAGCTTTGAACGCTGGGACGACAGCAACGTCTTTTTCACTGCGGCGAAACAGCCCTCCATGCTGCCCTTTGAGTACGCACGATCCACCCTCAAGCACGGCCTGTTACTGCAACAGGAACTCGGGGTGAACCCGTTCCGGTTTGGCCTTATCGGCAGTACCGACACCCACACGGGGCTCGCCACCGCCAGCGAGAAAGACTTCTTCAACAAAATATCCCTGGATGAGCCTGCCCCGGGCCGGGCCTCCCACCGCATGAGCGAAAAGGGCGCTTACGGGGCCGTGGTTTCCCGCCGGTCCGCCACCATCAGCGCATCCGGCTACACCGGCGTGTGGAGCAGGGAAAACACGCGCGAGGCCATCATGGCCGCGCTGAAGCGCCGCGAGGTCTACGCGACCACGGGTCCCCGCATTGGCGTGCGCCTGTTCGCGGGCTGGGATTTCACGGCGGCGGATGTCCGCGCTATCGACCGGGAAGCCATCGCCTACGCCGGTGGCGTCCCCATGGGCGGCACGCTGCGCGGGAGCGCGGCTGCGGACCCTGATACGGAAACGGGCCGCGCACCTACCTTGATGTTTTATGCATCCCGCGACCCGGACGAAGTGGGGCTGGATCGCCTGCAGATCGTCAAGGGATGGCTGGACGCCGATGGCGTCCCGCAGGAAAAGATATACGATGTGGCTAGCGCGGCGGAGCAGGGCGCCGGGGCGAACACGCTGGCAGCGGTGTGGCGTGACCCGGATTTCAGCCCCGCTGAGGTCGCGTTTTACTACGGCCGGGTATTGCAGCGCCCCAGCCCGCGCTGGACCACCCGCGACGCCAAGCGCTATGGCACCGCGCTGCCCGATGGGGTGCCTGGAGCGATACAGGAAAGGGCTTATACCTCACCGATCTGGTACCAACCCTGATGTGACGCGAAAGATAGCGTTGAAGAACTCGTATTCGTCGATGACATCGGCACCCTCGGGTTTGGGTTGGGCACCCCACATGGCAATCACCGTCTGGCTGGCCGGGTGCACCACCACGAACTGCCCGAAAATACCGATTGCCGCATAGGCGCCGTCGTCCAGGGGCCACCACATGTAGCCGTAGTCATCGCTCTTGCCGTCTATGGCCTCACTGCGGGTAGCCTCTGCTACCCAGCCCGGGGGCAAAGTCTCCTCGCCGCTAATAAGGCCTTCATGCAACATGTAGAGGCCGAAGCGGGCGTAATCGCGCAATGTCGCAGAGAGGCCGCTGCCGCCAATCTCCAGACCTTCAGGTGAGGCAAGCCACCACAGGGCGTCGGAGGCCATACCAAAAGGCTGCCAGATAGTCTGCGACAGGTACTCTGCCACCGGCATACCCGTGGCCTCTGCCACCAGCGCAGCCACCACCTGGGTTTCACCGGTACTGTAATTCCAGCGGGTTCCCGGCGGCGCGGCCTTATCAAGCCCTGCCATCAGCGCGAGAATCCCGCCCGGTTGCTGTGCCAGCTGGGCCTCCAGCATGGCGCGGCGATCCGAGCCCGGATCGGTGTAGGCCTCGTTCCACGCCACCCCCGACGCCATTTGCAGCAGGTGGCGAATCGATACGCCGTCGTAGGCACTCCCTTGCAGCTGCGGCAGATACCGCGTCACCGGGTCATCAAGCCCGGCGATATAGCCATCCCGGATGGCCGCGCCCACCAGGGTCGCCGTCATCGACTTAACCACCGACATCGACATCCAGCGCGTATCCGCGTTGTTGCCCAGTAAGTAGCGCTCGAAAAGTATGGTGTCATCCTGCACCACCAGCAGTGCCGCCACCCGGTTTAATGCGAGATAGTCATACAGATCCCAAAGCCGCCCCCGGGACTCAAAGCGCAAGGCCTCTAGCAAGGCGCTTGCGTCGTCCGCACCGGGCCGAAGCGGGTAGGGTGTGTCGCCCGCCTTGACCACGCGTGTCGGGAACAGCCGATGAATATTGCGCGCTGTGTTCACAAGAATGTCCGGGTACAACCGGCCACTGTAGAGGTCACGCACGCTGCCGATGGGCTCGTGTTCATGCGGATAGCTGACAGCAGCTGGGATTCCGGCGTCGCGAGCGCGCTCACCGGCGCTTGGGGCGGGGGCCACCAAGACTATCGCTGGCACACACAGGCAGAGAGCAAGCACCGCCTTAAGGGAGTTATGGAACTGTGTTCTGTGGCGCACGTGCACTCCTAAAGGGAAACCGAATTCCGGATATCCAGTCTGCGAGACCTGCGGGGCCCGGTCAAACAGGCATGCAATCAAATAATGTCCGGCGTCGCGTCACGCTGGCTGGCCCAGGACCAGACGGTCGCTGTAATTACGGCTACGGCAGAGCATTACTGACAGGCCGCTGTGTACACGGAACGGCTGCAGCGCCTGCACAGGCTTACTGGCAACAAGAAAGTAAAAATCAATGTAAACAAAATCTTACAGCGTCTTTTGCAACTTAAAGTTGATTCGAGCTGGCGCAGACATCGG
>JAZBPS010000133.1:0-29413 GCA_036353375.1 Halieaceae bacterium | reverse complement strand
CCAGCGGTCGCTGAGAGCAGTGCGCGAGGGGCTACTCGTTTGTCCGTGTCGGCACGCACCTTCGCAGGCCACCAGGTGGGCAAGGATTCATCGCAGCGGCGACCGGCCTGTGGAGGGCCGCTGCCCAGGCACTTCCAGTGCAGGCCTGAAAGGCCGCCTCAGGGTGGCCGTTCTGGCGTTTGACGTTGGCGCCCGGGGCGCCTCACTGCGCCAGCGCAGCTTCCCGCCGTTCTACTACGGCATCGAAGTGCGCGCCCACTTCTGAGGCAACTGCATCGAAATCGTGGCCGGTCAGCTTCCCGTCATTGAACAGCAGCTCACCGGCAACGTACACCTGGCTCAGGTGACGAGAATCCATGGCAAAAACCAGCGTTGCATAGGGGTCTGTAATCGGCGCCACATCCCATTTCTTTGGTTGATAGACAACGATGTCCGCCTGCTTTCCGGGCGCCAGTGAGCCCACTTCGTCCGCTACCCCTAACACCTGGGCGCCTCCCATTGTATGCAGCCAAAGAACATCGTAGGCACCCATGATGGCAGCACTCTGGTACATCGCCCGAATCGCGTACAGCCCTGTTCGCGCGTTGGCCAGCGGGTCAGCGAGGTCGGCGCTGGCCTGCCCATCCACGCCCATGCCTACCGGGATGCCCATGGCGAGATACATGGGTATATCCGGCGTACCCGACGCCAGCCTGCCGTTCGATAACGGGTTCCAGCTCATACTGGCCCCGCTGTCTGCGGTCTCGCGCAGAATTTCCGGGGTCGTATGGATGAAGTGCCCCCACAGCATGCCGGGGCCGATGCTGTCTGCCTCGCGAAACCACGCGTACTTGTCCTGCATCACGTACTTCTGGTCGGGTGCTTCCAGATAATGCTGGTGGTTCCCGATGCCGAATGTACGCATCAGTTCGCCCTCGATCAGCGCGGTGGTCTTCTCTTCCCTGAACGCACCGCCACCATTGATCATCACTGACACCATCCGGGCGGGTGTGCGTGTTTCAGTCAGTTCGATGAATGTGGCGAGCTGCTCGCGCGCCGTCTCATAAGGCTGGTCCCTGCCGATACTGAAGCCGTGCACGAAGCGCAGGCCCGATTCCATTTCCGCGTCCAACTGCCGGCGCGATGAGGCCAGCACGTCATTGGTGGAAACGTTGAAGTTGTATGCGGTGGTGATGCCATTGCGCAGGTGGTCTAGTGCCCCGTGCAGTGTGAACCAGTATAAGTCCACGGGTTCTGCGTAACGGGCGTGTTGGTCATAGATTGCCTCCGCCCAGCCGAACAGGGTTTCGTTTGCGGCCAGCCCGCGCAGGGCACTCTGCCAGAGATGGCTATGCGCGGACACGAAGCCTGGCAGGACAAATCCGCCGTCTACATCAACAACAGTGTCGGCGCGCAGGTTGCTCGGAAAAGGCCCCGCCCCTAAAGAGGCAATGCGTCCATCGTCACCGATCAGCAGGTAGCCGTCGATGGGCGATGTCGCTTCACGGCTGTCCAGCGTCATGATGCGTGCATTGATCAGGGCCGTTGCCGCATGGGCGCCGCTCCCGACCAGCAAAGTGAGAAGAAACAGGGTAAAGATTGACTTGTACATCACGGCTCCTTGGTCAGGCGGTACAGGGCTGTCGCAGGAAAAGACGCTGCAAGTTTCGTGCCGTAGAGCTGTGTTGTGGCGGTGGCAGCTTCCTCCCGGCGCGCGTGTCCCGTACTTATGGGCAGGAGTTACGTAAACTGTGTGCTGGTGCGACATTATGAGGCGGTAGCCATGGCGAGTGAGCTTTTCAAAGCGCTGATAGACAGTCTGCCGGGGGACTTTGCTGACCCTGCGGCGGACTTCTTGCAGGTGCGCAGCACCATGGCTCCCTTCCATGGCCACCCGACGAGTGCAGATTTACGTATTGATATCAGGCAGGTAGGCGGTGTGCGCTCGGGCTGGTACGAGTTGGAACACCACGCCGATGGTCAGGCTATTGCACTGCATTACCACGGCGGCGCCTACGTATCCTGCCCGCTGGATGTCTACCACTTTTATGCAGAGATCATCGCCAGGGCCCTGGGCATGCCGGTGGTCATGCCCGACTACCGGCTTGCGCCCGAGCACCCGTTTCCCGCGGCGCCTATGGATTGTTTGGCGGCCTATCGCGGCCTGCTTGAGCTTGGCATCAATCCGGAAAGCATTGTGGTGCTGGGAGAGTCCTGCGGCGGTGGTCTTGCACTGGACGCACTCGTGCAGGCGCGGGCTGAGGGGCTTCCCATGCCGGCCTGCTTTGTCTCCCTCACCGGCTGGTTTGATCTGGATGTTGCGCCGCCGCCGGGCCGGGATCCCTTTCTCACGCCGCAATGGGTGCGCAACCGCGGGATGGATTTTACCGCTGGCAGCATCGAACTCGACAATCCGCGTGTGTCCGTCTGCAATGCAGCGCTGGAAGGACTGCCGCACCTGTACCTGCAGGTGGGGCAGTTTGACACCATGGCGCCAGGAGCGCTGAAGCTGGCCGAGCGCGCAACGCTTGCCGGGGTGGATGTGACGCTGGAAAGCTGGCCGGGGATGATCCAGGGTTGGCACGGCCTGGTGACCGCGGGCATACCGGAAGCCGAGCACGCCTGGGCAGCTATCAGACAGTTTGTCGAAGGAAAACTGGACAGCTCTGCTGCTACAGTGGCCTGACGCCAGGGTCACCCGCTGCAGGGCAGCCTCCGGCCCGTGCGGCAGAGGACTCCATGCGCACAGGTCAGCATATCTTCAGGAGCAGAGTATCCAGCGTACGGCAGCTCCTATAGACTCAAGAGACTCTGCCGCCCAACCCCAATCACGGTGAACCATGATCAAACACTTGTTACGACCTCTGTTGCTGCTTCTTGTACCGATAGTATGTGCGGCTGGAGAAGCGCCTTATAAGCTGCTCGTTCACAGCGGGCACATTCTGACCATGGCACCCGGAGAACCAGATCCCGTGGAGGGGTGGTTTGCCGTTGACGCCGCGGGCCGGGTAGCCAGGATTGGCGCGGGCGCGGTGCCTGCAGGGGTCCGCGCTGAAACCGAGCTGGATGCGGCAGGCAAAATCATCACGCCCGGCTTCGTCTCGGCGCACAGTCATTTATGGTCGGCACCGTTTCGGGGTATCGCGTCAGAGAGCACCTTGTACGGGTGGATTGCCGCAGCGCATTCGCCGTTCTCCCCCTATTACGAGGAAGGCGACTTTTACACCTTTACCCAGTACGGGGGCCTGGATTTCCTCAGCCATGGCATCACCACAAACTACAACTGGGTGAATAATTACGGCTACGACTACGAGCACTGGATGGAGCAGTTCGAGGCACAACTCTCACTCCAGCAACGCTTTATCCCGGGTTGGGCGATTGATGTCACCGCCTCCGAGGCCGTCAATCGCAAACGCCTGGCGGCCTTTCTCAAACAGGGAGAATCGCTCAAGAAAAAGAACAGCCACCTGCTGGGGCTCTCGTTGAGTGCGCTGGGGCTGTTGCGGGGCGATACGGAGTTCCCCTTCTGGGAAGGACGCATGATGCAGGACTTTGACCTCGACGCGCAGGCGCACTACCTCGAGGCACCCGATATCATCTCCATCCAGCAGAAGCAGTTTTCCATCCTTGAGGATTCGGGGATGCTGTCCGACAAGCTGCACTTCGCGCACTTTATACACACCGACGACCAGATACTCGAAAAGACCGTGGCGGCGGGTACCCGGATGGTCTGGAACCCACTCTCCAATGGCCGTCTCGCGTCCGGGCTGGCCGATATACCCCGCTACCAACGCGCCGGGCTGCGCGTTGGCATGGGCCTGGACGGCCAGGCCAGCGGCGACCTGTCCGACCCTTTTGAAAACATGCGCATGGGTTTGTACGCGACCCGCATGCGCTACCAGTCCGCAGCCATCATGACGCCCTATCAGATACTGGCCATGCACACCCTGGGGAGTGCCGCGGTGCTTAACGTGGACGACCGGGTAGGCAGCCTTGAGGTCGGCAAGTTCGCGGACTTCCTGGTACTGGACCCGAGGGAACCCGACGCGGGTCCTGTTTTTGATATCTACGCCACGGTGGTGTTGAGCCTGAGTACACGCAATCTGGCATCAGTTTTTGTCGGTGGTGAAGCGGTGGTGCGTGATGGAGAGATACTCTCCCACGATTTTCCCGCAATCCGCGATGCTGCCCACGCGCGGGTAGAGCGCATGCTGGGGCAACTGGCGCAGGATGGGCAGCCCGTGCCGCAGCCGACCTACAAGAGCCACTATCGGCTACCCTGACAGGGCCATCACGGCGCTGTGCCCGCGGCAAGCAAGGTCCTGACGTGGCGATGAACGCAGACAGCGGCTTCAGACTATGGCAGGGCGCGCTGCTGTGCCTGCTGCTCGCCAGCCGGGGATTCCCGGCAGAGCGCGTGCAGGAGGCGGCGCAAATCAGCGGTCTACCGACCGCATCGACGAACGCACCTGCCCGGCTTAAAGCCCTTGAATACAATAATCCCGGCCTGGTCGTGGACCTCGGCGTGGGCCTGTGGGCCTGGCCACTGCCTATGGATTTTGATCAGGATGGCGACAACGACCTGGTTGTGGTCTCCCCGGATGAACCCTTCAACGGCACCTACTTTTTTGAGAACACGGAAGGCGACGTGAAACAGCCTGTGTTTGCGCCGCCTGTGCGTATCAGCAAGGGCGCGCAAAATGTGCAGGTGTCGTATGTCGATGGCATGCCGCGGGTGCTCTCGCCCGGTATAGAGCACTATGAGTTTTTCAGCCACGGTATCGATAGCGGTATCGCGCTGCCTGTTGCAGACGAGGACGTGTTTGTCGCCCGCGGCCGCAGCCGTGCCAAACAGTGGAAATATCTGGATTATGACGGCGACGGGATTCAGGACCTGGTTGCGGGCTATGACGAGTGGGCGGACTACGGCTGGGATAACGCCTATGACGAGCAGGGCAACTGGACCAATGGCCCGCTGCGAGGTTATGTGCTCTGGCTGCGGAACCGGGGGAGCAACGCGAGGCCCGACTACGGGAAGCCCCGGTTCGTGATGGCCGCGGGCAAGCCCGTTGAAGTATTCGGCTGGCCGTCACCCAATTTCGCCGACTTTGACGGCGACGGCGATCTCGACCTGATCTGCGGGGAGTTCCTGGACACCTTCACCTATTTTCAGAATGTCGGCAGTCGGCAGCAGCCTGCCTATGCCGCGGGGGTGAAACTGCTGCGTGGCGAAGCCCCGCTGCGAATGGATGTGCAGATGATCGTCCCGGTGGCATTCGACTGGGACAAGGACGGCGACATTGATCTGGTAACCGGCGATGAAGATGGGCGCGTGGCCCTGGTTGAACACAGCGGCCGGGTCGAGGCCGGCGTGCCGGTTTTCTATGACCCGGTGTACTTCCAGCAGAAAGCGCAGTACCTGAAGTTTGGTGCGCTATCCACGCCCCATGTCGTCGACTGGGACGGCGACGGCGATGAGGACATTCTCAGCGGCAACACCGCGGGCTATATCGGCTTCTTCGAAAACCTGGGCGGCGGTGAGGCGCCGGTGTGGAATCGGGCCCGGCGACTTGAGGCTGACGGTCAGGTGATTCGCATTCAGGCAGGTAGCCGGGGCTCTATACAGGGCCCGGCGGAAGCCAAGTGGGGCTATACCACGCTCACGGTGGCCGACTGGAACCAGGATGGTTTGCTGGACATCGTGGCCAACTCGATCTGGGGCAAGGTCATCTGGTACCAGAATATCGGCACAGCGACGGCGCCGGTGTTGACCGCGGCACAACCGATTGAGGTGGATTGGCCCGGGGCGCCGCCAAAACCGCGTTGGAACTGGTGGCACCCCGTTGGCAAAGCATTGGTGAGTCAGTGGCGAACCACGCCGGTGGCAACGGACTGGAATGATGACGGCCTGACGGATCTTGTGATGCTCGACCACGAGGGGCAGCTGGCCCTGTTCGAGCGCCGCAAGACTGATGCCGGCCTCACACTGCTTCCCGGCCGGCGCATTTTTCGCAACGCCGTCGGGGGCGATCTGGATCTGGTCTGGGGCCCCGCGGGAAAAAGCGGCCGGCGCAAACTGGCGGTGGTTGACTGGGACGGGGACGGCCGCCTCGACATGCTGTTTAACAGTGTTAACGCCGATTTCTACCGCAATATTGGCGAGCGCAATGGCAGGGTGTTACTGGAAAATCAGGGTGCCATCGATGGGCGCAAGGTATCCGGTCACACTGCCAGCCCGACGACGGTGGACTGGGATGGCAACGGTATTCCCGATTTGCTGGTGGGCGCTGAGGACGGCCGTTTTTACTACGCCAGAAATCCCCGGGCCGTGGGCGCCGTGATGGAGACGCAATAACCCTGACGCTCACATATGGTCGCGCCAGCATGGCTGCCCATCGGCTGGCAGAGCAGGCGCTAACTTGAGTGGGGGCGTATTTCGAGAAAGCGCTTTTCAAAATCACGCTTCGCAGCCAATAAGTCGGCGGAGTACTTGCCGTTTCTTGGGGTTACGCACAGGTATTCCTGCAACGCCAGTTTTGCACGGCGTGATTTATAGGACTTCAGATACGGTTCAATGGACTGCAGCAGCGCCAATGCCTGGCGGTTATGGACTGAGTAGGTGTAACTGGGAAGGTGGTGCGCCTGGTAGCGGCGTTTGTTAGTAATCTTGCCAACGCCGGTGCGCTCGAGAATGAAGTCGAGCAGGGGCGCTTCAGTGCTGCTTACCGACACCGCAAGCTGGCGGAACTCCCCGCGGTGCTTGCGCGTCAGCGTCACCGTGCCCTCACCATCGACGAGGCCAGCAATATAGCTGGCATCGCAGGCCGACAGTGCCTTTGCAATTTTTGGGGAGCTCATCCATGAATCCCCTTGTTCCAACTCCGGCCATGGGGGCCGGAGTGTTCTTGTATGGTGGAGGCGGCGGGACAGCTGATCCAGACTTTTCAGCCTGGGCTGGACTATTCCTTCACCTGCGACGTGTCGCAGGGGAGGGCGTATTGTGGACCGTAGTCCACCCTAGTACTCCATGGATTGCCCGTTAGGAGCCTATGAGTCTCTAGCCGGCTTACTGGTTTCCCATTCACCGGACGGCGTTGGCATAGGGCATTGCCCCTTAGCGTTCACCGTATGAGCCCTCTGTTTCCGACAGGGATCACTCCCTGTGGCGACCAGTGTGTTAATCGAACCCGCGTCCGCCAGTACTCCGCTTCTCGCTCTACATGCTTAGATTCCGTCTATTGCTTTAGCCGCCTGCAGCCCGACGGGCAGGACGCAGTTGGCGATCCTGGTATTTGTTTAACCGATCCACCCCAGGCGAGTTTCACGGCGATCCAGTTCTGAATGACAGTCTGTAACGCGGGGCTGGAACCTTGTTAAAGACCGTCAGGGCCGAAGCACCTGAATGGTGTTACAAAGGGCTACTTACGCAGCCAGTTGTGCACCGTAGTTGTCGTCGTTGGCAACTATTAGTTTGCAGCTTTGGATTAACGTGATTGGCTACCCTCACGACATGCACTCAAAGTTTTGTTACCGTCGTCGAATCCTAATCGCCCCCAGAACCCCACAGTATACCGCAAAAGCGGACTGTGCGGTTTGTTGTGCCCGGCTGACCGGGCAATTGCTTGGTGGCCTTTGCCACATTCACTACGTATCCTGAGGGCGAATTCTGTTTTTTCAAGGACATCATGACAGCGTCTGATGGCCGCTATGTGCGGCCACCTCGTCTTCAAACAGCCAGCGGGGCCACGCGCTGCGTGGGTTTTGAGCTGGAATTTGCCGGGCTTGAGTTCAAGGAAGCGGTGCAGGTGCTCGCCCGTGTTTTCGATCACAGCGCGGATTACGCCTCGCTGGCCAAGGCCTCCGTGCCGCACCCGGACTGGGGCACATTTGTGGTGGAAGTGGACAGCGAGCTGGCCAAGCAGCTGGCTGACACCCGGGCCAGCAGTCGCAAGGATGGCTCAGTGGAGGACGACCCACTGGCGGAGTGGCTGGTCAACCTGACCACGGAACTGGTGCCTGTGGAGGTGGTGTGTCCGCCGGTGCCCATGGATGCCCTGGCGGGTCTGGACCCCATGGTGCGCGCCCTGCGCCATGCCGGTGCCGAGGGTACGGCGGAATCGGTGGTATACGCCTTCGGCCTGCATATCAATCCAGAGTTGCCGGCATTGGACCCGGCCACCATCGGACAATACCTGCGCGCCTACGTGGTGGCCCAGGACTGGCTGGTGCGGCGGCACCGGGTCGATATGAGCCGGCGCTTTACCCCCTATATTGACCTGTATCCCTCGGGGTATCGCCGCCGAGTGCTGGGGTACGACGACGAGCTGACGCTGGACGACCTGCTCGCGGATTACTTCTCTTACAACGCCACCCGCAACCGGGCGCTGGATATGCTGCCCCTGTTCAAGCACCTGGATGAAGAGCGTGTGGTCGAGGCGGTGCCGGACAGCCGTATCAACGCCCGACCGACGTTCCACTACCGGCTGCCGAACTGCGAGATAGAGCGCGGCGACTGGTTGCTGGCGGAAAGCTGGAACCTCTGGTGTGTGATTGAACAGCTTGCCAATGACCCCGGCACACTGGATGAACTGTGCAGCCAATGCCGCCGCTACGAATCACAACTGGTGAACTTTACTAGAGCCCCATGGCACAAGACGCTGGATCGCATACTCGACGACCTTGTATCGGCGTAACCGGCAACGTTCGGCGTTTCTCACCGTCATGGCTGGCCATTCGTCTGTCGCTGTGGATGACCGGAGGGCGGGCGGTGCGCATCAATGCACAGCGTCGCACCGCACCCGAGAAACTCGACGCGGTGATCGTCAGTGGCGGTGACGACATCCACCCGGGCCTCTACGAATCCGAAGAGCTGCCCGGCAAGGAGTACGACCACGACCGGGATGCGCTGGAACAGGAATACATTCGCTTTGCGCTGGAACAGCGGCTGCCGCTGATGGGTATCTGTCGCGGCTATCAGTTAATCAATGTGGTGCTGGGGGGCAGCCTGCACCCTGACATACGCAAGCTGCGCAAGCACACCTCCAATTTCGGGACCATTCTGCCACGCAAGACCGTGACCCTCACCCAGGGCACACCGCTGGCCCGGCGACTGGGTCGCGACAGGCTGCGGGTGAACAGCCTGCACTACCAGGCGGTAGACCGGGTGGGCGAGAGCCTGCAGGTCTCGGGTTACGACCTGGATGGCTTTGTGCAGGTGCTGGAGCCCCGGGACGGTCGCCCGCTGCTGGGCGTGCAGTGGCATCCTGAGTACCTGTTTTACCTGCCCTCCCATCTGGCCCTGTTCCGCTGGCTGGTGAAAGCGGCGCGGGCGGGTATGGCCTGACGCCGGCCGCGATGGGCGCGGCTGTGGGTTACACTCAACACTTTACACAGGGAGACTAGTTGTCATGTTTGAAGGGCTCGGTTTTTTCGGGTTGCTGGTGCTGATTGCCGACATCTGGGCAATTCTCAATGTTGTCCAGGCCACGGTCGATAACGTCAAGAAACTGTTCTGGATCCTGCTGATCCTGTTGCTACCGCTGCTCGGTGTCATCATCTGGTTCTTCGCCGGGCCGCGTTCACCGAAGGCGGGGTGAGCTTCACGCGCAACGCCTGTTGCGCTGATCGCGCGCCCAACGACAGGCATCTGCCGCCAATCCTGTGAACGCCTATCTGCTGCTGGGGTTGTCCGCCTTTGGCGCGGCCACCATCCTGCCGTTCTACTCCGAGGTGGTGCTGCTGGCCATGCTGGAGGCGGGCAAGGACCCTTTTGGGCTGTGGCTGGCGGCGGGCGTGGGGAACACCCTGGGCTCTGTGGTCAACTGGGCGATAGGCTGGCACATCGACCGCGTTATCAGGTACCGCTGGTGTCCTGTGAATGAGGCGCAACTGGCGCGAGGACGTGAGTGGTTTGCCCGCTACGGTCACTGGAGCCTGCTTTTGGCGTGGCTGCCGGTGGGCGGGGATGCCATTACCTTCGTCGGCGGTATCATGCGGGTGCCACTCAGCACCTTTGTGTTGCTGGTGGGCTTTGGCAAGTTCGCCCGCTATGCGGTGCTCATCCTCGGTTGGGGGGCCGTGGCCTAGGGCGCCTGTCACCGCGGCGTTGCAGTCCAGCTTGTGTGCAGTTACCTGAGAGTCCGTGGCACGCCTGCTCTCGTATGAAGCTGCATGAGTACAGCAAACCTGATTCTTGTGCTGGGCGACCAGCTGTCCCCGAACAACCCCGCCCTTGCGCAGGCGCGCAAGACAGTGGACACCATCATTATGGCGGAAGTGCGGGAGGAGGCGACCTATGTGCGCCACAACCGGCACAAGATCGCGCTGATATTTGCCGCCATGCGGCACTTTCGCGACGCACTGCGAGACGCGGGGTACAGCGTTGTCTATTACGCCTATGAAGACGGCGTAACATCCCTCGGCAAGGCAGTGCAGCAAACCCTGGCTCAGGCCGACTACGGCCAGCTGGTGGTGTGTGAGCCCGGCGAGCACCGCTTGCTCAAGTCCATGCAGCAGTGGTCCAGCGCCTATGGCGTCGAGGTAGACATCCTTCCCGACAGTCGCTTTCTGTGCAGCATTGAGGAATTCAACACCTGGGCCGATACCCAGAAAGGCCTGCGCATGGAGTTCTTCTACCGGCGCATGCGCAAGCGCTACGGGTTACTGCTGGAGGCCGACGGCAAGCCCTGCGGCGACAAGTGGAATTACGACCAGGATAACCGCAAGGGTTGGCGTAACCAGGTGGCCGTGCCCGACCGCGTCCCGCGGCGTCACGACGACATCACCCGGGAGGTGCTGGCGCTGGTCGATGAGGCATTTCCCGACAACCCCGGCGATCTCACGCAGTTCAACTACGCGGTCACACCACATCAGGCCCAGGCTGCGCTGGACTGGTTCTGCGAGCAGGGCCTGGCCAACTTTGGCACCTACCAGGACGCGCTGGCGGAGGAGTCACCCTGGATGTTCCACAGCCTGGTGTCCATGTACATCAACATCGGCCTGCTGGAGCCCCTGGCGGTATGCCAGCAGGTGGAGCGCGCCTGGCGCGACGGACAGTGCGAGCTGGCGGCGGCGGAGGGTTTCATCCGCCAGGTGCTGGGCTGGCGTGAGTATATACGCGGCATTTACTGGCGCTTCATGCCGGATTACAAGCATCGCAATCACTTTGCGGCAACGCGGCCACTGCCTGACTGGTTCTGGACGGGCGACACCGACATGCGCTGCCTGTCCCGCGCGCTGAAGCAGACCCTGGACCTGGGTTACGGCCACCATATCCAGCGCCTGATGGTTATCGGCAATTTTGCGCTGCTCGCGGGACTGGATGTTGAAGCGGTGTGCGACTGGTACCTGGCGGTCTATGTGGACGCCTTCGAGTGGGTAGAGCTGCCCAACACGCTGGGCATGGCCCTGCACGCCGACGGTGGGCTGATGGCCAGCAAGCCCTACGCCGCCAGCGGCAAGTACATCCAGCGGCAGGGTAACCACTGCAACCAGTGTCGCTACAGCCCGTCCAAGATGACCGGCGACGGCGCCTGCCCCTACAACGCGATGTACTGGGGCTTTATCGATAAACATCTAGACAAGCTGGAGGGCAATGGCCGTATGGGGCTGATCCTGAATAACTGGAAAAAACGCAGCGAACAGGAGCGCGAGGCCATCCTGCGCTGGGCGGACCAGGCACTGGACGAGGTGCTGGCATGAGCGGCGCCCTGCAACAATCGCCCCTTAATGTGGTGGTCGCGGGTTCCGGTGGCATTGGTCACGCCGTTGCCGAACGCCTGTTATCACAGTACCCGATAGGCAAACTGTTTTTCCTGCAGCGTACACAGCGCGACCTGGGCGATGCCCGTGTGGTGCCGCTGGCGCTGGACGTCACGCAGCCCGATTCCATCGCCGAGGCTACCGCGGCCATCTGTGCTGAGGACCTGCCCCTGCACCTGGTGTTCAATGCCGTGGGTATGCTGCATGGCGAGGGCTACAAACCCGAGAAGCGGCTGAAAGACGTGACGGCCGATGCGCTCACGCACCTGGCCATGGTCAATGCATTCTTCCTGCCGCAGCTCGCCGCGGGACTGGCCCCGGCGCTGAGGCATTCCGAGCCGTCAATCCTGGCGTCAATATCCGCGCGCGTCGGCTCCATCGCCGATAACGATATGGGTGGGTGGTACAGCTACCGGGCCAGCAAGGCCGCACACAATATGTTGTTGAAAACCCTGGCCCGGGAGTGGCGGGTCAGTCACAAGCATTGTGCCGTGCTGGCCCTGCATCCGGGTACTGTGGCGACTGGTTTATCAAAACCTTACACACCCGCAAATTATCCCAACAGGGTGTTGACGCCCCAGGAGAGCGCGGAGGCGCTGCTGGCGGTGCTCAGCGAAAAGACCGCGGCAGACAGCGGCTCGTTCTACGCCTGGGACGGCGCGGTCATTCCCTGGTAATCAGCTGCGCTGGTGTCGGTTACGGCGGCAGCGCTCCGAGCAGTACACCACACTGTCCCAGTTCTTTTTCCATTTGGCCCGCCAGCTGAAGGGGCGTTGGCACACCGGGCAGGTTTTTTCCGGCAGGTCTGACTTTTTCATGCGCGCGCTGGGCTACTGCCACGTATCCAGCGGCCAGTCGGCAGCGTCGGTCACATAGCGCGGCTGGGCGTCGCGGTAGCCGTCCCACTTGGTGGTGAAGTGGCCGTCCGGGTCGTACTGGGCCGCCTGCTTGTCGATATTGAAGTGGCGCCCACCGCGGGGGTCGGTGCCGACACCGGCGATGTACTGCCAGTTGCCGTAGTTGCTGCCGACGTCGTAGTCGATCAGGTGCTTTTCGAAGAAGGCGGCGCCGTAGCGCCAGTCGTGGTTCAGCTCGTTTACCAGATAACTGGCGGCGATCTGGCGGCCGCGGTTGGTCATCCAGCCGGTGGCCACGAGTTGGTGCATCAGAGCATTCACCAGGGGGCTGTCGGTATGGCCCTGGCTCCAGCGGGCAAAATCCCGCGCTTCGAAGTATTTCAGGACCTTCTTGCCGCGCAGTCCGCGCAGGCTGAACAGCTTGCCGCCGTCGGCGAGCGCCCGCCAGTGAAAGAACTCCCGCCATAAAAGTTCCATAAAGAGGTGGGCGGTGGATTCGTTGCGTCCGTCCCTGGCTTCCACGTCAAACAAGGCGTGCGCCGCTTCCCGGGGCGACAGCGCACCGGTGGCCAGCCAGGGCGATAACACGCTGGAACCGTCCAGGCCGTCCAGATAGTTCCTGGTCTGCTTGTAGTCATGCACCAGGCCGCGATCCATCATCCAGGTGCGCAGCCTGCGCCAGCCCTCGGCGCTGCCACCGCGCACCGGGAATGCCGGATGCGGCCGGGTACTGGCGGCCGGCAGTGGTCGGAAACCGGCATTGGGCGGGGGCGGCGGCAGCTTGTCCGGCTCCGGCAGTGGAGCATTCACCTGCAGGTTTTCCACCTTGCGCCGGAACGGGGTGAACTGTTTGGGCAGCGCATCCAGGTCGCCGGGTAACTGTGATTCCGTATACAGACTGGCGTTTTCATGCACGACCAGGGGCACCGACAGTTGCTGCTGCAGCTCGGAGAGTTGTTGCGTCTCGTATACGCCTGGCGCCCGGGATGTGCCCACACATTCAATGCCGAACAGCTCGACCAGCCGCGGTATTGCCGTGCGAGGGTCCCGGTGCAACACCAGCAGGCCCTGGCCGCGGGCGCTCAGTGCCTCGTGCAGGGCCTGAACGGTTTCCCTGAGAAAGCGCTCCCGCTGCTCACCCATGCCGGTGGTGTTGCACCAGGCAGGCGCGTTGGGCCAGCAGAAGACACACAGCAACGCATCGCCGGCAGCGTGTGCAGCGAGGCCGGGGTTGTCTGCCAGACGCAGGTCGTTGCGGAACAGATACAGGTGACGGCTAAGGGGTTTCAGCATGTTGGAGAATACGCCCCGCCTGCCCTGGCGGATTCTCGCGAAGCTGCTGCCGCGGCATCGTTGCCAGGCAGCCGCGGCCTGTTAGACTGCCGGTTTCCTGGCTGGATCTCGCCGTGTCGCTGGCGCTTTTCGATTTAACGCTGCCCGTGCTGCTGCTGGTCTGGGGCATCACGGCGGGCGCCGCGCTGCTGCGGGCATTCACTGGTTTCGGTTTTGCCCTGGTTGCTGTGCCGGCCTACGCTCTGTTCTTTGCACCCGGAGAAGCAGTGGTGCTGTGCTCAAGCCTGGTGGTGATCCTCGGTGTGCAGACCTTTCCGGTTTACCGGCATGCGATGGACTTGCGCCAGCGCTGGCCGCTTTTCGCTGCCGCGTTGCCGGGCACAGTCTTTGGCGCGCTGATGCTGAGGTGGCTTGATCCCCAGCAGTTCCGCCTGAGCCTCGGCGTTTTAACCATTCTCGCCAGCCTGCTGCTGGCGCGGTTTCGCCCCAGTCGCACCGCGGCCTCACCGCAACTGGCCGGGATGGTGGGCCTGGCCAGTGGCTTCTGCAACGGGGCCTTCGCGGTGCCCGGACCGCCCGTGATTGTCTATGTGATGGCGACGGAGTCGGACCCGGCCCGCAGCCGTGGGTTGATGATTGGCTTTTTTTCTTTTTCGGGCCTGCTGGCCCTGTGCAGCTTTTTTGTGCTGGGCTTCGTAAGCCAGCGAACCTTGCTGCTGGCCTTGCTGGCGTATCCGGCCATGTACGCCGGAGATCGGCTGGGCTATCTGGCGTTCCTCCGCTACGGCGCGCGCCAGTACCGCCCTGTGGCCATCGCCCTGTGCCTGGCGATCGGCGTTGCCATCACCCTGCGGGCGCTGGCGGGTTGACGCGGGGCGTTACTGCTTTACGGATTCCCGCACGATGCGCTGTTTGGTGCGGTTCCAGTCGCGATCCCGCTTGTCCTGGCGCTTGTCGTGATCCTGCTTGCCCTTCGCCAGGCCAATTTTTACTTTCACCAGGTGCTTTTTCCAGTAAAGCGCGGTGCACACGCAGGTCATGCCCTTGGCCTGGGTCGCCTGCAGGATCTTCGCCAGCTCTTTCTTGTGCAGCAGCAGCTTGCGTGTGCGTAGGGGGTCGGCCACCACATGGGTGGAGGCAGTCTGTAACGGCGTAATGCTGGCGCCTATCAGGAATGCCTCGCCGTTCTTGATCAACACGTAGGTGTCGGTGATCTGCGCCTTGCCGGCGCGCAGGCTTTTTACTTCCCAGCCCTCGAGCTCGATGCCGGCTTCAAAGGTTTCGTCGATCTGGTAGTCAAAGCGGGCGCGCTTGTTCAGCGCGATGGTGTTGTCAGCAATTTTTGGCTTCTTTTTGCTCATGGCGCGCAGTATGCCGGAATTGGCTGTGATGTCAGCCTTGTATTGCGACAGATATTGATAATGCACGACAATCCCTCCATGAGCATCGCAGTGCGCTCCGCCACAGGCGTCTGGGGCAGCCGAACCACCTTCTTTTTTGCCCTGACCGCTTCTGCGATCGGGTTGGGTAATCTATGGCGATTCTCCACCCTGCTGGGAGAGCAGGGCGGTGCAGCGTTTCTCATCACCTATATCTTATGCCTGTTGCTGGTGGCGGTGCCGCTGCTGATCGCCGAGGTGCTGCTGGGCAGTCACGGGCGGGCCAATCCTGTGAGCAGCTTGCTGTACACCGTGCGACGATCCGGCTTGTCACGGGCCTGGGTGGGGCTGGGGTGGCTCGCCGTCCTCACCGGCTTCCTGGTGCTGGGCTATCACTGTGTGGTGGCAGGCTGGTCTCTGGCCTATATTGATCTGCTGCAATCGGGGGTGTTCGCCGACGCCAGTGCCGCCGACGCGGGGCGGGAGTTTGCCGGATTGCTGGCCGACCCCCGGCGCATGGTGCAGTGGCAAAGCCTGTTTATCATTCTGGTGTTCAGCGTCTCGGCACTGGGCGTCTACAGGGGGCTGACCCCGCTGTTCTGGCTGCTGGGCCCCCTGTTGCTGGTCGCGCTGGCCATGCTGATCGGTTTTGCAATGGAGCACGGCAACCTGCAGCGGGCGGGGGCGTTCCTTTTTTCTGTGAACCTGTATGACTTCAGTATCGGTTCTGTGACGCTGGCCCTGGGGCATGCGTTCTATACCCTTGGCGTGGGGGCCGGTGTCGGCATGACCTTCGGGGCCTATGCCCCGGAGAAAATTCCCATGGGGCGCGCGGTGCTGGCAGTGGCGTTGATCGACCTGGTGGTCGCCTTTGCCGCTGGCGTTGCCATCTATCCGCTGGTGTTTGCCAGCAACCTGGAGCCGGCAATGGGACCCAGCCTGTTCTACGTGGGCCTGCCGTTTGCCTTCGGCAATATGTTGCAGGGCGAGTGGCTGGGCACGATATTCTTCCTCACGGTGTCTATCATCAGCCTGGCCTCGGCGGTGGCGCTGGCGGAGCCCGCCATGGCTTACCTGGTGGAGCGCATGCGTCTGGCGCGCCCGCTGTCGGCCCTGCTGCTGGGCCTTGCGACCTGGATGCTGGCCATGGTGTGCGCCCTCTCGTTGAACGTCTGGCAGGGCCAGAACGGTGAGACATCTTTCTTTACCCTGCTGGAGTCGGTGACCACCGTGGTGTTGCTTCCGGGAGTGGCCCTGCTCACTGCCGTGCTGGTGGGTTATCGGCTCCGGCCTGAGATTCTGCGCGTAGAGCTTTATCGCGAGAGTCGCGGGTTTGTGAACCTCTGGCGGCAATGCCTGCGTTACGTCACACCGCCCCTGCTGCTACTGCTGGTGGCGGTGGGCGTGTTTGAGCGGTTCCTGGCACCATGAGCCGCATTGATCGCAGTGCGCTGTTGCCCTATCCCGCGGACAAGTTGTTCGCGCTGGTAAACGATATTGAAGCCTACCCACAGTACATGGAGGGCTGCGTGGGCGCCGAGGTGCTACGCGACGATGGCAGCGTGATTGAGGCGCGGCTGGATCTCGCCCGCGCGGGTATCAGACAGAGTTTCGCCACGCGCAACCGCCTGCTGCCGCCAGAGCGCATTGAGCTCTCCCTGATAGAAGGGCCCTTTGAGCACTTTGCCGGGGTGTGGGAATTCAAGGCACTGGGCGACAGCGCCTGCAGGGTGAGTCTGGTGTTGGAATTCACCCTGCGCAGCCCGGTGCTGGGCGCGGCGGCGGGCAAGCTGTTTGAATCGGTGGCTTCGCACCTTGTTGAAGCCATCAGCTCGCGCGCCAGGGCCCTGTACTAGTATGCTTCCGTGTTCACCTATGACCGTAGCGTGCATTCGCAGGCCGACATGAGAGCAGCAGGACTCACACTGATGACAGATTCCGACACCATTCCCGTTGAAGTTGCCTATGCGCTGCCCGAGAAGCAGAAGATTGTGGCGTTGCTGGTGAACCCGGGTACCACGGCCCGGGATGCGGTGCTGCAGTCTGGCCTAGAGCGCGATTTCCCCGGACTCGATCTCGCCGGTGCCCGCTTGGGTATTTTCGGTAAGGCGGTAAAGGATGATCAGGTGCTCAAGGCGGGTGAGCGGGTTGAAATCTACCGCGACCTTATCGCCGACCCCAAGGAAGTGCGCAAGCGCCGCGCGGCAGAAGCAAAAAACCGACGCGAGTCGGACGGGTAGGAGTCAGGCGGCGTCGCTGTCTGCTTCGGCCGCACCTTCGGCCGCTTCCTGCTGGCCGGACGGCGGTACGGAACTGCTGAAGTGGGTAAGTTTGTCGTCTTCGAAGAATACGGTGAGTCGCGTTTCCGCCAGCGTGTCGTTGCCGTTGCGGATCATGTAGAGGTACTCCCAGCGGTCCGGATGGAATGGGTCCTCTATCAGCGGCGTGCCGAGAATGTAGCGTACCTGCCGGGTGGTCATACCGGGCTTGAGCTGGTCCAGCATCTCCAGCGTCACGATATTGCCCTGCTCGACGTTGATGCGGTAGACGCCGGGAAAGCCATAACCACTGCAGCCGGCAGTGAGCACAAGGCCAAGCGAAAGCAACAGCCCGTGCAACGCTCGGGACCGGCAGGCCTGGGTGCGGCAAAACCGCTTGTAGCAAGCGCTTACGGGGGACATTGGCTCAGACTTTCACTTCCAGAGAAGGGGTGGCATGATACCTCACCCTCTCGTTTGAATACAGGAAGCCTACGCGATGTCTTCTGAGAATCAGGAACTCCGCAAGGCGGGCCTCAAGGTCACTCTGCCGCGGGTCAAGATCCTGCAAATCCTTGAAACCGCGCACACAGATGACCAGCACATGAGCGCTGAAGACGTCTACCGCGCGCTGCTGGACGCGGGCGAGGACGTGGGCCTGGCCACGGTGTACCGGGTTCTGACGCAGTTCGAGACGGCGGGGCTGGTAGCGCGGCACAACTTCGAGACGGGCCACTCTGTATTTGAACTGGCCCGCGGTGAACACCATGACCACATGGTGTGCATGGACTCGGGTGAGGTCATCGAATTCCTGGACCCGGTGATCGAAAAGCGGCAGCACGAACTGGCAAAAGAGCATGGCTACGAGTTGGTAGACCACTCGCTGGTGCTCTACGTTCGGAAAAAGGATTAGCGTTACTCAGGCTTCTCCCTTGGTCATGTTGGCGGCTTAACTGCTGACGTTCGCTCTTCCACTAGTGATTCTTATCTGACCTGTATCCCTCAGCTACATTTGGGGTGGGGTGCTGTTGTAGTGCTGTTGTAGAGAGCGGGGAGGTCCCCAAAAAATTTTTTGGCCCTTGCGGCGTCGAGATTACGCTCCGTCGCGTTTGAACTTTCTGGAGTGCTGCCGCGGCGTTGTTCTTTTGTTCTGCCGGGCCAGAGTTCAGGAGAGTGCCAACATCTCCCGCGCAGCGTCGCGTGTCTTGTCGGTGATATCGATGCCGCCCAGCATGCGAGCGATTTCTTCCACTTTTTGTGTTTCGTCGAGTACGGCAAGTGCCGCGCTGGCTGCTTTCCTGTCGGAGGATTTGCTGACCTGCAGATGGTGTTCGCCTTGCGCGGCGACCTGCGGCAGGTGGGTCACGCAGATCACCTGACAGTTGCGCGCCATGTCTCGCAGCAGGCGGCCCACCACCTCAGCGACGGCGCCGCCTATGCCCACGTCCACTTCGTCGAACACCATACTGGGTACCGTGTTGACGCTCGCGGACACCACCTGGATCGCGAGGCTGATGCGCGACAGCTCGCCGCCGGAGGCGATCTTGCCGAGGGGACGGGGCGACTGGCCGGGGTTAGTGCTGATGAGGAACTCGATGTCTTCCCGGCCCAGCGGGTGGGGTTGGTCGGATTCCCGGGGCTGTAGCGCAATGTCGAGGGTGCACTGCTCCATGGCCAGTTCCTTGAGCTGGCCCTCTACGGCTTTCTTAAGCTTCTTCGCGGCCTTGTGGCGGGCGTCGCTTAGTGCGCCGGCCTGTTCTGCATATTGCCGGGCCAGCTCTGCAAGCTCTGCCTCCAGTACTTCAATGCGATCGCTACTGCCGGCCAGGCTGTCCAGTTCATCCCTGAGAGAGGTATGCAACGACGGCAGGTCCCGTGCCTGCACCCGGTGCTTGCGGGCGACGTCGTGCAGGCGGTCCAGCCGCTGTTCAACCTCGGCCAGCCGCGCCGGGTTCTGCTCCTGCTGGTCGGCGTAGCGGCGCAGCTCGATCTGCGCCTCCTGGAGTTGGATGGCGGCGCTGTCCAGCATATCCCGCACGCTGTCGATTATCGGACCGGCCAGGGCGTCGTCCTGCAGTAGCGCCAGCGCTGAGCGGGTTGCGCTTTCCTGCTCTTCGCTGATTTCCATGGCCTGCTGGCAGCGGGACAAAATCCGGTCCACATTGGCCAGCTGTTTGTGTTCCTGTTCCAGCGACGCCAGCTCGTCTTCGCCCAGGGATAGCTCATCCAGTTCTTCCACCTGGTAGCTGAGCAGCTGTGCACGTGCGGACTGTTCGTCGCGGGCCGCGGTGAGTGTGTCCAGTTCGCGCCGTCGGCGCAGCCAGTCGGAGGCGAGCTGTTCCAGCGTCCTGGCGGCTTTGGTCTGGCCGGCGTAGCCGTCCAGCAGCAGGCGCTGGGTGTCACGCCGCAGCAGGGACTGGTGGGCGTGCTGGCTGTGGATATCAATCAGCAGTTCACCCAGCTGCGCGCAGTCCTGCAGGGTGCTGGCGTTGCCGTTGATAAAGGCGCGGGAACGGCCTTCCCGGGTGATCACCCGCCGCAGTATGCATTCGCTGCCCACATTAAGTTCTCTTTCCTCCAGCCAGCGCTGGGCGGCGGGTATGGCGGAAACGTCGAAGGTGGCGGTGACCTCCGCGCGCTCGCTACCCGTCCGCACCGCGGCCGGGTCCGCGCGGTCGCCCAGACACAGTCCAAGGGCGTCCAGCATGATGGATTTGCCGGCGCCGGTTTCGCCGGTAATCACCGTCATGCCGGGCGCCAGCTCAAGGTCGAGCTGTTCGACGATGGTGTAGTTGTTGATCAGGATGTGGACGAGCATGGGCACCTTATACCGCAGTTGTGCGAGCGCGGGAACAGCGCTTTATAACGGGGATGGTCTTTTCGATTCACGCGTTGGTAGAATCGGGAGCATGGCAGATTCCGAGTTGTCTCCACGCGCACGCATACTGCTGAAAACACTGATCGAGCGGCATATCCGCGACGGTCAGCCTGTGGGTTCAAAGACGCTGTTGCAGGACGCTGGCCTGCCGGTTTCGGCTGCCACCGTGCGCAATGTCATGTCGGACCTCGAAGAGCGAGGCTACCTGACATCACCCCACACTTCTGCGGGTCGCATTCCCACGTCTGCGGGCTATCGGTTGTTCGTTGACACCCTGCTACAGGCCCAGCCCATCAACGCGGAAACGGTGGCCGCCCTGCAGCGCGAACTCAGCGAGGGCCTGAATCCGGATCTGCCCACCCGGCAACTGGTGCATTCCGCGTCCCAGCTCCTGTCCTCCATCACGGCCCAGGCGGGCCTGGTGACCGTGCCCCGCAAGAACACCAGCCAACTGCGGCAGGTAGAGTTTCTGCCGCTGGATGGCAATCGCGTGCTGGTCATCATGGTGATCGATGAGCGCGAGGTACAGAATCGCATCATTCACACCCAGCGCCCGTACAGCGAAGAGGAGCTGCGCCTTGCCACCACCCTGGTGAACCAGCGCTTTGCGGGCTCCCGGCTGGAGCAAATCAAGCGGCAGGTCGTGGAAGAGATGGAGGCGGATCGCCGCTCTATCGACACTTATATGCAAGCCACACTGGACCTCGCCAGCCAGGTGTTCGAGCAAAGCGATACCGAGGAAGAGGACTACGTGGTGGCCGGTGAGTCCCGGCTGGTCGGCAGCGCGTCACCGGAGGAGCTGGAACGCTTGCAGGAGCTGTTCGAAGCATTTCAGCGTAAGAAGGATCTTTTGCATTTGCTGGAGCGCTGTACGCGGGCTGACGGCATACAGATATTTATCGGGGAGGAGGCCGGGTTCGATGGCCTGGGGGGCTATAGCGTGATCACCGCACCCTACCGCGATGGCGCCGACATCCTCGGCGTGCTGGGCGTCATCGGGCCCACGCGCATGGCCTACGATCGCGTTATTCCCATCGTGGATGTGACCGCCCGCGTGTTGTCCTCGGCCCTGTCTTCCCCCGAGGCACACTAGGGGCGCACGGCCGCGGGGTTTCCAATCAGCCTGCGGCCTTGAATTCCGAACGACTGTCGCCATATCTGTGGTACGGAGCGAACTCCGGGGGCGCTGCTGTCCTCCGGCGTTATATCTTGCAAGGACAATCAACAGGAGCGGCGAGCAGTGAGTAAGGAACCACAGGCTGACACCGAGCTGGAACAGGCAACTGCAGGCGACGGCGGTAGCGACGAGACCCTTGAGACCGGGAGTGCCGAACGCGGTGCAGCCGATGACATCGCGGAAACAGCCGCTGATACCGCGGAAAGCACTGAAGACACGGCTGGCGCCGATCAAGAGGAGGATCTCTCCGTCGATGAGCTGCGCGCCCAGCTGGACGAGGCCCGGGACGCCGTACTGCGGGCGGCTGCCGAGGCCCAGAACGCGCGGCGTCGCGCGGAACAGGACGTGGACAAGGCACGGAAGTTTGCACTGGAGCGCATGGCCGGGGATTTGCTGCCCGTGGTCGACAACCTGGAGCGGGCCGTGCAGGCGGCGGCGGAAGCCACGGACGCCGCGGCGATTGCCGAGGGTGTGGATCTGACCCTGCGAAGCTTCACCGACGTATTGACCAAAAACGGCATCGAGGCGCTGGATCCAGCCGGGGAGCCCTTTGATCCGCAGTTACATCAGGCGATGACCATGGTGCCGAACCCGGATATGGAGCCCAACACGGTGATGGATGTGATGCAGAAGGGCTACACCCTGAACGGACGCCTGTTGCGACCGGCCATGGTGGTGGTCAGCAAGGCGGTCGAGTAGGCACAGGCGCGTCGCGCACCGCATTGGTGCAAACGGGACGCCGAGATGTGCGGCGACGCCGAAAAGGGCTGGATAGCCCCCTTGAATTGCGCGGATTTGCGCCAATATAGAAAACAGTTTTAGAGCAACGCGGTTGCGGCGCGCCGACAGGCGGAGCAACCGCTAATCTGGAGAGAAATGATGGGCAAGATTATTGGTATTGACCTGGGTACGACCAACTCCTGCGTGGCCGTGCTCGACGGTGATAAGACCAGGGTCATCGAAAACGCAGAGGGCGATCGCACTACGCCTTCCATCGTGGCCTACACGGAGGATGGCGAGATTCTGGTAGGTCAAGCGGCCAAGCGCCAGGCGGTTACCAACCCCAACAACACCCTGTTTGCGGTAAAGCGACTGATTGGACGCAAGTTCAAGGATGATGTCGTGCAAAAGGACATCAGCATGGTCCCCTACAAGATCGTAGAAGCGGACAATGGCGATGCCTGGGTGTCCGTCAAGGACGAAAAGCTGGCGCCGCCCCAGGTGTCGGCCCAGGTTCTGGCGAAAATGAAAAAGACCGCTGAGGAATACCTCGGCGAACCGGTCACGCAAGCCGTGATCACGGTACCTGCGTACTTTAACGATTCGCAGCGTCAGGCCACCAAGGACGCGGGCAAGATCGCCGGTCTGGAGGTCAAGCGTATTATCAACGAGCCGACGGCGGCCGCTCTGGCCTATGGCATGGATAAAGCCAAGGGCGACAAGACCATTGCGGTTTACGACCTCGGTGGCGGCACCTTTGACCTGTCGATCATCGAGATTGCAGAGGTGGATGGCGAGCACCAGTTTGAAGTGCTGTCTACCAACGGCGACACCTTCCTCGGAGGTGAAGACTTTGACCTGCGCCTGATCGAATACCTGGCAGCAGAGTTCAAGAAGGAACAGGGCATCGACCTGCACAACGACCCGTTGGCATTGCAGCGCCTGAAAGAAGCTGCGGAGAAGGCCAAGATCGAGCTGTCTTCCAGCCAGCAGACCGAGGTCAACCTGCCCTATATCACGGCAGACGCCTCCGGTCCCAAGCACCTGGTGGTGAAGCTGTCTCGCGCCAAGCTGGAGTCGCTGGTGGAAGAACTGGTCACGCGCTCGCTGGAGCCCGTCAAGGTGGCCCTGAAGGACGCTGATCTCAGCCCCAGTGAAATCGACGAGGTGATTCTCGTCGGTGGCCAGACGCGCATGCCGCTGGTACAGGCCAAGGTGGCAGAGTTCTTCGGCAAAGAGCCCCGCAAGGACGTGAACCCTGACGAGGCCGTGGCCATGGGCGCTGCGCTGCAGGGCGCGGTGCTGTCCGGTGACGTGAAGGACGTGCTGCTGCTGGACGTGACGCCGCTGACCCTCGGTATCGAAACCATGGGGGGCGTTGCCACGCCGCTGATCGAGAAGAACACGACGATTCCGACCAAGAAATCGCAGATATTCTCCACGGCGGAGGACAACCAGTCCGCGGTGACCATCCATGTCGTGCAGGGTGAGCGCAAGCAGGCAGCGGCCAACAAATCGCTGGGTCGGTTTGACCTGGCGGACATTCCGCCAGCGCCGCGCGGCATGCCGCAGATCGAGGTCACCTTCGACCTCGACGCCAACGGCATACTCAACGTATCAGCCAAGGACAAAGCGACCGGCAAGGAGCAGTCGATTCGTATCACCGCCTCTGGCGGCCTGAGTGACGAAGAGATCGAGAAGATGATGGCTGACGCCGAGGCCAACGCCGAGGCAGATGCGCGCTTTGAGGAGCTGGTCACTGCCCGCAACACCTGTGAGGGCTTGATTAACGCGACGCGCAAGACCCTTGAGGAAGCAGGCGACAAGGCAACCGATGAGGAGAAGTCTGCTATCGAGGCCGCGCTGGCAGAGGCCGAGGAAGCGGTAAAAGGCAACGACAAGGACGCTATCGAGGCAGCCACCACCAAACTCACGGAGGCCTCCGGCAGCCTGGCGCAGAAGCTCTACGCAGAGCAGGCGGCGCAGGCAGAGGCGGCTGGCGCCGACCCGGAAGCTGCGGCCCAGTCAGCGGACGACGTGGTTGACGCGGAGTTTGAGGAAGTGCGCGACGAGGACAAGAAAGCGTCCTGAGGCAGCGCCTGGTCCCAGGGCACCCCTGCGCTGGTCGCGACGCGGCTGCGCGGGGAAGCTTTCGGGTTATACTCGCCAGCTTCAGATAAGCTGACAAACAACACGCCTGCGAACCTGGTTTGCGGGATTGACTAAAACTGCCCCCACGCCTGTGGGGGTATTGCTATCAGGAATGGATGGGTTCCCACACTGCCGGGAATGACGTGAAACTGGATGTCAAAACGCGATTATTACGAAGTGCTGGGTGTAGAACGCGGCGCGGACGAGAAGGAAATCAAGAAGGCCTATCGCCGCATCGCGATGAAATACCATCCGGACCGCAACCCGGATGCGCCCGACGCTGAGGACAAGTTCAAGGAGGCCAGCGAGGCCTACGAAATCCTTGGCGACAGCGAAAAGCGTGCGGCGTACGACCAGTTTGGCCACGCCGGGGTAGACCCCCAGATGGGTGGCGGTGCCGGCGGTTTCGAAGGCAGCTTCAGCGATATCTTTGGAGACGTGTTCGGCGACATTTTCGGCGGCGGTGGTCGCGCGCGCGGCGGTCCCCAGCGGGGCGCAGACCTGCGCTACACCCTGGATATTTCCCTGGAAGATGCCGTGCGCGGTGCCACCGTCAAGATCCGTGTGCCCACGCTCGTCGCCTGCGAAAAATGCGACGGCAGCGGCGCCAAACCGGGCTCCACTCCCTTAACCTGTGGCACCTGCGGGGGTGCGGGGCAGGTGCGTATGCAACAGGGTTTCTTCCAGGTACAGCAGACCTGCCCGACATGTCGCGGCAAGGGACGCATGATCAGCGACCCCTGCAGCGCCTGTCACGGCGCAGGACGTGTCGAGGAGACCCGGACGCTGTCGGTGAAAGTACCGCCGGGCGTGGATACCGGCGACCGTATCCGTTTGTCCGGCGAGGGCGAGGCGGGCCCCGAAGGCGGCCCACCCGGTGACCTGTTCGTGCAGATGTCCGTGCAGCCGCACCCGATATTCGAGCGGGACGGGCGCCATCTCTACTGTGAAGTGCCCATTAATTTTGCCGATGCCGCGCTGGGTGGTGAACTGGAAGTACCCACGCTGGATGGCCGGGTGAAGCTAAAAATCCCGCCGGAAACCCAGACCGGCAAGCTGTTCCGCCTGCGCGGCAAGGGCGTCAAGCCTGTGCGCGGCGGCCCCGAGGGGGATCTGATGTGCCGGGTGGTTGTGGAGACGCCGGTGAACCTCTCCAAGCGGCAAAAAGAGCTGCTTGAAGAGCTGAAGAGCACCATGTCAGATGCAGGAGAGCGCAACTCGCCGCGCCAGAGTAGCTGGTTTGAGGGTGTGAAGAATTTCTTCGACGACATGAAAATCTGAGGAGCCCGGTATGAGCGTGCAGGTGGGAATTACTGGCGCTGGCGGCAGAATGGGGCGCGCCCTTGTGGAGGCGCTGCAGGCCGCGGAAGGGCTGACGCTCAGCGCGGCACTGGAGCGCCCGGATAGCAGCTTGCTGGGCGTCGACGCAGGTGAACTCGCGGGGCAGGGCAGGATGAACGTGCCGCTGACCGGCGATATCGCCAGCGCCAGTTTCAATGTGCTGATTGATTTCAGCCTGCCCGCCGCAACGCTCGCCAACGTGGACGCCTGTGTCGCAGCCGGTCGCGCGATGGTCATTGGCACCACCGGGTTCACGCCCGAAGAGCAGGCCCGCATTGAACAAGCCGCCCAAAGCATTCCCATCTGCAAGGCCTCCAATTTTTCCACAGGGGTGAATCTCTGCTTCAAGTTGCTGGCCATGGCGGCTGAGGTGCTGGGAGAGGATTCGGATATCGAGATCTACGAGGCACACCACCGCCACAAGGTTGATGCCCCCTCCGGCACGGCGCTCAGTATGGGTGAAGTGGTGGCCAATGCCCTGGGGCGGGACCTTGCCAGCGTCGCGGTGTATGGCCGCGAAGGCCAGACCGGCGCCCGGGCGCGGGATACCATTGGCTTCGCCACGGTGCGCGGCGGCGATATTGTCGGCGACCACACGGTGACCTTTGCTGCCGACGGTGAACGTGTCGAGATTACCCACAAGGCGTCCTCCCGGATGGCGTTTGCCCGGGGTGCCCTGCGGGCGGCGAACTGGGTGGTGGGGCAGGAGCCCGGGCTTTACGATATGCAGGATGTTTTGGGGCTCTCTTTATAGAAAACCGCTCCACTTTATTTGTAGTAATGAGCATGGGAGGCGCTACGTCACCTGCGTAAGTGTTTATCAGCATGGGAGGAGCTACGTCACCTGCGCAAGTGTTTGTCAGCATGAGAGGCGCTACGTCACCTGCGTAAGTGTTTGTCAGCATGGGAGGCGCTACGTCACCTGCGTTTGTATTGGTCAGCATGAGAGGCGCTACATCACCTGCGTTAGTGTTTGTCAGCATGGGAGGTGCTGGGTCATCTGAGTTAGTGCTGATAGGCACAGGAGGCGCTAACTCCCATGCGTTGTTGTAGTAAGCATGGAGGTGCAATGCGTCAGTGCTTGCAAGTATGGAAGACGCCAGGCTCTGTGCGTCGGTGCTAGCGGAACAAGGAAAAGGCATGAGTGACTTTATTGTCGATATCAACGAGAGCAACGCCCAGCAATACCTGATCGAGGAGTCCAATACGCGTCCGGTGGTGGTGGATTTCTGGGCGGACTGGTGTGAGCCCTGCAAGCAACTTATGCCCTTGCTCGAAAAGCTCGCCAACGAGTATCAGGGCGCTTTCCTGCTGGCCAAGGTCAATGCCGACGAACAGCAGATGATCGCCCAGCAGCTGGGTGTGCGCAGCCTGCCCACGGTTATGGTGATCAAGGATGGCCAGCCAGTGGACGGCTTCGTGGGCGCCCAGCCCGAAACCCAGGTGCGGGAGATTCTGGAGAAGTACCTGCCCAAACCCTGGGATGCCATGCTGCAGGACGCCCAGGCCAAACTGGCCCAAGGGGCTGTGGCGGACGCCCTTCCGCTGCTGCGTCAGGCCTGGGAGGACTCTGGCCACCGACACGACATTACCCTCGCCTACGCCGCCGCCCTGATCGAATCCAACCGGCTGGACGAGGCGGACCGCGTCCTCGCTGAGGTGCGCATGGCGGACCAGGACGCTGCCTGGGAGCAGCTGGTGGCCCAGGTCAAACTGAAACGCGAAGCGGCCCGGTCGCCGGAACTGGAAGCCCTGGAACAACAGGCAGAGCAGAACCCGGACGATCTGGACCTGCGGCATACCCTCGCAATCCAGTACGCGGATGCAGGCATGCACGCGGAGGCCCTCGCGGCGCTGTTCTCCATTCTGCAGGTGGACAAGGAACACCAGAACGGTGCCACTCGCAAAGCACTGCTGGACATGATCGCGAGCCTCGGCAAGGGCGACCCGCTGGCCGCGGAATACCAGCGCAAGCTGTTCGGCCTGATGTACTAGGCCGGTTGCCCGGCCTCGGGCGCCTGGCGGGGCTTCAGGCTGACTTCGCCGCCCTCGAAGCTTTGCATGCCGGTGCTGGTTTCCAGCTGCAGCGCACCCCGTGAATCAATGCCGCAGGCAATGCCGCTGATGGTCTCACGCCCCGTATGCACGGTCACCGCCTGGCCCGCCAGCTGATCCAGCTGGTTCCAGGCCGCCTGGTAGGCAGCGAGCCCCTCGGACGGATAGCCATGTAACAGGCGGATCAGGTTGTCCAGCAGGGCTGCTACCAGCCGGTTGCGGTCGGGTAATGTGCCGCCCGCGAGACTGCGCAGGTCGGTCCATGGGATATCGATGTCCGCACCCGCGCTGTCGGGCATCGCGCCATTCAGTCCAAGCCCTACCACCGCTGCACAGGGGCCGGCCAGGTCACCCTTGAGCTCTATCAGTATGCCGCCCAGCTTGCCGTTAGCGACCAGGTCGTTCGGCCATTTGAGTCCCACCCCCGGAATGCCCAGCTGCTCCAGGGTTTGGGCTGCTGCCACACCAACCGCCAGGCTCAGGCCCTGCATATCGCCAACACCGTTGGCGAATTGCCAGTTGAGGGACAAATAGATGCTGTTGGCGATGGGGCTGACCCAGGTCCGCCCCAGGCGACCGCGTCCCTGCCGTTGCCACTCTGCGGTGCAGATGTAGGCCTTACCGGGATGGCACGCATGCTCCATCGCGACGCGGTTGGTGGAGTCGGTATCCAGCAGCACGTCCAGGGCTGACACCCGCTCTGCCTGCTGCATGTGCTGCAGAATCCTGTCCCGGTCCAGCAGGTCCAGCCCGCCCGGCACGCGGTAGCCTCGACGATGTCGGGACTCAAGGTCCAGCCCCTGTTCCTGAAGCTGTGAGAGCTGCTTCCACACTGCCGCGCGGCTGATCCCGAGGGCTTCACCTATGGCTTCGCCAGAGTGGAATTCGCCGTCGGCGAGTATGCCCAGTAACGCGCCTACGTCCATGCCGGCTCGGGGCTCGCCAGCAGGGGCGCGATATCCAGATGCGCCGCGGCGGCATCCAGATCGGGCGTGTCGCCCAGCCAGGGCATCAAGCCCAGGCGCGGGCAGGGCAGCCTGGTAGTCAGTGTTTCGATGTTCTCCTGCTGGCGATCCATGCCCGCGGGCCCCTCGTTGGCTATCCATCCGGCGAGCGTCAGCCCCGCCTGCTGCACCGCCTGGGCGGTGAGCAGTGCGTGGTTGATACAGCCCAGCTGCAGCCTCACCACCAGAATAACCGGCAGGGCCAGCGCGCTGGCGATATCCGCGAAACTCTGTTGCCCGTTCAGGGGCACCAGCCAGCCCCCGGCACCTTCCACCAGGTTAAGGCCGTCTCCGGGCAGGTGCGCCTTGCAATGCGCCGCCACGGTTTCCGCTTCAAGCAGCAGGTTGGCTTCGGCAGCAGCGATGTGCGGTGCGATGGCGGGTTCCAGGGCGAACGGGTTGACGATGGCGTAATCAAGCGAGGTCTCCGCAGCGGCGATGAGCGCAAGCGCGTCCTCGTTACGCAACCCCTCTGCGGTGCGCTCGCAGCCCGCGGCGATGGGCTTGAGGCCCAGCGCGGGCATCCCCTTACGCCTTGCCGCCCGCAGCAGGGCGGCACTG
>JAZBPS010000132.1:0-3831 GCA_036353375.1 Halieaceae bacterium | reverse complement strand
TCCTCACATTCGGCCAGCAGTTTCTCAGGGTCTACCGCCATGAGCGCATCGAACTGCTCGCGCGTGTAGTCCAGCCCTTCCCAGTTCAGGTCGTCATAAGTGGGAGAAAGACCCAGCGGGGTTTCCTGGGCGTGCGCATGGCCCTGGGCCCGGTCTGCGATCCACTGCAGCACACGCATGTTCTGCCCAAAGCCGGGCCACATGAACTTGCCGTCATCGTCCTTGCGGAACCAGTTGACGCGATAAATGCGCGGCGGCCGGGCGATCTTGTCTTTCATGGAAAGCCAGTGCTGCCAGTAGGAAGACACGTTGTAGCCACAGAAGGGCAACATGGCCATCGGATCGCGACGGATAGCCGCCTGGTGCTCGGCCGCCGCCGTTGCCTCCGAGCCCATGGTGGAAGCGAGGTAGACACCGTGCTCCCAGTTATAGCTTTCATAGGCCAGCGGGAACAGGGTGCTCATGCGGCCGCCAAACAGGAATGCGCTGATGGGCACACCACGGGGATCTTCCCAGGCCGGATCCATGCAGGGACACTGGGAGGCCGGCGCAGTGAAACGGGCGTTGGGGTGCGCTGCAGGCCGCCCGCTATCGGGAGTCCAGTCATTACCCTGCCAGTCGATCAGGTGCTCGGGAACCTCCTCGGTCATGCCCTCCCACCAGACGTCGCCGTCGTCGGTCATCGCCACGTTGGTAAAAATGGAGTTGCTTGCGATTGCGCGCATGGCGGAGGGATTGGAGCCCTCAGAGGTACCGGGGGCAACGCCGAAGAAGCCTGCCTCCGGATTAATCGCGTAGAGCCGCCCATCCGCGCCGGGTTTGAGCCAGGCGATATCATCGCCCACGGTCCAGACCTTCCAGCCCTCATAGCCTTCCGGCGGAATCAGCATCGCCAGGTTGGTTTTGCCGCAGGCGCTGGGGAAGGCGCCGGCAATATAGGTTTTTTCACCGGTCGGGCTTTCCAGTCCCATGATCATCATGTGTTCGGCCATCCAGCCCTCGTCGCGGGCCATGGCTGAGGCAATCCGCAGGGCTACGCACTTCTTGCCCAGCAGGGCGTTTCCGCCATAGCCGGAGCCGTAACTCCAGATCACGCGGTCTTCCGGGAAGTGCACGATGTAGCGGTTTTCAACATCACAGGGCCAGGGCACGTCCTCGCGACCGTCGGACAGGGGATACCCGACAGAGTGCAGGCACTTGATAAAAAAGCCGTCGCCCAGGGTCTCGAGTATGTGATGGCCGACGCGGGCCATGATGTGCATGTTGACCACAACGTATGCCGAGTCAGTGACCTGCACGCCGATCTGGGAAATATCGCCGCCCGGGCCCATCATGAAAGGGATAACGTACATGCGGCGGCCTGCCATACAGCCCTGGTAAAGCGGCTGCATGATGCCACGCATCTCGCCGGGCTCCATCCAGTTGTTGGTGGGGCCGGCATCGGCCTCTTCCCGACTGCAGATGAACGTGCGGTCCTCTACCCTGGCGACATCCCGGGGGTCAGACCGACACAGATAGCTGCCGGGGCGCTTCTCTTCGTTCAGCGGGATAAAGACCCCGGCGTCAACCAGCTCACCGCACAGGCGGTCGTACTCTTCCTTGCTGCCATCAACCCAGTAGATGTCACTGGGTTGGCAGAGGGCAGCCATTTCGGCAACCCAGGATTCGAGCTCAGGGCTGATCGCGTCAGGTCTATTGATATGCATGGATTTTGGTACCAGATAGAGGGTTGGAAGAGAGATAACAGGGCGTGGAGTTTAACAAGCCTGTGGGTCCTTTTGAACCGCAGCCTCGCCGCCCCGGAAGATCGCGCCGATCAAAAAAATATATCTTTTAATAACATTAACTTATGGCTTTTTATTAAAGTAGAAACGGGTTTCTAGAGCGGCTCAAGCGCGTCTCCACAGCCACGGAAAACCCGCCCGTCCAGATTGACAGTCACGCGGTTCCGGTAAACCGCCCCCGACATGGTGTCAGCACAGGTTTCCAGCACGATATCTACCTGCATCTGGTGGGCCTCGGTGACAGCGGTGTAGCGCTCACCGCCGTCGGTGAGCTCAGGTTCCGGCGTGGGCATCAGGACCCGCAACCCGCCGTAGTCCGCATCCAGCAACATGTGACGCTCCGGTTGAATCTCCAGCACCCACCCCGGCTCCTGGCCGAGGGCACGAAAAGACACACCGCGCCGGCGGGCCTCCTCCCAGGGCGCACGAGCCAGGTTAAGCTGACACCCGCTGTAGCGGCGCTCACCGACCTGAAGGCTGGCCTCCGAGCCTTTGCTCCAGAACAGCATATGCCCGTCCTCGTAGCGGGCGCCCGATGCCGCGCGCACCTGCGGCAGCACCCGATAGTCATCCTCCGTATGCACGACAACCTGCTCATCGCCCTGGCTGACGACAAACTCGAAGTCGTCGCACTCGTAAACCAGCGTCTTTATCGGCTGACCGGCGGGAAGGGTCGCCGTGGCGTCGGCCTCCGCAGCCTGCTCCGGGGTGCCTGCGCAGCCCACCAGCAGCAAAAGCAATATCGACGCCGCAAGAACGCCGCCCTCAGGTAGTCTGGTCATGTATGATCACCTCCGGTTCCGGGATCCAGCACTGCTGCCGTCGCTTGAGGCGCTGGGCAAGCGTTTCCCCGGACAGATCAACCGGTCTGGCGGGGGGCAGCTCGTCGCGAACCACATTTGCCGATGCCAGCGCGTAAAGCTTGCCATCAATCCTGGATAGTACGTACATCGCAGTATTGCAGCGCGCGCAGTGCATGAAATCAGCGGTGCGCGAGCCAAAGTTGTGGGCGTAGAGCAGACCGGGGTGCTGCACCCGCACCTGCAGGGAACAGCGGGGACTGCCGAGATAGGCACTGCCATTCGGTGCGCAGTAGTCGCAGCCACAGGCGCGCGGTTCCATCTCCGAGGCTGGTAGCATCAGGTCGAACTCCACCCCACCGCAACGGCAGCGTCCCTGCAGCGTAACCTGTTCGACGGTCCTGTGTTTCGTATTCACACCCCTACTCCTGTGCTGCGGACTCGCGCACCCCTGCGGCAGGGATACGCCGTGCGTGCCGGTAGCGTCGCAGAGTATCGGCAATGATAAAGCCCAACCCAACCCAGACCAGTGCAAAACTGGCCAGTTGAACCTGTTGCAGAGGCTCCTTGAATACGAACACCGCCACCAGCAACTGCATGGTCGGACCGATATAAAATGCCAGCCCCATGGCAGTCAGGGCGAGTCGCTGCGAGGCCGCCACGTAGAACAGCAGGGGCACCACTGTGAGGACTGCACTACCCACCAGCAGCGCATCCACCTGCAGCCCGTGGCGGGCGAAACCTGCACCATCCTGCAGCCAGATCCAGCCCAGGGCCAGCGGCGCGAGAAAAAGTGTTTCCATCGTCAGGCCTTCCAGCGGACCGATAGTCACCAGCTTGCGAACCAGCCCATAGGTCCCGAACGACAGCGACAGCCCCAGCGCAACCCAGGGCAGACCGCCCCGATCCACCAGCAACAGGCCGAGTCCGGACAGCGCGAGTGCAATGGCTATGGCCTGCGCGCGATCAATCCGCTCGCGCAGCACCAGCACACCGATGGCGACATTCACCAGTGGCAGCAGAAAGTAGCCCAGACTCGCCTCGGCCGCCCTATCATGGGTCACAGCCCAGACGAACAGACTCCAGTTACAGCCCTGGGCAGTGGCAGAGGTCGCGATCGTCAACAGTGTTTTGCGCTCGCACATCTGCCGCAGCGTCGCGCCCAGACGTCCCATCAGGGACATGGCCACCACCAACAACAGACAGGCCCACAACACACGGTGGGCCACAAGGTCCAGCGCTGCGAC
>JAZBPS010000131.1:0-54700 GCA_036353375.1 Halieaceae bacterium | reverse complement strand
TGTCGGCCGGCGCTGTCACCGTCGAAGCAGAACACGACCTCGGGGCAAAGCCGATAAATCTTTTCCAGATGGGCCTGGCCGGTGGCCGTGCCCAGGGTCGCGGTGGCGTTGCTGATGCCATGCTGGGCCAGGGCGATTACATCCATGTAGCCCTCCACGATAACCACCCGCTCCAGTTGTCGGTTCGCCTGTCGTGCCTGGTACAGCCCGTAGAGTTCGCGGCCCTTGTGGAATACCGGGGTCTCCGGCGAGTTGAGGTACTTGGGCTTGTCGTCCCCCAGTACTCGGCCGCCGAAACCGATGATGCGACCCCGGGCGTCGCGAATCGGGAACACCACCCGTTCGCGGAAGCGGTCGTACTGGCGCCCGCTCTCGTTTTCCACCAGCATCCCTGCGAGCTTCAGTTGTTCGATACGCTGGGGCGTGGTGCCCAGGGCTTTCAGCAGGTTGTCCCAGCCTGGCGGCGCAAAACCCAGGTCGAACTGGCGCGCGATCTCGCCGGTCAGGCCCCGGCTTTTCAGGTAGTCCACGGCGGCGGCCTTGCCGGGGTGCTCCCGCAGTTGGCGCTGGTAGTAGCGCGCGGCCTGCTCCAGCAACGGATACAGTTCGCGCTGGCCCTGCTCCTGCTGTCGCGAGGCCTGGGTCTCCTCCCGCGGGACTTTCATCCCCAGTGAGTCCGCCAGCGCTTCCACCGCGGCGGGGAACTCCAGGTTCTCGTAATCCATCAGGAAGCCGAGTGCGTTGCCCCCGGCGCCGCAGCCGAAGCAGTAATAGAACTGCTTTTCCGGGTTAACGCTGAAGGAGGGCGATTTTTCCTGGTGAAAGGGGCAGCAGGCCATGTAGTTCTTGCCGCTCTTTTTCAGCTTTACCCGGCGGTCGACCACGTCGACGATGTCTGCACGGTCCAGCAGATCGTCAATGAAGGCTTGTGGTATCAGTCCTGCCATGGTGCTCCGGGTTGAGAAAGCTGTCGGCACTCCCGCGGCGCGGTCGCCGGCTCCCACAAGTGTAGCCTGATGTGGCACATGCCGTGGTCTGTGACCTTAAGAAAGAGGCGTGTGTACGCCCTGGCGGTTCCTGGTAAAGCGGACTGGCGGCCGCCGGGCGGTTCAGCCTTGCAGGCGCGCCTTGACCAGCGCGGAAACCGCGCCCATGTCCGCCTTGCCCTGCAGCTGGGGCTTCAGCTTGCCCATCACAGGGCCCATGGCCTGCATGCCGCTGGCGTCGACGTCAGCGATGGCGGCATCGACCAGCGCTGCGATTTCTTCGTCGCTGAGCTGCTCGGGGAGGAATTCCTGAATGACGCCGATTTCAAACTGCTCCTGGGCTGCGAGCTCGTCGCGACCCGCATCGGTGTACTGCTGGGCTGAATCGCGGCGTTGCTTGAGCATCTTGTCCAGGATCGCCAGCACGCGGGTATCGTCGAGCTCAATGCGCTCGTCGACCTCAATGCGTTTGAACTCTGACTGGATCAGGCGAATGGTTTGCAGGCGCGCCTTGTCCCTGGCGCGCATGGCCGCCTTCATCGCGGCCTGGATATCATCTTTGATCGTTGAGGCAGTCATGCCTGCGCGGTCCCTGCGGGGTATCAGTAGAGACGGATGCGCTTCTTGTTTTCGCGAGACAGTTTCTTGGCGTGGCGCTTCACGGCAGCTGCCGCGGCACGCTTACGCACCGTAGTGGGCTTTTCGTAGTGCTCACGCTTGCGCACTTCTGACAGCACGCCAGCTTTTTCGCAAGAGCGCTTGAAGCGACGCAGCGCAATGTCAAACGGCTCGTTTTCCTTGACCTTGATATGCGGCATTAACTCATCACCTGTTGTTGGGTTGTGGTGCGCATTCTGGCGCCCAAACGGGCGGCGCACTCTCAAAAGGGCGCGCAGTTTAAACCGCTGCGGCACATATTGCAAAGCGCAGTTGCCAGGGTTTTTGCCCCACAGGGATCGCTGGTTTCCCGTGCCGCGCTTGATTATCATGCCGCGTTTCCCCGATCTGGCGGCAACATGCGCGTACTGGGTATAGAAACCTCCTGTGATGAGACCGGCATCGCGCTCTACGACAGCGAGCGCGGATTGCTGGCGGACGCTCTTTACAGCCAGGTGGACGTGCACAAAGAGTACGGCGGCGTGGTGCCCGAGCTCGCCTCCCGGGATCATGTCCGCAAGACCCTCCCCCTGATCGACCGTGTGCTGGGTGAAGCCGGCGTGCCCCGGCCGGATGCGATCGCCTACACCGCGGGTCCCGGGCTGGTCGGGGCGCTGATGGTGGGGGCCACCCTGGCCCGGGCGCTGGCGCTGGGCTGGGGCGTGCCGGTACTGGGGGTGCACCATATGGAGGGCCACCTGCTGGCGCCCATGCTGGAGCCGGATCGCCCGGATTACCCGTTTATCGCCCTGCTGGTTTCCGGCGGGCACTCCCAGCTGGTGCGCGTGGACGGCATCGGCCACTACCGCCTGCTGGGTGAATCCGTGGACGATGCGGCGGGCGAGGCTTTCGACAAAACCGCCAAACTGCTGGGCGAACCCTACCCCGGCGGCCCGCATGTGGCGCGCCTCGCGGAAGCCGGCAACCCCGCGCGGTTCGACTTTCCCCGGCCCATGATCAAGCGCCCGGGGCTGGATTTCAGCTTCAGCGGCCTGAAAACCCACACCCGGCAGACCCTGGAATCCCTGGGCGAGGTCACCGACCAGGACCGCGCCGACATCGCCTGGGCGTTCCAGGATGCGGTGGTGGATACGCTGGTTATCAAGTGCCGCCGCGCGCTGGAGCAGGAAGCATTACAGACCCTGGTGATTGCTGGCGGTGTGTCGGCCAATACCCTGCTGCGGCAGCGTCTGGAGACAGCCATGACAGCGTTGGGCGGACGGGTTTACTACCCCGCGCTGCAATACTGCACCGACAACGGCGCCATGATTGCCTATACCGGCTGCCAGCGCCTGCTGGCCGGCGAGGAAGACGCCGAGTCAGCGTCGGTGCGGCCGCGTTGGCCGCTGGAAGAACTGCCCCCGCTGGGCGGCGCGAACCGGGCGGCCTGATGGACCGCGTCTACCTCCGCGACCTCGCGATCGACGCGATTATTGGCATCCACCCCTGGGAGCGGGAGGTGCGCCAGACGCTGGTGCTGCAGGTGGAGCTGGCCGCCGACACCGCCCGTGCAGCCGCCAGCAACGCCATTGCTGATGCGGTCGATTACAGCGCCGTGGCAGAGCGCCTGACTGCGCTGGTGCAGCAGGGCCGCTACGAATTGCTGGAGCGGCTGGCGGAAGACGCGGCGGCGATGTTGCTCAGTGATTTCGACGTCGCCTGGGTGCGCCTGCAGGTGGGTAAACCCGGCGCCGTTGCAGCGGCAGGTGAGGTAGGCGTGGTGATTGAGCGCGGCAACCCGCCGTCGTGAACACTGTACTGCTGGGCGTGGGTAGCAATATCGACCGCCACAAACATATCGCTATCGGGCTTTCGCTACTGGAGCACGAGTTCGGCATCCTGGGCGCTTCCTCGGCCTGGGAGAGCGATGCGCTTGGTTTCGATGGCCCGCCCTTTATCAACCTGGCCGTGGAGGTTGAGGTGCCCATGGAGGTAGGTGAGCTGGCTCGCTTCCTGCGCCAGCTGGAGTACCGGCTGGGGCGGCCTCGCGATGCCACGCGTTTCAGTTCCCGAACGCTGGATATCGATATCCTCGACTTTGCCGGTCTCTGCGGTTGCGTTGACGGTATCGCGCTGCCCCGGGCGGAGATTCTGGACAATGCTTACGTGCTCGCGCCGCTGTCAGAGTTGGCGCCCCAGCGCCTGCACCCGGCAACGCAGCAGACCTATAGCGCGCTGTGGGACGCGCACCGGGCGAGGATGCAGCCGGTACAGCGTGTTGACTTTGCTGCAGCGGAGTGGGTGTTGCCCTTCAGGCGCTGATCAGTGCTTGCAGCGCTTGCAGGCGTTGCTCCCGCAGTCGGGCGGCAATCTCGTGGCCGGGATGTCCCTGGGCTGCAATGGCGGCGGCGTCCACCCCGGCGAAGCAGCGCTGGGCGCGCTGCCAGAAATCCACCCTGGCGTCCTCGCGCAGTGCCGCATAGGCCTCCAGCAGCGCCGCAAACCGTTCCGGACGTCGCAGCGCGTCTGACTGCTCCAGTACCCCCAGCACGGCCTCGGCCGTTGTCGCCCGCTGTAGCGCATCGGCTTGCTGCACCCAAAGCAGCGCCAGCTCGCGAAAACGTCGCGGCGCATTCAGGCGCAGGCACACGCGTTCAGCTGCCTCCGGCGCCAGTCCCGACAGCATCGCGCTGAAACGCAGGCCGCTGTCACCGTTCGCGTCCACCACGCGGCGCAGGGCCTGCCTGGCCCGGTCAAGGGAGGTGATTTCCGGCAGCAGTGCGGCGGTTGCGCCGCAGCGCTCCAGCACGTCCAGGTAGACCCAGGGCGAGTCGGTTTCCAGGGCGCGCAGGGTTTCCGACCACAGGCGTTCAGCGGACAGCGTCAGCAGCTCGCCGCTGTCGGCGATGCGGCGCATCAGCGCCAGGGTCTCGTCGGCCACCGTGAAGCCCAGATGGGCAAAACGGGCGGCGAAGCGGGCGACCCGCAGGACGCGCAGGGGGTCTTCGACGAAGGCATCGGAGACGTGCCGCAGGCATCGTTCCGCCAAATCGACCTGGCCGTCATAGGGGTCTATCAGGGTACCTTCGTCGGTTTCCGCCATGGCGTTGATGGTCAGGTCCCGGCGCCGCAGGTCTTCCTCCAGGGTCACGCCCGGATCGCTGTGCACTTCAAACCCGCGATGGCCGTGTCCACGCTTGCGCTCGGTACGCGCCAGCGCGTATTCCTCGCCAGTTTCCGGGTGCAGGAATACGGGGAAATCCCGGCCTACCTGGCGAAAGCCCAGGGCTTCCATCTCTTTCGGCGTGGCGCCCACCACCACCCAGTCCCGCTCCTGGACGTCGAGGCCCAGCAGTCGATCGCGTACCGCGCCGCCTACGAGAAAGGTTTTCATGGTGGCGGATTATTCAGGAACAGTTGCAGCGAAACCACTCGCCGGTTTCCAGGCACAGCAGGGAAAGCTGCTGGCCCCAGACGCAGCCGGTATCCATGGCAAACAGGTTCTCGCCGGGCGCGTTGCCCTGCAGCGCCGCCCAGTGGCCGAAAATGAGTTTCTGGCTGCGGGTGGGGCGTTCGGGATAGCTGAACCAGGGGGCCACCTGGCGTCCCGGGTTGGGTTTGCTGCCCTTGCTGGCCAGGTCGAGCTGGCCATTGGGGTAAACAAAGCGCATGCGGGTGAGGTAGTTGGTGATGGTGCGCAGCCTGGGGTAGCCCACCAGGCTGTCATTCCAGCGTCGCGGCTGGTTGCCGTACATGCGCGAGAGAAATTTGCGCCACTCGGGCCCGCGCAATGCGGCCTCGACTTCCTGGGCATAGTCGTGAGCCTGCTCCAGGGTCCAGATATGCGGGATACCCGCATGCACCAGGGTGTAGTCGCCCTCGCTGTGAATCAGCGGCCTGTGGCGCAGCCAGCGCAACAGCTCGTCGCGATCGTGGGCGATCAGCAGTTTATCGATGGTATCGCCGCTGCTCTTCTTGCGCAGGCCATTGGCCACGGCCAACAGGTGCAGATCGTGGTTGCCCAGCACGCAGGTGATATTGTCGCGCCGTTTGAACACGTAGCGCAGGGTGCGGAGTGAGTCGGGTCCCCTGTTGACCAGGTCGCCTACCATCCACAGTCTGTCCCTGTCCCAGTTGAACCTGGCCTGCTTAAGCAGGCATTTGAGCGGTTCCAGGCAGCCCTGGATGTCGCCCACTGCGTAGGTGGCCATGTTTATCGCGTCGCTCTTGTTCTGATAGCTATTGGTCGCGCTTGGTGTCTTCTGCCTTTGGTCCCGAGTCAAAGGTCTTGGTGTCCGCTTCGATCATTTCGCTGATGGCCACGAACTGCTGCAGAGTCAGGGTCTCGGCGCGAGCGCCTGCCGAGATGCCCAGTGCTTCCAATTGTTGCACGGATACCAGATCTCGCAAGGTATTGCGCAGGGTTTTTCGCCGCTGGGAAAAGGCCGCTGATACCACGCGACGCAGGCTCGCCTCGCGGCGATTGTCGCAGGCCGAGTGGTGCGGCGTCAGCCTGACGATGCCGGACATCACCCTGGGCGGTGGGCGAAACGCCTCCGGTGGCACCTCGAACAAGGCCTCAACCTCACAGTGGTATTGCGCCATCACTCCCAGCTTGCCCCAGGCCTTGCCACCGGGTTCCGCCGCCAGCCGGTTTACCACCTCACGCTGCAGCATGAAGTACATGTCATCGATCAGGCCGGAAAAACCCAGCAGATGGAAAATCAGCGGCGTGGAAATGTTGTAGGGCAGATTGCCTACCACGGTCAGTGACTCCCCGGTGGCGGCAAGGGCGGCAAAATCAAACTGCAGGGCATCCGCCTGGTGCAGGGTAAAACCGGCGTGATCCCCGAATCGTTCAGTCAGTGCGGGGCCCAGGTCGCGATCCAGCTCGATCGCATCCAGCCGGCAGCCCTGCGCCAGCAGGCCCGCGGTGAGCGCGCCCTCGCCGGGGCCGATTTCGACCAGGTGCTGCCCGGGGCGCGGGTTGATGGCGGCCACGATGCGGTCGATGACGCGGTCATCGCGAAGGAAATTCTGGCCAAATCGCTTGCGTGGCTGGTGGCTGCTCAAGCGCTGCCCGTCCCGGCAAGCTGTGCTGCCAGCGCCACGGCTTCACGCAGGCTGCTCGCATCGGCGCCACCGCGACCGGCGAGGTCCAGCGCGGTACCGTGGTCGACGGAGGTGCGGATAATGGGCAGGCCCAGGGTGACATTCACCGCATGTCCGAAGCCCGCGTATTTCAATGTGGGCAGACCCTGGTCGTGATACATCGCCAGCACCGCATCGCACTGCTGCAGGGCCTTGCGGCCAAAGGCGGTGTCGGCGGGCAGCGGGCCCAGCAGTGTCATGCCCTGTTCGCGCAGCGCTTGCAGCACCGGCGCGATCACCCGTTGTTCCTCATCACCGAGGTGTCCGGACTCACCGGCATGGGGGTTCAAGCCCAGGACGGCGATACGCGGTTGTTCGAAGCCGAAGCGCGCCTTGAGGTCGGCGTGCAGAATTTCCAGCGTCCTGCGCAGGCGCGCGGGTGTGATTGCCGCGGGTACCGCCGACAGGGGCAGGTGTGTGGTGACCAGTGCCACCCGCATTTCGGCGCAGGCCAGCAGCATGACCACGTCCTCGCGCTGGCACTGGGCGGCGAGGAATTCGGTATGGCCCTGGAAGGGGACACCCGACTCGATGATGATGGACTTCTGTACGGGTGCCGTCACCATGGCTGCAAACTCCCCATCGAGGCAGCCCTGGCAGGCGCGGCCCAGCATGGCGAGCACGTGCGCGGCGTTGGCCCGGTTCAGCTGGCCCGGAACAACGGCCTCGGCAATATTCACCGGCAGTATCGACAGCGTACCGGCATCGCGCGCCACGTCATCGGTTTGCGGCCCGTAGTCTTTCAGGGCGAGCGGCAGGTCGAGGCGTTGCGCCCGCTGGCTGAGCACAGCGGGGTCCGCCAGCGCTACCAGCGCCAGTTCGCGTGGCGCCTGGGCCAGCTGTACCAGCAGGTCAGGGCCGATGCCGGCGGGTTCGCCACTGGTGATTGCGATGGGTCTGGCGGTCATGGGGACCTACTTGATATCGACGAATGCCTCGTCGCGAATTTTGCGCAGCCAGGCATCCAGCTCTTCCTCGTACTTGCGCTGGTGCAGCAGCTCGCGCGCCCGGTTGCGCACGACCAGGTCGGACATATCCTGCTGGCGACGGTCCAGCACTTCCAGAATATGCCATCCGTACTGGCTCTCGAAAGGCTGTGACACCGCGCCGATCTCTGTCGCATCCATGGTGTTTTCAAAGGTGGGCACCATCTGCCCGGGCGTGGCCCAGCCGAGGTCGCCACCTTCCTGGGCGGAGCCGATATCCTCGGAATATTCACGCGCCAGTTCCCCGAAGTCCTCGCCTTCTATGATGTCGCGGCGCAGATCCTCGGCAAGCTGCCGGGTTTCCTCGTTGCTGCGGATGGCGGAGGGTTTTAACAGGATGTGGCGTACCTTGGTCTGCTGTACCAGCATCTCGCCCCCGCGCTTCTCGGCCAGCAGAACCAGATGGTAGCCGCTGGCGCTGCGCAGGGGTGCCGCGGTTTCGCCCACCTTCAGTCCCGGTGCCACATCGGCAAACAGGCTGGGCAGGTTCTCGCTGGTGCGCCAGCCAAGGTCGCCGCCCTGGAAGGGCAGCCCGCTGGTTCCGATGACCTGGTCGAAGGGCTCGCCGGCCTCGATGCGCGCAAACAGGACGTTGACCTTTGCGCCGGCCGCGGCGTCTTCGGCACTGCCCGGGCTGTCGGATACCGGCAGCAGGGCGTGGATGAGGTGAAACTCTTCCGCAGTCAGGCGCTTGCCCTCTTCGGATTCAAGGAAGTTATCGACCTCCTGGTCGCTGATCTCCACCCGCTGGTTGACGTTGCCCTGCTGCACCCGCTGGATAATGAACTCTGTGCGCACGTTTTCCCGCATCGCCTCGTAGGACTTGCCCTCCAGCTCAAGCTGCTGCCGGAATTGCTCCAGGGTCATGTTGTTCTGTGCGGCTATGCGGTTCAGTGCGCCATTGAGTTGGGCGTCGCTGACGCGCACGCCGACGCGGCGACCTTTCTGCAGCTGTATGCTCTCCAGTATCAGTCGGTCCAGGGTGTCGCGCACGATCACTTCCTGGGGAGGCATCTGGCCGCCCGCACGCGCCATGCTTTCCCGCACCAGCGCCAGCCTTTCCCGCAGCTCGCTGGCCATGATCACATCGTCTTCAACGATGGCGACCACGGAGTCCAGTATCTGGGTCTGGCCGCGTGCCGCGCCAGGCGACAACGCGCCGGCGCAGACCACTCCCAGCAGCATGCAGACGGTGAACAGGGCGGGGCGGTTATAAATCACTATCGCTGTATCCTCGGATGAATTCTTCCAGCAGCTCGCTGACCCGGGTGCCAAGGCCGCCCAGGCCCTTGAGCTGGAACTCCAGATAAGTGGCGTTTTCAAACTCCACCAGTTCGGGACGGTTTCGGTTCGTGGCCTGATCCACATAGCGCTGGTGCACCAGGCGCAACCGCCAGCAGCAGCTATTGTACTCGATTCCCAGCATGTCATTGAGCCGGTCATTGGCCTCCAGGTCGTACAGGGAGCGCAGGAAGAAGCGCCACTCCCGGCTCAGCGGCCAGTAGGCGGATACGTCCACCTGGTCGATATCCAGCCCCTGGTTCAGCGTGGTCCGGTTGCGCCGGAAGCTGTAGCCCAGGTTAAGCAGGGCACCGTTGTCCCCCTCCCAGCCGAATTGCAGGGTGGACTGGTCCAATTCGCCGTCATCGGTATTCCACAGCCAGGCGGAGCGGAAGTTCCAGTTGGATGCCAGCGCCAGTTCCAGCTCCGCGGCAATGGCCGAACTGCCCTCCAGGTCCTGTTCCTCAACACCGGTAAGGTTCACCAGGCGGTCGTCGAAGTAAAAAATCTGGCCGATACTGGCAGCGAGGGTCTGGTTGCCCGTTTCCGGATCCAGCAGTCGGCTTGTGACCCCCAGGGTGACCTGGTTGGAATCATCAATCCGGTCATTCCCCGAGAAGCGCGTCTCCCGGTACAGCTGGTTGTAGGTAAACGTCAGTTCGGCGGAGTCGAAGTTCGGCAGGCCGTCCTGTGTCTCTCGCTCTGACCACAGGTAGTAAACGCGCGGCTCCAGTGTCTGCATGCCCCAGCGCGTCTCGCGTTCAAAAAACAGGCCGCCGTCCAGGCTGAACATGGGCGCGCCCACGTCGGGTGTATCGTCCCGTTCGCCGCTGAAGTTGATGTCCTCGTCCAGCTGGTAGTTAAGTTGCCGGTACTTGGCGGTGGGGGTGAGGAACCCCCAGATCCAGCGCATCGGGTAGTTCACGCCCACCTCGTTGTAGAGTCGGTGGCCGGTGGTGAGTTCATCGTGGTCGAAGTAGGCGTAGTCAGATTGCCACAACAGGTTGGGTGCGAACTCTTTCGGCGGCGCTGTACGTGTCAGCGTAAGCTGCGGCAGTTTGCTGTAGGGGTCTCGCAGCACATCCCTGGCGATGGTCTGGAAGGCTTCCAGCCGCAGGCTGGCCTGCCAGCGGTCGCCCAGGTAATCCACTTCCCCGCGCTGCAGCAGGTGGGTGGATTGTTTCTGCTGCAGTGTGGTGGTGCCGATGTCGTTGAAGTACTCGTCATCGCTGGTGCGGGTGAAGTCGATGCGCGTGCGCCAGCGCTGTGCAAAGAGGCCACGCTGGTCGGCGGTGGCCAGCCAGCGGTCGCCATCCTGTCCGGGCACGTCCAGCTGGTATTGCTCATCGCCGGCGATGTAGGCACCGCCCAGGGTCCAGGCTCCCAGGTCCTCGGACAGGTAGCGAAACTCCAGTTCGCTGAGCAGGCCCCGATCGGTAATCAGGCGGGGCGTGAAAGTGGCGTCCATGTTGGGGGCGAGGTTGAAGTAATAGGGCGCCGCCAGGTCCAGGCCGCCGTTGGAATCGTCGGTGATCTCCGGGAACAGAAACCCGGACTTGCGCCGGTCGTCCAGGGGAAACTGGATCCAGGGCGTGTAGAAAATCGGGAAACCGTCCAGGGTGATTTTGGCGTCCCGGGCCGTGCCCACGCCCGCCTCGGGGTTGAGCTCTATGTCGCCTGCCTGCAGCAGCCAATTCTCATTGGCCGGCGGACAATAGGTGTAATAGCCATCGTCCAGTTCGATGATGCCATCGCTGCGGCGCAGCACCAGGTCGGCACCGCCGCGCACGTGATTGTTGTGCAGCACGAACTGGTTGGCCGTCAGCCGCGCCTCATCCTTTTCCACGTCCACCGAGCCGGTCGCGCCGCGCAGCAGCACCCCGGGTTCCCGTACTTCCACATCCCCCAGCAGGGTGGCCATGCCGGTACTGCGGTTGTACTCCCCCTCCGAGGCACGGATCCTGCGATAGCCCTGGCGCGCTTCCAGCCCGCCGGAAAAACGGATGATGTCGCCCTGCATTTCAGAGCGTGGCGCCTCGGCCTCAATTTCCGCCAGCGAGGGGTCCTGGCGGGTATCAAGGTTTCGCAGGGGATCGAGATAGCTGCCGCCGCAGCGCTGGCTGCGCAGTGCGGTTCGGCCCTCTTCCAGCAGCCCGGTCCAGTCCAGCACGGGCGCTGCGCCGGCGCAGGCCGGCTCGCTGGCTGGCGCCGGGCAGGGCCTGCTATCCTCACTGTTTTCAGCCGCCATGCCGATGCCCGCACAGGTAACAAGCATCAGGATTCCGGAAACGCCGGACAGGCGGCCGAAAGGCCGTGGCTTGAGCATGGGCACGCGCAGTGTTGGTTCCGGAACGTAAGGGGTGGGCATGATAAAGCATTCTCGGCAGGCATGCCCATGCTGAGCCCGCCGCGAGAGCAAGCCCTGCGGGACTTTGCACTGGTGCATACGGCCTGGCCGGCGGACGCGCCGTGGCTGCCGCTGGCAGGGGATGCCGGTGGACGTCGCTACTACCGCCTGCGTCACGGCGGGCACAGCCGGATCTGCGTGGACGCGCCGCCAGCGGTATCCAACACAGCGGCTTTCACCGCCGTGCGCGAGCGACTTGAGCAGGCCGGCCTGCGGGTGCCTGCACTGCATGCACTGGACCCTGTGCAGGGCTTTATGGTTCTGGACGATCTCGGTGAGTCCCTGCTGTTCGATGTGCTGGACCTGGCGGCACCCTCCAGCGACTACGCCGGCGCGCTGCCTCTGCTGCATCGTGTACAGGCGGTCGACCCGACCGGGTTGCCCGCCTACAGCGCCGACCTGCTGGAAGAAGAGCTGTCGCGCTTTCCCGACTGGTTCTGCGAGGCATTTCTGGAGGTGGCGCTGCCGCCGCAGCTGCTGTCTGACCTGAACGACCTGCTGATTGACTGCGCACTGTCCCAGCCACAGGTGTTTGTGCACCGCGATTATCACTGCCGCAACCTGCTGCCGCAGCCTGACGGCCCGCCGGGGCTGATCGATTTCCAGGACGCAGTAAGTGGTCCTGTCTGCTACGACCTCGTGTCCCTGCTGAAAGACTGTTACCTGCGCTGGCCTCCGGCCCAGGTGCGCCGGTGGGCGCTGGCGTTTCGCGAGCAGCGGCGCGCCGCAGGGCTGCCTGCGGCGGATACCGAGGCTGAATTCCTGCGCTGGTTCGACTGGATCGGACTGCAGCGTCATCTCAAGGTGCTGGGCAACTTCACCCGGCTGGCGCTGCGGGACGGCCGCGACCGCTATCTGGGTGATATTCCGCAGGTGCTGGTTTATATCGAGGAGGTGCTGGAGGCTTACGCCGATTTTGCCGATTTTGCCCGCTGGTGGCGCGCCGAGCTCAGGCCGCAGCTGGCGGGTCGCGACTGGGGCTCACCCTCGTGAAGGCGATGCTGCTGGCGGCGGGTTTCGGCGAACGCATGCGGCCGCTGACGGAAACCACGCCAAAGCCGCTGCTGCAGGTGGGCGGCAAGGCGCTGATCGACTACCACCTGGAGGCACTGCAAGCGGCGGGGTTCACGGAGTTCGTTATCAACGTGTCCTGGCTGGGGGAGCAAATCGAAGCGCATTTCGCGCCGGCCCTGGCGGCCGGGGTGGCGATCCGCTTCTCCCGGGAGCAGCAGCCTCTGGAAACTGCCGGCGGCATCGTCAAGGCCCTGCCGCTGCTGGGCGCCGAGCCATTTCTGGTGGTCAATGCGGACGTCTGGACGGATTACCCGCTCCATGCCCTGCGCAATGCGGCAGTGCCGGCGGGCGGCGCGCACCTGCTGCTGGTGGACAACCCGCCGCACCATCCCGGCGGCGACTTTCATCTGCAGGCATCGGGGTTGCTGGACCGCCGGGAGAGCCCTCGCCATACCTATGCGGGTATCGGGGTTTACGCGCCGGCTTTCTTTGCCGGCGTGGCGCCCGGCAAGCGCCCCCTGCTGCCCCTGCTGGAGGCAGCCGTGGCGCGGGGGGCGCTCAGCGGCGAGCACTACGCGGGCCGTTGGTGTGATGTGGGAACACCCGAGCGCCTCAGGGCGCTGGATGCCGATCTGGGCATCCTTTAGAATGCCGGATTTTCAGGGGCCACTGCATGCCTGACTACCAGATAGCCCCCTCTATCCTGTCCGCGGACTTTGCCCGGCTGGGGGAAGAGGTGGATGCGGTGCTGAGCGCCGGTGCCGACATCGTGCATTTCGATGTCATGGACAATCACTACGTACCCAACCTGACTATCGGCCCGATGGTGTGCAAGGCGCTGCGGGATTACGGCGTGACCGCGCCCATCGACGTGCACCTGATGGTGTCGCCCGTGGACAGGCTGGTGGGCGACTTCGCCGCGGCGGGTGCCAGCTATATCACGTTTCATCCCGATGCTTCTGTACACGTCGATCGCACCCTGCAAATGATTCGCGACGCCGGTTGCAAGGCGGGTCTGGTGTTCAACCCGGCGGCGGGGCTGGAGCCGCTGCGCTACGTCATGGACAAGGTGGACATGATACTGCTGATGTCGGTGAACCCCGGATTCGGCGGCCAGTCCTTCATACCCGCAACACTGGACAAGCTGCGGGAGGCGCGAGCCCTGATTGACGGCAGCGGCTACGATATCCGGCTTGAGGTCGACGGTGGGGTCTCCGCCGCGAATATCCGCGAGATTGCCGCGGCAGGTGCCGATACCTTTGTCGCCGGCTCGGCCATCTTCAACGCAGAGGACTATCGCGTGGTGATTGACGCCATGCGCGCAGAGCTCGCTGCCGTTGCGTGACGTACCGCCTCCGGTACAATGCATGCATCCCACTTCCTGGAGATCGCTGTGAAAGCAGCAGGGAACCCCGACATCGTCGGCAACGTTGCCAGACGCCTCTCTATGCCCACGGTCACGCGCTGGCGATGGTAAGCCGCCCGGCGTGACGTCGTGCATGACGCGCGCCCGCAGAAAACGTTCCCCAGCCCATCGCTCCAAGGATGCTCCATGACACCAGAACTGTTTGCCGAACTCGCGGCACAGGACTACAACCGGATTCCCGTCAGCCGGGAAGTCCTCGCGGATACTGATACACCCCTGTCGGCTTATCTCAAGCTGGCCCAGGCGCCCTGGTCCTTCCTGCTTGAGTCTGTGCAGGGCGGGGAAAAATGGGGCCGCTATTCGATTATCGGCCTGCCCTGCCGGCGGCGACTGGAGGTGCGTGGTTACAGCGTGCAGGTGATCGACGGCGACACGGTCATTGACGCCGCCGAGGTGACGGATCCGCTGGCCTACGTCGAATCATTCGCAGCGCAGTTCAGGGTGCCGGATCTTGAGGACCTGCCGGTGTTCCACGGCGGCCTGGTGGGCTACTTTGGCTACGACTGTGTGCGCTACGTGGAGCCGCGATTGCGCGACAGCGTGCCCCGGGACGAACTGGGGGTGCCCGATGTGCTGCTGATGGTGGCCGACGAAATCCTGGTGTTTGATAACCTGGCGGGCACGCTGCGACTGGTGGTTAATGCCGACTGCACCCGGGAGGATGCCTGGTCAGTGGCCCAGGCGCGCCTGGACGCACTGGTCGCAGAGCTGCAGAACCCCGTCCCCAGGCCCGGGGCCATAACCCTGCCGACCAAGGGCAGTGCCACCGTGGTGCCGGACGGCAGCTTCACCTCGCATTTTACCGAGCCGGAGTATTACGCCGCGGTGGACCGGATCAAGGAGTACATCCTGGCCGGCGATGTCATGCAGGTGGTGCCGTCCCAGCGGCTCAGCATGCCCTTCAGCGAGGCGCCTATCGATCTTTACAGGGCCCTGCGCAACCTCAATCCCTCACCTTACATGTACTACCTCAATCTGGATGACTTCTACATCGTTGGCTCGTCACCGGAGATTCTAGCGAGGCTGCAGGAAGGCACGGTCACCGTGCGACCTATTGCCGGCACGCGCCGCCGGGGCCGCAGTGAGGCGGAGGATCGTGAGATGGAGGCGGAGCTGCTGGCCGACCCCAAGGAGATTGCCGAGCACCTGATGCTGATAGACCTGGGCCGCAATGACGTGGGCCGCATTGCCAATATCGGCAGCGTCGAATTGACCGACCAGATGGTGGTGGAGCGGTATTCCCACGTCATGCACATCGTTTCCAATGTCACCGGCAGCCTGGCCGCGGACTACAGCGCTGTGGACGTGCTGCGGGCGACCCTGCCGGCGGGCACCCTGAGCGGCGCGCCGAAGATTCGCGCCATGGAAATTATTGATGAACTCGAGCCGGTAAAGCGCGGCGTGTACGGCGGTGCCGTGGGCTATATCTCCTGGCAGGGCGATATGGACACGGCGATTGCGATACGCACCGCGGTTATCAAGGACCAGACGCTGTACGTGCAGGCCGGCGGCGGTGTAGTCGCCGATTCGGTGCCGCGCCTTGAGTACAAGGAAACCCTGAACAAGGCGAGTGCCATTCTGCGGGCGGCGGCGATGGTGCAGGCTGCGGGGTCGGAGGCGTAAACCATGTTGCTGATGATTGATAACTACGACTCGTTTACGTTCAACGTGGTGCAGTACCTCGGTGAGCTGGGCGCAGAGGTCAAGGTCGTGCGCAACGACCAGATTGATGTGGCGGGTATCGAGGCACTGGCGCCGGAGCGAATCGTGATATCCCCCGGCCCCTGCACGCCCGACCAGGCGGGGGTTTCCATGGCGGTGATTGAAGCCTTCGCCGGCCGGGTGCCGCTGTTGGGCATCTGCCTTGGCCACCAGAGCATCGGACAGGTGTTTGGGGGTCGTGTGGTGCGCGCGGGGCAGGTGATGCACGGCAAGACAAGTATGATCCACCATCGCGGGCAGGGCGTTTTCGCGGGTCTCAGCCAGCCCTTCGAGGCCACCCGGTATCACAGCCTGGTGGTGGAACAGGCGAGCCTGCCAGACTGCCTTGAGGTGACCGCCTGGACCCAGAAGGATGACGGTTCCATGGAGGAAATCATGGGCCTGCGCCATCGCGATCTCTGCGTCGAGGGGGTACAGTTTCACCCTGAATCCATACTCACGGCGCACGGTCACGACCTGTTGCGCAATTTCCTGGAGCAGGAGATCACAGCATCATGAACATGCAGCAAGCCATCGCGCGCCTGGCGGAATCGGCGGATATCAACACCGAAGAGATGCGGGCGGTGATGCGCCTGGTGATGGGTGGCGATGCTACCCCGGCGCAGATCGGTGCATTTCTGGTCGCCCTGCGCATCAAGGGCGAGACCCTGGACGAGATCACCGCGGCCACTGAAGTCATGCGCGAGCTGGCAACGCCCGTGTCCATCAAGGCGGAGCACCTGGTGGATATGTGCGGCACGGGCGGTGACGGTGCCAACCTGTTCAACGTGTCGACAGCCGCCTGTTTCGTGGTGGCAGCTGCGGGCGGCCACGTGGCCAAGCACGGCAACCGTGGCGTGTCCTCCAGCAGCGGGAGTTCGGACGTGCTGGCAGCGCTGGGTGTGAAACTGGACCTGAGCCCCGAGCAGGTGGCGCGCTGCGTGGAAGAGCTGGGTATGGGCTTTATGTTCGCCCCCGCGCATCACACTGCCATGCGTCACGCGGCGGGTCCGCGCCGGGAGCTGGGGCTGAGAACCCTGTTCAATCTGCTCGGGCCCATGACCAACCCGGCCGGGGTCAAGCGCCAGCTGATCGGTGTATTCGATCCCGCCCTGTGTCGGCCCATGGTGGAGGTGCTCAAGCGTCTGGGCAGCGAGCATGTGATGGTCGTGCACGGCTACGAGGGTCTGGACGAGATCAGTAGCGCCGGCCCCACGCGCGTGGTGGAGCTGCGGGAGGGCACGATCAGTGAGTACGATATCTCGCCGACCGAGTTCGGTCGTCCGCTTACCAGCATTGATGCACTGCAGGTGTCGGACAGCGCCGGGTCCGTGGCATTGATCAAGGCGGCGCTGAAAGGACAGAACCCGGAGGCGGCTAACATCGTTATCCTGAATGCGGGCGCAGCCATTTACCTCAGCGGTGTCGCTGCCACCCTGGCAGACGGCATCCAGATGGCCGATGACGCGCTGGCCAGCGGCCTCGCCTGGCAGAAGGTCAGCGAACTGGCGCAGTTCACCGAGCTGGCACAGGCATCCGGCGCGTGACCGCGACCATCCTGCAGCAGATCCTGCTGCGCAAGGCCGAGGAGGTGGCCGAGCGCAGGCGCTACCGTTCCCTGGCAAGCCTTGAAGCCGATGTGCGCGACCGGGAGCCCTGTCGCGGCTTTGAGCGCGCCATCCTGCAGCGCGAGGGCCCGGCGGTTATCGCCGAGGCCAAACGCGCCTCCCCCAGCAAGGGGCTGATTCGAGAGCACTTCGATCCTGCGGCCATTGCCACCAGTTACGAGGCCGGGGGTGCCACCTGCCTGTCGGTGCTTACCGATGTGGACTTCTTCCAGGGCAGCGATGCTTATCTGGTTGCGGCTCGCGAGGCCTGTTCCCTGCCGGTGATTCGCAAGGATTTCATTATCGATCCCTACCAGGTGGTAGAGGCCCGCGCCCTGGGCGCTGACTGCGTACTGCTGATCGCCGCCGCCCTGGAAGAGCGGCAGATGGGTGAGCTCAGTGGGGCGGCGCGGTCACTGGGTATGGACGTGCTGGTGGAAGTACACGACCGGGAAGAACTGGAGCGAGCCATCGCCCTGGGCAACCGCCTGGTGGGCATCAACAACCGGGACCTGCGCAGCTTTGAGACACGGCTGGAGACAACCTGGGACCTGCTGCCGCATATTCCCGACGACCGTATTGTGGTCACGGAAAGTGGGATCCACAGCCGCGATGACGTCGCGGCTATGCAGGATCACGGGGTGAATGCGTTTCTGGTGGGAGAGGCCTTTATGCGCGCGGACGATCCGGGGGAGCGTCTGCGAGCGCTGTTTTTCTAGCCCGGCCCGGGGCGTGGCGACGGTGGCGCAGTCAGGGTGCGAGCTGGCGCTGCTGCAGATCCGGTCTACCGTAGACGACAATGGTTTTTCCGCTGGCGGTTAACAGGCCGTCATCCTCCAGGGATTTAAGTACACGGCCTGCCATCTCCCGGGAGCAGCCGACAATGCGTCCCAGTTCCTGGCGGGTGACCTTGATCTGCATGCCCTCGGGGTGCGTCATGGCGTCAGGTTGCTGGCACAGGTCCAGAAGCGTGTGGGCGATGCGGCCGGATACATCCACGAAGGCGAGATCGGAGAGTTTGCGCGTGGTGATGCGCAGGCGCTCTGACATCTGTCGGCCAATGGCGAAGAGAATGTCCGGGAACTGGCCGCGAATCTTGTGGAAGCGCTCGTAGCTGATTTCGGCCACTTCGCACTGGGTCTTGGCCTGCACCATGGCACTGCGGGGCTCTTGCTCACCGCCGTACAGGCCCATCTCACCGAAGAAATCACCGGGATTGAGATAGCTCACCACCATGTCATGGTCGTGATCACCCTCTTCTTCAACGATCACCGATACCGAGCCGTCCAGAATGAAGAACAGGGAGTTGCTGATCTCTCCGCTGCGAATAATCTGGGTCTTCGGCTTGTAGTCCTGACGCTGGCAGTAGCGCAGGAAATTCTCAATGTTCGGAATCGCGTTGAGGATCTGCGGCTTGATCAAACCATCACTTCCTTATCCAGTGTGGCAGTTATAGTAGACTAGTCACTGTTAATGTAAATATGTACTACTGCTGCAATCGCGGTAGTTCGCAGGCAGGAGCAGAGATGCAAGCAACCGTGAAATGGGTGGATAACGCCATGTTTCTGGCGGAGTCCGGCAGTGGCCACAGCGTGGTGATGGACGGCCCGCCCGACCTCGGTGGGCGCAATCTGGGTGTGCGTCCCATGGAGATGCTGTTAATGGGGTTGGGCGGATGCTCAGCCTTCGATGTGATGTCCATGCTGAAGAAGTCGCGCCAGGCGGTAACCGATTGCCGCGCGGAGTTGACGGCGGAACGCGCTGATGCGGTACCTGCGGTGTTCACACGGATTCACGTGCATTTTGTTGTAACCGGGCACCGGCTCAAGGAAAGCCAGGTGGCTCGCGCGGTATCGCTGTCAGCGGAGAAATACTGTTCCGCCAGCATCATGATGGAGGCCGCGGGCGTAGAGGTCACCCACAGTCACGAGCTGGTGGAAGCAGAAGCCTGAGTTACACCCGGTAACTGCTGCCGGTCATGATGCGGGCGACGCCTGCCATGGCCTGTTTGACGGGTTCCGGGAAAGGCGTGCCGCCCGCGTCCAGCGCTGCCTCGCCGTGGCGGCGCTCGTCTTCCAGCATCTGCTCGACAATGCGGCGGCTGCGCAGGTCGTCTTCCGGCAGCTTCTCCAGATGATCTTCCAGGTGACGGCATACCCGCTCTTCCGTGGCGGCCACAAATCCCAGGCTCCAGCGGTCACCGGCGATGCCGGCAACGGCGCCCAGGGAAAATGAGAGGCCGTACCACAGTGGGTTGAGCAGGCTGGTGTGGCTGCCTAATTGCTTGAGCCGCTGCTCGCACCAGACCAGGTGATCGATTTCCTCGGCGGCGGCCTGCTCCATATCCTCGCGGACATCCGGCAGGCGGGCGGTCAGGGCCTGGCCCTGGTAGAGCGCCTGGGCACAAACCTCACCGGTGTGGTTCACCCGCATCAAGCCCGCCGCGTGGCGCCGTGCCTCGGGCGACAGTTCGGTTTCGTCGGTTGCCTCCGCGGGCGAGGGCCGTCCGGGCCGGTTGGCGTTGCCGGCGAGCGTGCGCAACACCACATCGGCGTTATCGATCACGCGATCCAGGAATGAGAGCTGACGCTTTTTCATAATCCCCATTGTAGTGGAACCCGGGCCGATACGCCTGTGTGCTAGCGCTAGCGCTCGCGGTCGATGGCGCGCCAGCCGATATCCCGGCGGAAGGTCAGGTCTTCCCAGCAAATGCGGTCGACGCCGGCATAGGCCGCCTTCTGGGCCGCGGCGATAGTGTCACCCAGGGCGGTGACGCACAGCACGCGGCCACCGTTGGTGACCAGTTTTCCGTCTTCAAGGCGGGTGCCGGCGTGAAACACGTGGGTGTCGGCTGCGGTTGTCTCCTCCAGCCCGGAGATCGGGAAGCCTTTCCCGTAACTGCCGGGGTAGCCGCCGGCCGCCATGACCACACCCAGTGCCGGCCTGGGATCCCAGTCCGCCTCGGCCGTATCCAGCGCCCCGTCAAGGGCAAGCTGGCACAGGGCGCACAGGTCGGAGCGCAGGCGCATCATGATGGGCTGTGTTTCCGGGTCGCCAAAGCGGCAGTTGAATTCAATCACCCGGGGTTCGCCCTGATCGGTAATCATCAGCCCCGCGTAGAGAAAGCCGGTGTAGGGCATGCCCTCGCTGGCCATGCCCGCCACCGTGGGCCGGATCACGTCCCGCATGATGCGCTCGTGCACGGCTGCAGTAACGACAGGCGCGGGGGAATAGGCGCCCATGCCCCCGGTATTGGGGCCGGTATCACCATCGCCTATACGCTTGTGGTCCTGGCTGGTCGCCATGGGCAGCACATTGCTGCCGTCCACCATTACGATAAAACTGGCTTCTTCGCCTTGCAGGAACTCCTCGATCACCACCCGGCAACCGGCATCGCCGAAGGCATTGCCCGACAGCATGTCGGTGACCGCTGCCTCGGCTTCGGCCAGGGTCTCCGCCACAACCACACCTTTACCCGCGGCCAGGCCGTCGGCTTTGACCACAATCGGTGCCCCCTGCGCCCGGAGGTAAGCCAGCGCGGGTTCCAGTTCAGTGAAGTTGGCGTAGGCCGCCGTGGGGATTGCGTGCCGCGCCAGGAAATCCTTGGTGAAGGCCTTGGAGCCTTCCAGCTGCGCGGCCGCCGCAGATGGGCCGAAACAGCGCAACCCCCGCTCGCTGAAGTAATCGACCACACCCGCGACCAGCGGGGCTTCGGGGCCTACAATCGTCAGGTCGACGGCGTTGGCCTCGCAGAAGTCGGCCAGCGCCGGAAAGTTATCCGCCGGCAGGGACAGGTTTTCCACGCCGGGCTCGCGTGCAGTGCCCGCGTTGCCCGGCGCCACAAACACGCGCTCCACGTCCGGGGACTGCGCGGCCTTCCAGGCCAGCGCATGCTCGCGGCCGCCGCTGCCGATCACCAGTACGCGCATCGGGCGTCAGTGCCTGAAGTGGCGCATGCCGGTAAACACCATGGCCATACCCGCCTCGTCGGCTGCGGCAATCACTTCCTCATCCCGAATGGAGCCACCGGGCTGGATAACCGCTGCGATGCCCGCCGCCGCGGCATTGTCGATGCCGTCGCGGAAGGGGAAGAAGGCGTCCGACGCCATCACCGAGCCCGCCACCGGAAGCCCTACATGTTCGGCCTTGATGCCGGCGATACGCGCCGAGTTCACCCGACTCATCTGGCCTGCACCAACACCCACGGTCGCACCGTCGGCGGCGTAGATGATGGCATTGGACTTCACGTATTTAGCCACCCGCCAGGCGAACAACAGATCGCGCATTTCGGCTTCGGTGGGCTGGCGCCGGGTGACGACCTTCAGATCCTCTGCGGTCACCATACCCAGGTCACGCTGCTGCACCAGCAGGCCACCGGTTACGCGTTTGTAGTCCAGCGCCGGTGATGCCGTATCCCACTCACCGCAGGCCAGCACGCGCACGTTCTCCTTGGCAGCGGTGGCTTTGAGGGCGCCGTCGCTGATGCTGGGGGCGATGATGACCTCCACGAACTGACGCGCGACGATGGCCGCAGCGGTCTTTTCGTCCAGTTGCCGGTTGAACGCAATAATGCCGCCGAAGGCGGATTCCGGGTCTGTGGCGAATGCCCGTTCATAGGCGCTGAGCAGGTCGTTCGCGACGGCAACGCCGCAGGGGTTGGCGTGTTTCACGATAACGCAGGCGGGCTCGGCGAAGTTCTTGACACATTCCAGTGCGGCGTCGGTGTCCGCCACGTTGTTGTAGGACAAGGCCTTGCCCTGAAGCTGGTTTGCGGTCGCCACCGATGCCTCTTCCGGGTTCCGCTCACTGTAGAAGGCGGCCGCCTGGTGCGGGTTCTCGCCGTAGCGCATTTCCTGCAGCTTGTGAAACTGTGTATTGAAGGTACGCGGGAAGGCGGCTGTGCCGTTGTCCACCAGGCCGCCCAGGTAGTTGGCAATGGCGCCATCATAGGCGGCGGTGTGCTCGAAGGCCTGCACGGCGAGTGCGAACCGGGTCTTCCGCGACAGGCAACCCTGCTGCTTGCGCAGCTCTTCCAGGATGCAGGGATAGTCGCCAGTGTTAACCACGATGCTGACATGGGCGTGATTCTTGGCCGCCGCGCGCACCATGGTGGGCCCGCCGATGTCGATATTCTCAATGGCGTCGTCGAGGCTGCAGTCAGGTTTCGCCACTGTGGCTTCGAAGGGATACAGGTTAACGACAACCATGTCGATGGGTGCGATGTCGTGCTTCGCCATGATCTCGTCATCCACGCCGCGGCGTCCGAGAATGCCACCGTGCACGCGGGGGTGCAGTGTTTTGACGCGGCCATCCATCATCTCCGGGAAGCCCGTGTAGTCAGAAATCTCCCTGACCTCGATGCCTTTCTCTCGCAACAAGCGGAAGGTGCCGCCCGTGGAGAGTAACTCAACGCCCTGTGCAGCAAGTTTGCGGGCAAAGTCTTCAATGCCGGTTTTGTCTGAGACGCTGATAAGCGCGCGTCTAACCGGAACGAGGTCCGAATCAGTCATCGAGTGAGTCCCGTACTGGTGTAGAAGTGGAGATGCCTGTGCGCCGGCCGTTGTATCAGTTGCCGTTCTCTTTCAGAAGCCCGTATTGCTTGAGCTTTTTGCGCAGTGTTCCGCGATTGAGGCCCAGCATCTGCGAGGCGCGGGTCTGGTTGTTGCGCGTGTGGCGCATGACTTCTTCGAGCAGGGGTGCCTCCATTTCGGCCAGCACCATCTGGTACACATCCGTGCCGTCTTCGCCGTCCAGTTCCTCCAGGTAGCGACGCACGCACTGCCTGACGTGCTGTTTCAGGCTGTGCGAACCGCCCGCTGCCGCGTCTGCTTTATCGGCTGACCCGTTGGTGTGTTCCCCAAGGCTTTCCCCCACTCTCATGCTGCCAGATCCTCATTGATGTTTTGCTTGTAAAAATAGTCGTCGAGCAAGGCGAGCTGTTGTTCAGCGCTTTCCAACAGGTTGAAGCGCCCGCGCAGCCATTCGCCGCCGGGTGCTTGCTGCAGATACCATCCCACATGCTTGCGGGCGATCCGCAGTCCCATGTACTCGCCATAGAACGCGTAGAGTGCGTTAAGGTGTTCTCGCATGATGGCCGCCTGGGCCGCTTCACTGAGCTGCGGTCGATGTGTGCCGGTGGCAAGGTAGTGGGCGATATCGCCGCACAGCCAGGGTCGCCCCTGGGCCGCGCGCCCGATCATCACGCCGGCGGCACCGGTGTCTTGCATCACTTGTCGCGCCCGCTCGGGCGTCTGGATATCGCCGTTCGCCAGCACCGGTATAGCCACGGCTTTGCAGATGTCGGCCAGCGTTTCGAATTCTGCCTCACCCTTGAAGCGACAGGCCCGGGTGCGGCCGTGAACAGCCAGCAGGGCGATGCCGGCGTCTTCAGCGATGCGCGCAATGCTTACGCCGTTGCGCTGCTGCGGGCTGGGACCCGTGCGAATCTTCAGCGTAACCGGCACATCTACCGCGTCCACCACGGCGCTGAGGATGCTCCGGACCAGCGCTTCATCCTGCAGCAGGGCGGAGCCCGCGGCCCGCTTGCAGACCTTTTTGGCGGGGCAGCCCATGTTGATATCAATGATCTGTGCACCCAGTTCCACGTTGCGGCGCGCGGCTTCTGCCATCATCGCGGGATCTGCCCCGGCGATCTGTACTGAACGCGGCTCACTTTCGCCCACGTGCGGCAGGCGTTGCCTGGATTTGCGGCTGTTCCACAAACGGGTGTCGCTGGTAATCATCTCCGAGACGACAAGCCCTGCGCCGAGGCGCCGACAGAGCTGGCGGAACGGCAGGTCAGTGACCCCGGCCATGGGGGCAAGGGCGACCGGATTGTCCAGCTTGTAAGGGCCAATGGCGAGCATGGCGTGGGGCGTCCGGGAGCTGAAAAGGGGCGATATGATACTCAGATGCCCAGAGGCCTCCAAGGGGCCATCGGATATTTTTGGTTAGTTTTTGAGCTGCGGTAGGCTTGACAGGCCCGCGACATAGTTCACGGCATCGGGGCCGGGGTTTGCCAGCGAGAGTGAGACCTGAACCTCGCTGTGGGCAGGCATGAGCCCGGGCTGGCGGCCGCCGTGAAGGTATTCCGCGGCCGTAAACGTGCGGCGGGCGCGGGGTTCACCCTGGCGATTGGTAAAGCCCAGCACCAGTCCGGGGTAGGGCTTTGGTGTGTCGCCGGCGTTGCGCAGAATGGCATCCACACGCAGGGCTTCAGGGGTCTCAGGATGCGGCCTCACGACCAGGCGCGCCAGGGAAAGCCCGTCAATGGGGTCCTCGGCGGCGGGGGATATCCACAATTGCAGCGCCAATAACACCAGCAGTCCCAGCAGCAACCAGCGCGCGCCGCGGCGGCGGGGGGTGGCGGTGGGCAGGGGCGAATCGGCCATGGGCCTTAAGTTGCGCGTGTCGAGATCGGGCGCCATGGCGGGCAGCGGCGGCGGGACGAAGTCCAGCTCATTCGTGATCGCGTCGAAGATCTGCAGGCAGTTGCCACAGCGCACCCTGCCGCCTGCAGCCGACAGCTGCGCCGCCGCAACGGTGAAGCTGCTGTCACAGCGCGGGCAGGTGGCGAGGGTTTCTTCAGTCACCGGACGCGCCTCGCTGGCCCTGCATCACCACCCAGCCGTCGCGCTGGTCGGCAATCTCAAGTTCCAGCGGGTAGCTATCGCGGACCTGCGCTACTTGCTCCTCGAGTATGCCCGACAGGATCAGGGTGGCGTCTGGCGTTGCCAGCATGGCGCAAAGCTGCGGGGCCAGCTCACACAAGGGGCCGGCCAGGATATTGGCTACCACCGTGTCGGCAGCCTCGGTGCCGGTCAGGCCATCGGGGTGCAGCACGGACAAACGACCCGCCGCTATGCCGTTGCGCTCACTGTTGGCCCAGGTTGCCGACAGGGCCTGGGGGTCTGTATCGGTCGCCAGTACGCTATCGGCGCCCAGCAGCAGCGCGGCCACGGCAAGAATGCCGGAGCCGCAGCCGAAGTCCACAACGCGCTGTCCTGACAGGTCCAGCCCGGCCAGCACCTCAAGACACATGGCGGTGGTGGGGTGCGTACCCGTCCCAAAAGCGAGGCCGGGGTCCAGCAGCAGATTGACCGCGTCGCTCTCTGGGGGTGTGATCCAGGAGGGGCACAGCCAGAAACCCGGACGGATCTGCAGCGGCGCGTAGTGCTGCATCCACTCCCGCTCCCAGTCCTTATCCTCAAGAATGTCAGCCCTCATCGATTCGGCCGACGCCCGGTTCAGTGCCTCGTGCTGGCGCAGGGCCTCAAGTGTGGCATTGATGTCCGTGTCGGCGGGAAACAGGCCGCTGATTCGGGTTTGTTGCCACAGGGCCTGGGTGGGGCGATCACCGGCGAACAGGGGTTGGTCGGCGTTGTCTTCCAGGGTCACGGCAAGGGCCCCGTGTTGCAACAGGGCATCCTCTATAGCAGCCGCGTGGCGGGCATCGGTCTCCAGCCTTAGCTGCAGCCAGCTCATGGGCCGTCCCTCAAGTTTTCAGGCGGTTCTCAAGATAGTGAATGCTCACACCGCCACGGGCGAACTCACTGTCGCGCACCAGGTCCCGATGCAGTTCCGCGTTGGTGCGTATGCCCTCTACCACCAGCTCTTCCAGCGCCTGGCGCATGCGGTTCAGCGCGATTTCGCGGGTTTCGCCGTAGCTGATGAGCTTGGCCACCAATGAGTCGTAATTGGGCGGTACGGTGTAGCCGTCGTACAGGTGTGAATCCACCCGGATGCCCGGGCCTCCCGGTGCGTGAAACGTATTGACGCGGCCCGGACTGGGCATAAAGGTACGGGGGTCTTCCGCGTTGATGCGACATTCGAAGGCGTGACCACGGAACTGCACGTCCTCCTGTCGCAGGGACAGGGGCATACCGCTGGCCACGCACAGCTGCTCGCGCACGATATCCACGCCGGTGATCATTTCCGATACGGGGTGTTCCACCTGCACCCGGGTATTCATCTCAATAAAGTAGAAGCTGCCGTTCTCGTACAGGAACTCGAACGTGCCGGCGCCGTAATAGCCGATGGTGCGGCAGGCGTTCACGCAGGACTCATACACCTGCTGGCGGGCCTCCTCGGGTATGCCCGGCGCGGGGGCTTCTTCCAGTACTTTCTGGTGCCGACGCTGCAATGAACAGTCGCGGTCGCCCAGGTGGATGGCGTTGCCGTGTTGGTCCGCCAGTACCTGTACCTCCACGTGGCGCGGATTCTCGAGGAATTTCTCGATGTACACCTTGTCGCTGCCAAAGGCCGCAGCGGCCTCTGACTGGGTGACGTAAACCGCGTTCAGCAGGGCCGCCTCGCTCTGTACAACACGCATGCCCCGGCCGCCACCGCCGGCAGCAGCCTTGACGATAACGGGATACCCAATCTTGCGGGCGACGGCCAGTGTGCGTTCGCTGTCCTCGTCCAGGGGGCCGTCCGAGCCCGGCACGGTGGGGACGCCTGCCGCCTTCATTGCTTCAATAGCGGACACCTTGTCCCCCATGAGCCGTATCACATCAGCGGATGGCCCGATAAATGTGAAGCCGCTGTTCTCGACCTGTTCGGCAAAGTCGGCCCGCTCTGCGAGAAAGCCATAGCCGGGATGGATGCCGGTCGCGTCAGTGACCTCAGCGGCAGAGATAATCGCGGGAATGTTGAGATAGCTTTCTGTGGACGAGGGCGGACCAATGCAGACGGATTCGTCCGCGAGGCGCACATGCATCAGGTCACTGTCGGCCTGGGAGTGGACGGCAACCGTCTTGATCCCCAGCTCCTTGCAGGCGCGCAGTATGCGCAGGGCAATCTCCCCGCGGTTAGCGATAACTACTTTATCAAGCAACGGCATAGCGGCGTCCTCGCGGGGGCAACAGGATCAGACGATGGTGACCAGCGCCTGGTCAAATTCGACGGCCTGTCCGTTCTCCACCAGGATGGCTTCAATCGTGCCTGCCTTGTCCGCTTCAATCTGGTTCATCATCTTCATTGCTTCCACGATGCAGATGACATCGCCGACCTTCACGTGCTGCCCGACCTCGACAAACGCCGGGGAACTGGGCGATGGCGAGCGGTAGAACGTGCCCACCATGGGTGATTTGACGACATGCCCCGCCATCTCTTCCGGTTCGCTGGCGGCGGGCTCCGGGGCGGGGGCCGGCGCTGCGCTCACCGGGGCTGCCGGCGCGGCGGGCGCGGCAACCGGGGGTGGCGCATAGGCGGCGGGTGGCACAGCGGCGCCCATGTTGCGACTGATGCGCACTGACTCCTCCCCCTCCTTGATCTCGATCTCGTCGATGTTCGACTCTTCCAGAAGCTCTATGAGTTTTTTGACTTTGCGAATGTCCATGGGGCCCTCCTCAGTTCTGTTCCAGGTGGGAGAATGCGGCGGACAGGGCCAGCGAATAACCCTGGGCGCCCAACCCGCAAATCACGCCCACGGCGATGTCGGAAAAGTAGCTGTGCCGGCGGAAGTCTTCCCGCGCATGCACGTTGGATAGGTGTACTTCGATAAACGGTATGGCAACCGCCGTCAGCGCGTCTCGCAGCGCGACGCTGGTGTGGGTGAAGGCAGCGGGGTTGATGATGATGAAATTGATGCCCTCGTGGCGTGCATCCTGCACTCGCTCCACCAGTTCATATTCGGCATTGCTCTGCATGGCCATCAGGTGATGGCCGGCCTCCTGCGCCTGCTGCTGCAGCGCGCTATTGATGGAGGCGAGATCTTCCTTGCCGTAAATCTCCGGCTCTCGCGACCCCAGCAGGTTCAGGTTTGGCCCGTGCAGGACCAGGATCGATGCCATGGCGGTACCGCCCGCGTTGCGAATATGTAAAGGCCGATTTTGCACCCCAGCCGGGGTCGCGTCTAGTGAAAACACTAGAAAACCGACAAGTTAACGCACGTTACATACATTTTCGCGGAAGTTAGGTGGTATTTCTTTGGGTCGCGTCCTCGCGCGGCGCTGGCTAGCCCCTCCCCGGTTCGCCGCGGGCAAGCGCCTCCAGCACGATGGAGGGCGTCAGTAGCTGCGGAAGAATCTGCGGAGGCTGCGACGGGTTGCCGCTGTACAAAAGGTAGAGGGGGACACCGTTGCGGCCAAACTGTGCCAGGAACGCGGCTATATCGGCGTCGTAGTCAGTCCAGTCTGCCACCAGGTAGGTAACACCGGCTGACGCCATGGCGGTTTCAACCCGTTCTGTGGCCAGCGTCCCGCGCTCGTTGGCAATGCAGGTGATGCACCAGTCTGCCGTGACATTGACAAAGACGGGTCGCCCCTCGGCGCGCAGCGTATCCAGTCGCTCAGGTGACCAGGCATTCGCCCCGGCCTGCGCCTCGCTGGCACCGCTGCCGCTTTGCAGCAGCGGGCTGGGAATCAGCAGCAGGGCGCAGAGTATGGCGACAGCGCCGCCGGCTCTGCCCCAGCGCGGCCACTTCCACAGCCACAGCCCCAGCGCCAGGGCCAGCATGCCGCACAACAGCAGGGCCACGGTGGTCACGCTGGTCTGTCGGCCGCTCACCCACAGCAGCCATATCGCGGTGGCATACAAGGGAAACGCCAGCAGCTGCTTAAAGGTCTCCATCCAGGGCCCTGGCCGCGGCATACGCTCGCGCAGGCGTCGGCTGTAGCTCAGCAACAGCATGGGTGCAGCCATGCCACTGCCCAGTGCTGCGAAAACCAGCAGTGCCACAGCGGCTGACTGGGTCACCGCAAAACCCAGTGCCGTACCCATGAAGGGCGCGGTGCAGGGGCTTGCCACCAGGGTCGCCAGCACGCCGGTGAAAAATGACCCTGTGTAACCCTGGCAGCTGGCAAGGCGGTCGCCCACGCCCATGAAGCGGGCACCCAGCTCAATAACGCCGGACAGACTGAGCCCCATAACGAAGAACAGGTAGGCCAGCAAGGCAACGAAACGCGGCTCCTGTAACTGGAAGCCCCAGCCCACGGCGGCACCGGCCTTTTGCAGGGCGATCAGCAAGGCGGCCACGGCCAGGAAACTGCTCACCACGCCTGCCGCATACACCCAGCCGTGCAGGTGGCCCGTGCCATCCCGGCTGGAGGCAAGGCTGAACACTTTCAGTGAAAGTACCGGGAACACGCAGGGCATCAGGTTCAGGATGCTGCCACCCAGGAACGCCAGCAGTGCCATGTAGCCCAGGGTGCCCAGAGAAGCCGCTGGCTGCGGCGATGCTGTTGCCGAGCTCTGGGGCGCCACGGGCTCTGTGGTCCTGTCCACTGCATCGGGCACGGGGGCAATCGAGCGCTCAGCAAGATCAATGTCAAAGCGCTGTTTTTGGGGCGGATAGCACAAACCGGCGTCCGCACATCCCTGTGAGCCGACGACCAGCGTGACCCGGTCGTGGCCGGGCGCCAGCTCAAGCGTGATATCCGCTTGTTCGTAGTACACCTCAGAGACGCCGAAGTACTCGTCTTCACGAACAACGCCCTGTGGGAAGATCGGGCGCACTGGAATGTCACCGGCAGCATCCGCTGCGCTGAAGCTGAAACGCTTTTTGTAAAGGTAATAGCCATCTGTAATGCGCCACAGCAGGCGTACCGAGTTCTCATCGGTAACCTCCAGCGCCAGCTGGTAGGCCTGCTCCACCGGCAGGAATGCGGGTTCATCGCGCCCCTCGAGGCGAGCGGCGTCGCTGCGCAGGCGACTGATATCGCTGAGTGACGTAAGACCGTCCTGGGCGGCCGCGTTTGAGTTAAGGCCGGGTATGAATCCACCAGCCAGCAGGGTCACCAGGGCCAGAAGGGGAAGCAGTCGTCTACGTGGCTGTACCGGTTTGATACGCATTCTACTTTTGTCAGGGTGAAGGCTTTGACCCGGGATGGCGGATAAGTTTCCCGTCCCCGGCAAGGGGCATTGTATCAGTGAAGGCACAGCGGAGATGGTATAGTGTCGCCCCCCTTCCAAGAGGTGCCACAATGCGCTCGTTAGTGCTGATTGTTCTCATGTCGTTCCTGTCGCCGGCATGGTCGGCCGAGGTGGTCGAGGCCTGGATGCGCGCCATGCCCCCCGGGCAGCCGACAGCCGCTGCTTATCTCCTGCTTCGTAACGACAGCACCGCCGCGCGGCGTGTGGTGGGCGCCCGGTCCGGGCAGGCGCAGCGTGTGGAGTTCCACGAGTCTGTGGAGACCGCCGGTCGCTGGCGTATGCGCCAGCTGGACAGCCTCACGGTTCCCGCACAGGGCGAGCTGGCGATGCAGCCGGGCGGTGTCCACCTGATGCTGTTTGACGTGGAGCGCTCACTTCAGGAAGGTGACAGCCTCGACCTGGTGCTGGAGATGGACAATGGCGCAGAGCTGTCTGTTGTTGTGGACGTGCGGCCTATTGAAGGGGATCGCCCGCAGCAACATCATCACCATCAATAGACACGCGGCGCAGCCGTGATAGCAGAGAAGGTGTAACACGATGGACAGTATTCGCGATCTGGTAGGCAAGTTGCGCGACAGCATGACGGCTGCCGCGCCCGACGGCGGTTGGCTGCGAGGCTTTGCCGGTATCCTCGGTGTCTACCTTATCGTCACCGTGGTGCTGGGCATGTACTGGAGCCTGCCGCCCGCGGAGTTCGATGTGCGCGAGAATGCACAGCGCTTTGCCCGCGAGAACAACAGTAGCGTGGTAACGGGTTCGGTGACGGCGGCCACCCTGGTGGGCGTTACCGAAACCCTGCTCGAGAAGCCCGGCGGATTCACGCGCAACGATGTATTCCCCCCCGGCGTCTGGCTGGACAACATGCCCAACTGGGAGTACGGCGCACTGGTACAGGTGCGCGACCTTGCCCGCGCCATGCGCGAGTCCTACAGCCGCTCGCAATCCCAGTCCAAGGAAGACGTGGATCTGGCGCAGGCTGAGCCATTACTGAACTTCAAGGCCAACAGCTGGATGTTGCCAGCATCCGAGCGGGAGTATCGGGATGGTCTTCGGCGGGTCTCCAGCTATGCGTTGCGGTTGGCCGACCCGGCGGTGAGCGATGCGCAGTTTTACGCCAGGGCGGACAACCTCGCCTACTGGCTGGCCACCGTGGAAACGCGGCTGGGCAGCCTGTCGCAGCGCCTCAGTGCGAGCGTTGGGCAGCGACGCCTGAACACAGATCTGGCAGGGGATGCAGAGGCCGTGCAGGCAACGCCCGCGCCCAGTGACACTGAGGTACGCACGCCCTGGCTGGAGATTGACGATGTCTTCTACAGTGCGCGCGGCTCAACCTGGGCGCTGATCCATTTCCTGCGTGCCGCCGAGGTCGATTTTGCCGACGTGCTGGCAAAGAAGAATGCGCTGGTGAGCCTGCAGCAGATTATCCGCGAGCTGGAAGCGACCCAGCAGACGGTGTGGAGCCCGATTGTGCTGAATGGCTCGGGGTTTGGCCTGGTGGCCAACCACTCGCTGGTGATGGCCTCCTATATCAGCAGGGCGAATGCGGCGATTATTGACCTGCGGCGGCTGTTGTCAGATGGCTGAAGGCTCTTATCCAATGGCTGAAGGCTCTTTACCGATGGCTGAAGGCTCTTTACCGATGGCTGAAGGCTCTTGTCCGATACCTGACGGCTTTACTCTGTGTCTTTTCGATAGCGAAGACGGGTACCTGTTTCCAGCGACAGTCGAATTTCCTCGGCACTGAGGGCATCGGGGAAATACACGCCGGAGACCTTGGCGTCGATGAGGCTGGCACCTTCCAGGTTGGTTTGTCGAAAATCGATGCCGCGCAGATCGCTGTTGCGGAAGTAGGAGTCGCTGAAATCCAGACCCGTTGCGTTCATGTTGCGCAGGTCTCGGCCCCGGTAGTCACCGCTCTTCAGCTGGCTGGTATCCAGCTTGTCGCGCTGCTCATTGAATTCGCGTATCTGTTCATTGCGCAGGAGCTGGTAGAGCGGATCGTCGCTGATGGTAGGTTTGGTCATGACAGCTTTCCAGAAACCCCGATGTATGGATTGCACGCTGAATTGTATAGCCTCATGGGCAAGATGACTCAACATTCATTCTCCCTTCGACGCTGTGGCTGACCCTGACACAGGCTTTCTGGTTACTCGTCACTGGGTAGACAGGCCGTCGGGCATTGAGCTGCAGTTCTGGTTGAGCACGGACCAGGGTCCGCAGCTGCTCACGATTCCCGGGCAGGAGGCGGTGTGCTTTCTGCCCTCCCGGGATGTGCCTGCAGCCCTGGCGCTGCTGGGCCGCAACGGGCCGCGCAGGCAGGAGTCGCTTGCGCTCAAGGATTTCGCACACCAACCTGTCACTGCCTTGTACTTCGCCAGCCAACGCGCCCTGCGCGACGCCCGGGAGCGCCTGTCCGCTGCCGGTATCGCCTTGCTGGAGGCCGATATCAATCCCGCGGATCGCTACCTGATGGAGCGCTTCGTGCGAGGTTCGCTGCACTGGCAGCAGGGCAGCGACGGGCCCCGGGTGCAGGCGGCCGAGTACCACCCCGTGCTGCGCGCCGTGTCGCTGGATATAGAGACTTCCATCGACAGTCTCGAGCTGTACTCCATAGGTGTCTCCGCGGGCCCCCTGCGCAAGGTGTTTATGCGCTGCGCTGGAAGTCGCCATGCCTGGGTTGAGCCCTGTGACAGTGAAAGGCAGCTGCTGGCCGGGTTTTGTGACTGGCTGGCGGACTACGACCCGGATGTACTGATCGGCTGGAATGTCATCAACTTTGATCTTTGGTATCTGCAGCGGGTGGCAGACAAACTGGGATATCCGCTGCGGCTGGGGCGAGACGGCAGCGCGCCCCAGTGGCGCACACTGGATGCGGAGGGTGAACGCCGCGCGATGTATATTCCGGGGCGCGCGGTACTGGACGGGATCGAGTTACTGAGAACGGCGACGTACCGTTTCGAGAGTTTCTCACTGGAGAACGTGGCCCAGAGCCTGCTGGGCGAGGGCAAGCTGCTCAAGGGCAGCGGGCGGGGAGCCGAGATTGCCAACCTGTTCCGGGATGACCCTGACGCTCTGGCGGAGTACAACCTGCGTGACTGCGAATTGGTCTGGGATGTGTTCCAGCATGCAGAGCTTCTGGAGTTTGCTGTGGCGCGCAGCCAGATGACGGGCCTGGCCATGGACCGGCTGGGCGCAGCCGTGGCGGCCTTCGATTTTCTCTATTTGCCACGACTTCACCGCGCGGGTTTTGTCGCTCCCAATGCCAGTGAAGACCTGACTGCCAGCCCCGGCGGTTTTGTGATGGACTCAGAGCCCGGTCTGCACCGGGATGTTCTGGTGCTGGATTTCAAAAGCCTGTACCCCAGTATCATCCGCACGTTTCTGGTAGACCCGATGGGGCTCGCCGTGGGGGCCCGGGCTGGAGATGACGATGTGGTGGAAGGGTTTATCGGTGCGCGTTTCTCCCGCAGCAGCCACCTGTTGCCCACCATCATTGAGGAGCTCTGGCGCTGGCGCGACAGCGCCAAGGCGCGGGGTGACCAGGCGCAGTCCACGGCCATCAAGATCATCATGAACTCGTTTTACGGGGTGTTGGGTTCGCCCGGCTGCCGTTTCTTCGACCCGAAACTCGCCAGCTCTATCACCCGTCGCGGTCACCAGATTATTCAGCACACCCGCGAGCAGATTGAGGCACAGGGTCACAGGGTGATCTATGGCGATACGGATTCCGTGTTCGTTGCGGTCGCAGCAGGCGAGGCGACGACACCAAAAGAGCACGGGCTGGCGCTTCAGGCGCAATTAAATGACTGGTGGCGGGAGCGGCTGGCGCGTGAGCACGGTCTGGACAGTGTGCTGGAGCTGGAGTTCGAAACGCATTTTATTCACTTTCTTATGCCTACCGTGCGGGGCTCCGACAAGGGCAGCAAGAAGCGCTATGCCGGGGTGGTGGAGCGCAATGGGCAGCGTGAGCTGGTGTTCAAGGGGCTGGAAAATGTGCGCACGGACTGGACCGCCCTGGCGCGCCGCTTCCAGCGAGAGCTCTATCGGCGCGTGTTTGAAGGGGAAGCCTTTACCGACTGGGTGCGTGACATCGTGCAGCAACTGGAGGCGGGAGAGCTGGACGCCGAACTGGTTTACCGCAAGCGCTTGCGGCGGCGGCTCTCCGACTATGAACGAAATATTCCGCCCCATGTGCAGGCGGCCAGGCTGCTCGCATCGCGCAAGGGACAGGCGCCCGGTCGGGGCGATTGGGTGGAGTACGTGATAACCCACGCCGGTGCCGAGCCGGTGGCGGCCGCCCGCGCCGGTCTTGACTACGGTCACTATCTGGAGCGGCAGCTCGCGCCGGCCGCCGACGGCATACTGCGCTTCCTGGATACCTCTTTTGAGGCCATTTGCGGCCGTCAGCAGGCCTTGTTCTAGCCGTTCTCCAGCGCGGCGAACTCTGCCAGCACGGCGTCGTGCTCGCTGGCACTCAACCTGGGACCAAAGCGCGATACCACCCGCGACGCCGCCAGGCTGGCAAAGCGGCCTGCGCTCTCAAAGCTCCTGCCGTGGGTAATGCCGTGCAGGAACGCGCCGGCAAACATATCGCCCGCGCCGTTGCTGTCCACCGCCTCACAGGGGCTGCCGGGCACCTCTATAAAGTCCTTTCCGTCGAACAACAGCGCCCCCCGGGCCCCCAGGGTAACGGCAAACTGCCGGGCAACCTGCTTCAGTGCCTCAACCGCTTCGCCCAGCTCGGTGGTCTGGCCCCAGCCCAGGGCTTCGGCCTCGTTGCAGAACAGCAGGTCAACGCCGCGATCACCGATCATTTCGGCGAGGCCGTCGCGGAAGAATTCCACCATGCCGGGGTCGGAGAAACTCAGCGCAGTCAGCGTGCCGGCGGTTTCCGCGTGCTGCCGCGCAGCGATGGCTGCGGCGCGCGCGGTGGGTGATGTGACCAGGTAACCCTCTATATAGAGGTACTCTGAGTCAGCGATCGCCTCCGGATCCAGGTGTGAGGTATCCAGGGTTTCGCTGATGCCGAGAAAGCTGTTCATGCTGCGCTCGGCATCGGGTGATATCAGCACCAGGCAGCGCCCGGTGGTGCCGTCTTCGCGATCACTGTGCCAGTTGTGGTCCACACCAGCGGCCTCGAGGTCAGCGAGGTAGAAATCGCCGTTTTCGTCATTGGCGACCTTGCAGGAATAGAAGGTACGACCACCGAAGCGGGATACGGCGATCAAGGTGTTTGCAGCGCTGCCGCCGCTGGCGCGTTTGGCAGCCACCAGGTGCCCTTCAAGCTGATCGACCAGCGCCTGCTGTCGCTCTGCATCCACCAGCGTCATCAAGCCCTTCTCGACCCCGAGCTGGGCCAGTTCTTCATCCGCTACCTGGATTTCCGTATCCACCAGGGCGTTGCCCAGGCCGTAGACCTTGTACTCTTTCATCGCCGCCTTTCCTGACAAAAGCGCGCATTATGCGGAATGACTGGGGGTGTCGCCACTCTGGTGTAAAATGCGGCGACATGTTCTCGTCCCGCGCCCGCGCGCTCACTGCGAAAGTCCTCCTGGTACTGGCCCTGCTGCTGGCTATTACCCTGGCCTATCTGGACGCATTGGTCAGCGCCTCGTTTGACCAGCGACGCTGGGAAACTCCCGCCACCGTTTTTGCACGCCCGCTGGAACTCTACCCCGGCCTGGTGCTATCGCCGGAGGCGCTGGACTATGAGCTTGAACTGCTGGGGTATCGCGATAGCGCCACCCTGTCCGGGAGTGGCCAGAAGCGGCGTACAGGTGAGGTGCTTGCCTTTCACGCGCGCAGCTTTGCATTTGCAGACGGACGGCAGCCGCCGGCGCGGGTAGAGCTGCGGTTTGCCGGTGACAGGGTGTCCCAGGTAAGGGTTGATGAGCGGCGCGCACCGCTGTTTCGACTCGAACCCCTGCAGATCGGTGGGATATACCCGCGGCACCAGGATCGCCTGTTGCTGCGCCTGGCAGAGGTGCCGGATTCGCTGCTGGAGGGCCTGCTGGCGGTAGAGGACCGGGGCTTCCAGCAGCACCACGGCATCTCACCCACTGGCATTCTGCGAGCGGCGCTGGCCAACCTGCGGGCCGGGCGACTGGTGCAGGGTGGCAGCACCATCACCCAGCAGCTGGTCAAAAACTATTACCTTTCGCGGGAGCGCAGCCTGCTGCGCAAGCTAATCGAAGCCCTGATGGCGCTGATGCTTGAGTTGCACGCGGACAAGTCAGAGATTCTTGAGGCGTACCTCAATGAGGTATATCTGGGCCAGGACGGGCCGCGGGCCATTCACGGTTTTGGGCTCGCCGCACGGCACTACTTTGATGCCCCGCTGGAAACCCTGGGCCTGCACCAGCAGGCCCTGCTGATCGGCATGGTCAAAGGTCCGTCGCTGTACAACCCGCTGCGCAATCCGGACACTGCGCTGGCGCGACGCAACCTGGTGCTGGACGTCATGCGCGAGCAATCGGTAATCAGCGAGGCGGAGCACACGGTCGCCTCCGCCATGCCGCTGGATATCAGCCAGCGTCCCCGGGTCATCAATACTTTTCCCGCCTATCTCAATCTTGTGCGCCGCCAGTTGCGGCGCGACTACCGCGAGCAGGATCTCGTCGCCAGCGGACTCAGAGTCTTTACCAGTTTCGATCCGCAGCTGCAGCGCATGGCGGAAACCGCCGTTACCGAGGTGCTATCAGGGCTCGACAGAGAGGACAAGCTGCAGGCTGCCATGGTGGTGACCCGCTACCACAATGGAGAGGTGGTCGCGCTGATCGGCGGACGCAAGCCCCGGTTTGCCGGTTTCAATCGCGCGCTGGATGCCATTCGCCCCATGGGCTCACTGATCAAGCCCGTGGTGTACCTGACCGCGCTGGAGCAGCCCCAGCGCTGGACGCTGGCCAGCCTGTTGGATGATAGCCCGGTGTCTGTGGACCTGGGTGCAGGTGCGCGCTGGGAGCCGGAGAACTTCGAGCGGGAATCACACGGGCAGGTGCCGCTGCACACGGCCCTGACGCACTCCTACAACCAGGCGACCGCGCGGCTTGGCATGCAACTGGGTACCGATCGCGTGCGCGAGTCACTCAGGCGCCTGGGCCTCGAGCGCGCGCAGCCCGATGTCCCGGCCATGTTGCTGGGCGCGGGCGGGGTGGCGCCTGTCGAGGTGGCGACGCTGTACCAGTCGATTGCTGCCGGCGGCTTTGCGCTGCCCCTGCAGACCATTCGCGAGGTGGTGGACGCGCAGGGCAAGCTGCTCAAGCGCAGTACCCTGGATTACGCGCGGGTGGCAGACCCGGCGGCGATGCACCTGCTGCACTACGGCTTGCGCGAAGTGGTGCGGGAGGGCACCGGGCGGGTTGTGTATCGCAGCTTGCCGGCAGATTTTGATGTGGCGGGCAAAACCGGCACCACCAACGATAACCGGGATGCCTGGTTTGCAGGTTTCAGCGGCGACCTGCTGGCGGTCAACTGGGTGGGCCGGGATGACAATGCGCCCACGGGTCTTACCGGTGCCACCGGGGCGGCGCCGATCTGGGCGCACTTCATGGCGGCAGCCAGTCGGGCGGGGCTGGCTTACCGCGCGCCTGCGACGATCAAGCATTACTGGGTGGATGAGGCCAGTGGTAAGCTCTCCGATGAGCGCTGTGCCGGTGCGCGCTTGCTGCCATTTATAGAGGGGTCGCAACCGCAGGCCCAGGCCCCCTGCAGCGATCGCGGCAATGGAGTATTCAGATGGTTTCGCGAGGTCTTTCAGTAGTACTCGTGCTGGCCTTGTCAGCCTGCGCCGGTGCGCCGTCGTCTCCGCCCGGGCAAGGCTCTGCGGGTGCGCCGGGCGCCGGGCAGGACTCAGGTGCACCGGCGACCCCTGTCGAGCCCAGGGCCCCGGAAGTGCCCAGCGGGCAGCGGCAGGCAGGCGAGGATCTGCTGCGCCAGGCGGAGCGGGCAATGGCGTCCGGCGATGACGCCAGGGCCCAGGGCCTGTTGCAGCGGGCTCAAAGGCTGGATCCTTCAAACCCCGCTGCGTACCTCGCCCTGGCGACACTGCTGCAGAAGCGGGGCGAGCATGCCTCGGCAAGGGCCATGGCAGAGAGGGGACTGCTGTTCTGCCAGGCGCAGGACTGCGATCAACTGCGCGCGTTGGCGGCGCCCTGAGGCTGCTGCCGACAGATCAGCTCAAAGTGGTCTTCCCTGGGGACGAACTCCAGCCACTGGTTGATGCAGCGCGGCAACTCGCCGGCGCTGTGACTCACGAAGATCAGCTGGGTATCACTGTGATCGGCGATATGGTCCACCGCATCAAGAATGGTTCGAGTGTGGTGGGCGTCCAGGCCCAGGCATGGCTCATCCAGCACCAGTATCGCAGGTGATTTGACCATGGCCCGGGCCAGCAGCACCATGCGCTGCAGCCCGAACGACAAGGTGTCGAAGGGCGCCGCTGCCTGCGCCGCCAGGCCCAGGGCAGACAGCCATTCCCGAGCGATCTCCAGCTGTTTCCCGCCCCAGTCATCGTAGAGGCCCACGGAATCGAAGAATCCGCTGACGACGACGTCCGCAACGCGCATGCCGCGGGCATGGTTCAGGTGCAGCTGGGTGTTAACCACACCGAATTTCTGCTTGATCTCCCAAACGCTCTCGCCGCTACCGCGACGTCTGCCAAACAGGCTGACGTCCTGGCCGTAGGCCTTGTGGTTGTCGCCCGTGATCAGGTTCAGCAAGGTGGTCTTGCCACAGCCGTTCGGCCCGGACAGGTGGCAGTGCTGGCCGGGCTGGAAGGTCCAGTCAACCTCCCGCAGCACAGCGGTATCGCCATAGCTTACGGAAACCTTGTGCAAGGCCAGCAGGGGGGTGTCAGGCAGCAGCGTATAGTCCCGCGCCGCGGGTGCCGGCAGTGCGGAGAAGTGCAGCGGCGGCGGGTTCATCAAGGCCTGCACACTGTCCATTTGCAGCACCTCCTGCCGGGGGCCGGCCGCAACCACTTCGCCGCGATCGAGAACCAGCAGGTGTGTGATACCCGTCGGCAGGTCCTGCAGCCTACGGGTGAGCAGCAGCATCCTGGTGTCACGCTGCAGCAGGCTCTCCATAACCTCTTTCATGACGGTTTGACTGGCAAGGTCCAGGCCGTCCAGGGGACTGTCCAGGATCAGCAGGGCAGGGTCCTGCAGTATCGCCCGCAGCAGCAGGGTCTTGCGCATTTCCCCGGTCGATATGAAACGCAAACCGCGCGAAAGAATATGGCCGATGCCCAGCCGCTCTACCCAGGCCTGTGCCGTGCTGTCGCCTTCCAGGCGGGTACCCAGGGCTTGCGCCACCGTGGTGCCCGGGTCCCGCGCATCGCTGCGGAACTCGGAATCATCCAGTCGGTTGTCCCTGTCGCACAATGCCTGTTGTTGCTCGAAGCAGACGTAACTGCAGCCCCCGGATTGCAGCGATGGCGATTTTTCAATACGGCCGCTGCCGTGGCGGAGCTGGCCACACAGCAATCCCGCGAGAGTGGTCTTGCCGGCGCCATTAGGGCCCAGGCAGGCCCATTGTTGGCCGGGCAGCCAGCACCAGCTCAACTGTTGCAAGCTGGGCAGGGCACGGTAGGTATAGTGCACGTCCTCCAGCTGGAGGAAGGGGGTTGCAGCGGTGTCCATTACTCGGCGCGGTTGCTCTGGCGATCCAGTATACGGGCTAGCGCGGCTTCGCGTTGTTCAGGCGTCATTTTAGCCAGCCGTTTGCGCAGGCGCTGGCGTTGCTCCGGGGCCAGGGCCTGCCAGCGCTGGCGCAGATCCTGCCGTTGCTCGGGACTGAGTTCCCGCAACCCCTGGTAGCGTGCGCGCGCCTCGCGTTTTTGCTCCGGTGTGAGTGAGTTCCAGCGCGCCGCATTGTCGGCCAGCCGCTGGCGCCGCTGCTCGGGCATACTGTCGAACTGCTGCGCGTGCTTGCTGAGCACCCGCTGCTGGTCCGGCGAAAGCTGCTGCCACAGGGGTGCGTCGGCGGCGGCTGATAGCGCGAGCGGCAAGCCCAATACGATGACAACGATCCTGAGGCTAGCTCGCATGGTCCTCGGCATCCATCATCCACAATACGAGGTCCAGGTTCTCCACCAGTTCCGCATCGTCTGCTGCGGTATACGTTGCCGGCGAGGCGGGATCGTCCGTCTGCAACAACAGTGGCGTGGCGATAAAGGCGGCGATGCCCGCAAGACTCGCCGCAGCCAGGGGGATAAGTGCGCGCCTCCAGGGTCTGTGCATCGGTTCCTCTAGGGCTGCCTGCCGGACACGGTTCAGTCGCGACAGTGTCTCCCCATCGTAGTCGTGCAGGCTGTCATCCAGGCTGGCCACCAACCGGTCAGTGAGCTGCGCTTCTGTGCGGTCGGCGGGCCGGTTCTGATTATTCATGGTGTGTCTTCTCACTATCGGAAAATTCCGCCAGCGCATGCTGCAGGGCGCTGAGTGCCCTGCTGTAATGGGTTTTGACGCTTCCTTCACTGCAGCGCATGGCAATTGCGGTATCCGCCACAGGCATGCCTTCCCAGGCCCGCAGCATGAAGGCCTGTTGCTGGCGGGTGGGCAGGGCCGCTATGGCATCCAGCATGGCTTGGTTGGCGATTTCCCGCTGCAGGGACTCCGCGGGTCCGGCCCGCTCGCCGGCCGAGGCTTGCTCTATGGGGTCTGGCGCTGTCTCGTCACCCTGTCCCGCCACCAGTGACACGATACGTTGCCGTACCGCGCGACGTCGATGAAAGTCGTTGATGCGGCTCTGCAGGATACGATAGAACAGCGGTTTCCACTCGCTCTCGGGTCGTTGGCGGTAACGTCTCACCAGCCCCAGCATGGTGTCCTGGACGACTTCCAGCGCGTCGTCGCGATTGCCAACCGAGAGCTCCGCCATTTTCAGCGCGCGGCGTTCGATGCCGCGCAAAAAATCATTCATGGCGCGTTGGTTGTACACCGCGGCGTCTCCGTGGTTTTCCCGGTCCCGGGCGTTCCAGCTTAAGCAGATAGAAGCATTATTCATGATCGTAGCACAGCGCAGTTTCAGGCTCGTAAACCCCATAAACGCAGCAGTGGTCAATTGGTTGACACCGCAACGCCTTGTCACTGTCATGTCGTGCTGGCTAAATTAAGGGGTGTAGAACCCCGGGACATCCCCTTGAGCGCAAATTTGCACTACATCGAGGCAGCATTGGCACAGCACCGGCCGCGCCGGAAGCTGTTGCGCCCGGTGCTCAAGCGCTCCGCGGTGGCCATGATCCTGCGGGAGCGTGAGGGCCAATCCGAGGTGTTGATGATCAAGCGTGCCGAGCACGAAGGCGATCCCTGGTCGGGGCATATGGCATTTCCCGGCGGGCGCATGGAGCGGCAGGACCGCCATGGCCTTGATGTCGCGCTGCGTGAAACCCGGGAGGAAATCGGACACGAACTGGACCCGTCAACCTGCATTGGTCGCCTGTCGGAAATCATGACGCACCCAAGGCTGCGGAAACGGCCTATGGTGATCTCACCCTACCTGTTCCGGCTTGAGCGGGAGGCCCGCTTCAAACCCAACTATGAGGTGGACGAGGTTATCTGGATACCGGTCGCGTTTCTGGCTGACGCCGGGAACCGCGACAGCTTGACCTGGAAAGGGTCGGGCGCGTCTTTCACCCTGCCGTGCTACCGCTATGAGGGGCGCACGATCTGGGGGCTTTCCCTGATGATGCTGGACGAGCTGCTGACCCTGCTGCCCGCTAGTAGCCTTGCCGCAGAAACAGTCGGGTATTGAGTATCAGTTCCTGCAACTCGGGGTTAACCCGCGATGCTTCCTCCAGCGCCTCCCGGTCCAGATCTCCCTGAACGAAGGCCGCTACCAGGTCCAGCAACACCGGCGACATTTTCGGGTCCCGCTCCCAGCGCGCTCCGTGCACCAGATTGCCGCTGACGAGGTTTTCCGCCTGGCGCAGCCAGTAGCCGCCGCAGCGAGACAGGCTGTAATCCCCTGCCCGACCGTAACTCTGGTCGGGCGTGCTCGGGTTGAAGCCGCCTTCGGGCACCGTGTCGATGCGATCCAGTGCCATCACCCACCGGGAAGACAGGGGGAAGGTGCCAACCTCTGCCCGACAGCCATCGCCGGTATCCAGCCAGATGCGGATGGTGTCCAGATAGTTTCTCCCCCGCAGTACGCGTTGCACCGCCAGGTCAATGGAATTGCCTTGCTCTGCCACCACCTGACCCGACACAACCAGGTCGGTATCGGCCTGCACGTCGGCGAACGGTCCCTGCCACAGGCAGGCACACTCGGCCTGCGCCCGGGCGACATAAAAGCCTGCAAGCAGTGCAGCCAGCATGACCGCCAGTAGCGGGTGGCGTCCTGTCATTGTTGCAGGAGTTGTGCGGCTTCCCGTGCAAAATAAGTGAGGATGCCATCGCAGCCTGCGCGCTTGAAGCCGAGCAGCGACTCCAGGATGATGGCGTCCTTTGACAGCCAGCCCGCCTCGAAGGCCGCCATGTGCATGGCGTACTCGCCGCTGACCTGGTAGGCGTAGGTGGGCACTTTGAAGGTGTCTTTCACGCGCCGCACGATGTCCAGGTAAGGCTGGCCCGGCTTGACCATCACCATGTCGGCCCCTTCTGCAAGATCCAGGGCGACTTCGTGCAGCGCCTCGTCGGTGTTGCCCGGGTCCATCTGGTAGCTGAATTTGTTGCCGCCTTTAATGTTTCCCGCGGAACCCACCGCGTCGCGAAACGGGCCGTAATAGGATGAGGCATATTTTGCGGCGTAGGACAGGATCAGCGTGTTCACATGGCCGGCCTGCTCCAGTGCCTGCCTCACTGCGCCGATGCGACCGTCCATCATGTCCGAGGGGGCGACAATATCGACACCGGCCTCCGCCTGGGACAGGGCCTGCTTCACCAAGGCGTCGCTGGTGATGTCGTTCAGTACATACCCCTGTTCGTCGATGATGCCGTCCTGGCCGTGGCTGGTGTAAGGGTCCAGCGCCACATCGGTGATCACCGCCAGGTCCGGCAGGGCATCCTTGAGTTGTCTCACCGTGCGTTGCACCAGGCCGTCAGGGTTATAGGCTTCGCTGGCGTCCAGTGACTTGTATTCTCCGCTCACCACGGGGAACAGCGCCAGCGCAGGAACGCCCAGGGATGCCAGTTGGCGCGCCTCCTTGATCAACAGGTCCACGCTCAGCCGCTCGATGCCGGGCATGGAGGGAACCGACTCCCGCTGGCCCTGACCGTCCAGCACGAACACGGGATAGATCAGGTCGGCCGGTGTCAGGGTGGACTCCCGCATCAGCCTGCGTGTGGACTCCCGCGCCCGCATGCGTCGCATACGGGTGGTGGGAAACGAACCTCTGGATACTGAAAAGCTCATGCTGGCATTCCCTGTGTTGTGTGGTGCGAGCGGGCGTCTTCAGACCCGGGCGAAGGCGGCCCGGGCTGCCTCCAGTGTGGCATTGAGTTCACTGTCGCCATGGGCCGACGAGACAAACCCGGCTTCATAGGAAGCGGGCGCCAAATAGACCCCATGTTCCAGCATGGCGTGGAAGAATCGCGAAAACGCCCCGGTATCACAGGCCATGACTTCAGCGTAGTTAGTCACGCTGCTGCGATCGGTAAAGAAGCCGCCAAACATGGTGCCCGCGTGATTGGTGGTAAAGGGGACGCCCGCTTCCGCGGCGGCAGACTCCATGCCCTCACAGAGCGCGCTGGTGTACGCAAACAGAGGCTCATAGAAGCCGGGCTGCGACACGATCTCCAGTGTGGCGAGACCGGCGGCCATCGCGACCGGATTCCCTGACAGGGTTCCCGCCTGGTAGACAGGCCCCAGGGGTGCGATCTGCTCCATGATATCCCGGCGACCACCGAAGGCGCCCACCGGCATGCCGCCGCCAATCACCTTGCCCAGCGTCGTGAGATCGGGCTGTATACCGTAGAAGCCCTGGGCCCCGGAGGTCCCGAACCGGAAGCCGGTCATCACCTCGTCGAAGATCAGTACGCTGCCATGCGCGTCGCAGACGTCCCGCAGTGCCTCCAGCCAACCTGGCTGTGGCGGGATGCAGTTCATGTTGCCCACCACGGGCTCGACGATAATGCAGGCGATCTGGTCGCCCGCCTCAGCGAACGCTGCCCGCAGTTGTTCGGGGTCGTTGTAGGTCAGTGTGATGGTGTGGTCGGCAAGTCCCGCGGGCACGCCGGGGGAGCTGGGCACGCCAAGCGTGAGCGCGCCCGAGCCGGCCTTGACCAGCAGGGAGTCAGAGTGGCCGTGGTAGCAACCCTCGAACTTCACGATCTTGTCACGGCCGGTAAAGCCGCGGGCGAGCCGTATTGCGCTCATGGTGGCTTCTGTGCCGGAGCTGGTCATGCGCACCAGGTCCATGCCCGGCATTATTTCGCAGATGCGCTCGGCCAGGCGAATCTCCAGCTCCGTCGGCGTGCCATAACTGAGGCCATTTTCCGCCTGCCGACAGACGGCCTCCCTGACCTTCGGATGGTTGTGCCCCATGATCATCGGGCCCCAGGACAGCACGTAGTCGATGTAGCGATTGCCATCGGCGTCGTACAGGTAGGCACCGTCGCTGCGCTCAACAAAAAATGGTGTGCCGGTGACGGCCTTGAAGGCGCGCACCGGAGAGTTGACGCCGCCGGGAATGACTTGCGCGGCCTGGGCAAAGAGCTTTTCTGATTTACTCATAACGATCCTGGAATTCCTTGGAGCCGTATTGTCACGCGACAAGGGTAGCGGCTTCGATGACTCAGATCAGCTTGGCGCGTATACGCCCCGGCACCAGCTTTCCCATGCCGATACGGCGAGGCGAGACCAGTGCCTTGTAGGTGTACTCCTGCGCCTGCCGCACCGCCGACTGCAGTGGCAAGCCGTGGGCCATGTAGCCGACAATTGCCGCGCCGAAGGTGCTGCCGGCACCGGCAAAGTGGTCGGGCAACTGCTGCCACTCGAAGCTCTGCTGCAGACCGGCGCGGCCGAACAGCTGGCTGACCTGGTTTTGATAGATCCCGGCCTCGGAAGAAATCAGCACTGCCTCGCAACCGCGCTCCAGCAACGCCTGGGCGCAGGCGTTGCAATTGTCTGCCGCACCCGTGAGGGCGTAGGCCTCGCGCTCTGTCAGCACGGCCAGCGTGGTCATCGGCAGCAACAGATCACAGATCGCAGCGGTGAAATCCGCCTCCATGGGCAGCGCCCACAGGGCTGGGTCCAGCAGTAGGGGTCGCAGTGGGTAGTCGCTCAGCACTGTATGAACCGACTCGATGTGTGCGGTGCTGGCAAGCTGGTGCAGCTTGATCGCGTCGATCTCTATGTCCTCCAGCACGGCTCGCATCTGCTCTATGAGCAGCAGGTCGTCGATCAGGGCCGAGTCCTTGATGTCCTGTGTGTCCTGAATGCTGATAGCAGTGGCTATAGGGGTGCAGTGGCAGGCGAGGCTGGCCAGGGTTTCAATGTCTGCGGCAATACCGCCGGCGCCGGTCGGGTCCAGTTCAGCCAGGCACATGACCGCGGGCGTGCTGCGCGTCACGTCGCTGATCCGCAGCAAGTAGCCGGTCGCATCGTGTCAGGAGAACGGCTTGAGTATGGCGAGAATAACAATGAGGAACAGGAACAGCACCGGTACCTCGTTGAATACGCGGAAATACACGTGGCTGTGGTCATCGGTGTCCTCCTGCAGGGCCTTGACCAGGCGACCGCAGTAAAAATGGTAGATGACAAGGATCGCCACGGCCACCAGTTTTATCCACAGCCAGGTCGCCCGCAGGTAGTACTCCATGTTCATGGCAATCATGGAGGCGCCGAACACGATAGCCAGCGCAGCCAGCGGTGTGGTGAAGCGGTAAAGCTTGCGAGCCATGATGGCCAGCTGCCTGCGCGTCGGTTCGTGTTCGCTGGCCGCGTAATACACCATGATTCTGGGGAGATAGAAAATTCCGGCGAACCAGCAAACGACAAAAATGATGTGCAGCGCCTTCAGCCACAGGTATGCCATGGAGTGTCCCTAGAGTCTGAGCAGGAAAAACTGGTCGATGATATCGCGAGTCAGCACCCCGCGTATGCCATCGTCGCCGGGTACGGTCTTATCGACAATCAGCACGGCCTCGGTGTTCTGGCGTCGCATGGCGTCCAGCGCTTCCTTGAGTGTCGCTCGTGGTGAAAGCGTGGCAAATGACCAGCGCCGGATATCCTGCTCCAGCAGGTCCAGCTGCGCGCCGTCGCCGCGCTGCCGGATCAGCTCGAAGACATCCGCGCCGCGCACCAGGAACAGGTACTCAGCGTCCCGCTTGAGCAGGCACCAGCTCGGCAGGTCTTCGATATTGGCAGTATCGGTCCCCAGCTGATGCCCCATGATGCTGATACTTCGGTCCATGGCGGACATGACGTTGCTGCGGTGCAGCAACTGGCTGATCGGGTCGTCGGGGATAACGCGCTGCAGGTGCGCCAGCACCGTCTGGTGCACGGAGCGCGAGCGCCAGCCTGCCTGCATGGTCAGGTTGGCGCTGATGACTGCCAGCATGGCAGGGAACGCCACTGCTGCACTGCCGGTGAGTTCGACAACCGCCAGCAGGGCGGCCAGCGGTGCATTGAACATCGCGGCCATTACCGCCCCCATACCAATAACGGCGTACAGTCCGGGCTCAACGCCAACACCCGGAAAGAGCGCGGCGGCTGCGCTGCCGAGAAGGCTGCCGGCGCATCCTCCGATCAGCAGGCCGGGGCCGATAACACCCACCGGCAAGCCCATGCCTATACTGATCGCGCAGGTCAGCAACTTCGCCAGCACCAGTGCCGCCAGCAGTGTTGGTGCGAGCTCGCCCAGCAGGGCGGCATTGAGACTTTCATAACCCAGGCCCAGCACCCCTGGAACCAGCAAGGCGACCAGTCCCGTAGTTAACCCGGCCGCCAGGAAGCGCCACGTAACATGCAGTCCAGAGAGGCGCAGGGAAAGCTTCAACAGGCGGGTAAAGCTGGCGGCCAGGGTGCCAGCCAGCAGGCCCAGTACCAGTATCAGCGGCAAGTCCAGCAGCGACCCCTGTGCAATTATCGGCACGGCGAGCCGGGTTACCCCGCCATCCAGCGCGTGGCTTATCGTGGTAGCGCTGATCGCGGCAATAATCACCGGCGTGAAGCCCACGACCGTGTACTCCGCCACAATCACCTCCATGGCAAACACGACACCTGCCAGCGGGGTATTGAACGCAGCGGCAATGCTGCCGGCGGTGCCGCAGGCAATCATGATGCGCTGGCTGCTGTTGGGCAGGTTCAGCCACTGGGTCAAACCGCTGCCCACCGCTGCACCCAGGTGCACACCGGGGCCCTCACGCCCCCCGGATTGGCCGCCTGCGAGCGCAACGCCGCCGGCGATGAATTGCAGCAGCGCATTGCGCAGGGGCAGCACACCGTAATGGCTTTCCATACGACTGAGCACGTGTACGATGCCGGTTTCGCGGTCGTCAGGGCGCAGCAGGCTGTAAACACCCGCCAGCAGCAGCGCGGATCCCACGGGTAGCGCAAGTCGCTGCCAGTCCAGCAGGCCGCTGAAATCGTTGGCGCCGGCGGACGACAGCCAGGTTTTTGCCAGGCTGTCGATAAACCATTCGAAACCCAGCACCACCGCCGCAGACAACAGCCCTACCAGCAGGCCCAGCACTGAATAGGGAAGGATGGCCCGATGGTCTGCAAACAGGGGTGCGGCCCGGGCTTTGACATTGCGTGGCAGCATCGTACTCCGCGGTGGCGGGCATATTACCGCGCCGATGAGTGGGAAATTCCGATATTATCCGCGTTTTGACCGGCGTGGCGAAACGGCGTCTGTCCTATACGAATACAGTGCGGAGAGGTGCAGTGATCAAGGCAGGCATAGTAGGGGGCACAGGCTACACCGGTGTGGAGCTTTTGCGCCTGTTGCTCGCGCATAACGGCGTGGAGATTGCGGCGATTACCTCCCGGGCGGAATCGGGGCGGGCCGTTGCCGATCTGTTTCCCAACCTGCGTGGCCAGACAGACCTGGTTTTTAGTGAGCCTGACAACGCCGCGTTGGCTGGCTGCGATGTTGTGTTTTATGCCACGCCTCATAACGTCGCGATGCATACCGTCCCGGAACTTCTGGATGCGGGCGTACGCGTGATAGACCTGTCCGCCGATTTCCGGTTGCGCGATGTCGCGCAGTGGGAACACTGGTACGGAGAACGGCACGCCTGCCCGGAACGTATCGAGGACGCGGTCTACGGGCTGCCGGAGATGTATCGTGAACAGATTCGCGATGCCCGGCTGCTGGCCTGCCCCGGCTGCTACCCCACCGCGGTGCAGCTGGGCTTTTACCCGTTGCTGGCCGCTGCCATCGTCGACACCGGCAGCCTTATTGCAAACGCTGCGTCCGGTGTGAGCGGCGCGGGTCGGCAGGGCAAGGTCGACAACCTGCTTACGGAGGTGTCAGACAGCTTCAAGGCGTATGCCGTGGCCGGACATCGGCATCTGCCGGAGATTCGCCAGGGCCTGTCGGCGATGGCAGGGGCGCCGGTGGGATTGACCTTCGTGCCCCATCTGGCGCCAATGATTCGCGGCATCCATGCCACGCTCTACGCGCGTCTGTTAAAAGATGTGGACCTGCAGGCCCTGTTCGAGCAGCACTACGCCAACGAGCCGTTTGTCGACGTGCTGCCACCGGGACAGTACCCACAGACGCGCAGTGTGCGAGGTGCCAATACATTGCGGCTGGCCGTAACCCGGCCCCAGGATGGGGATACTGTGGTGGTCACTGCCGTTGAGGACAACCTGGTGAAGGGGGCTTCCGGGCAGGCGGTGCAGGCAATGAACATCATGTTTGGTCTCGATGAAACGTCCGGCTTGATGGGTGCGGCGCTGCTGCCATGATGAGCCGCTCAGTGGTCGTCCAGGACGACCCGCGTGCCCGGCGGCGACGTCGGGTTTTGTCCGGCCTGGCGATGCTGGCTTTGTTTCTGGCGGGTCTCGCCGCAGGGGGCTGGGGCAGGGTCAGCCTCGGTATCGAGAGCGTTTGGGAGAATCGGCGACTGCGCCAGACAGTGGTGGACCAGGCGCGGCAGCTGGATGAGCTGCGGCAGCGCTACAGTGACAACCTTACCCGCAGTGAAATTGATGCCGCCGCGCTGGAGCTTGTGCGCCAGGAGCTGGCGCAGCAACGCGAGACCATCGCCGAGCTGGAGAAAGGTATACAGTTCTACAAGGGCCTGATGGCACCCGGGGATACGGTCGACGGGGTCAGCGTGCACAGCGTTGACTTCAAACCCGGCGCAAACGGGCGGCGCTACCAGTTTCGGGTACTGGTCCAGCAGAGTTCTCGCAAGCACGAATTGCTGTCAGGCACACTGGCGGTGACATTGCACGGGACCGAGAACGACGTCCCGGTGAGCTACGAGCTGTTCCAGCTCTCAGAACAGGTGCCCGACCAGGAGATACGCTTGCGCTTCAAGTATTTTCAGGCTATTGATGGGGAAATTGTCCTCCCCGAGGACTTCGTGCCTCTCACAATCAGCACGCGCACCCAATCGACGCGTCCGCGGAGCGCCAGCATAGAGCAGGAGTTCCCCTGGGCAGCACAGGAGAGAATCAGCCATGCTCGGCAATAAGGAAAAAGGCGGCTTCGGCAGCTCGAATGCGACCACGCTGGTGTCACGCGACACCGAAATTGTTGGTGATATCCATTTCAGCGGAAATCTGGACATCGAAGGCACGGTACGGGGCAATATACTGGCCCGCTCCGGCAAGGATGCCGTGGTGCGGGTGGTCGACAAGGGGCTGGTTGAAGGTGAAATTCACGCCCCATCGGTGATTATCAACGGCGCCGTGACAGGTGATGTCCACTCCAGCAAGCATCTGGAGCTGGCGTCAAAGGCGAGGGTGCAGGGCAATGTGCACTACGCCCTGGTAGAGATGGCGATCGGGGCCGAGGTCAACGGCAGCCTGACCCATGCCGCCACGGACGCTTCGGCTACCAGGAAGATGCCGGAGGGTGACGCTGCAGAGGACGCGGCAACCGGCAAGCAGCCACTGGCCTCCGTTAAAAGTTGATCAAAATACTTGGTTATTACATAATGCGTGCCCCCTGGGGATGCGACTATGACAGCAACTGAAACCTTTATTCCTAACAGTCTGCAGTTGACCAACCGCGCGGTAGCAAAAGTGCGCGAGTTGATCGACGAGGAAGGCAATGACGCGCTGAAACTGCGGGTGTACATCACCGGCGGCGGCTGCTCGGGCTTCCAGTACGGCTTCAGCTTTGAGGAAGATATGGCGGAAGACGATACGGCAGTGCAGCGCGAAGGTGTCACCTTGCTGGTTGACCCGATGAGCTACCAGTATCTGGTAGGTGCCGAGGTTGATTACCAGGAAGGCTTCGAAGGCGCGCGTTTCGTCGTCAACAACCCCAATGCCGCGACCACCTGCGGCTGCGGCGCGTCATTTTCTATCTAGCGCTGCAGTGCTTTTCACCTCGTCCTGGCCGACGCCAGTCACTCTGTCCCGGGACTACATGAGTCCCCGGGATAAATCGCACCCAGTACACGCGGTCCGCGCGCGCCAGTGACGGCAGGGGCGTTGGCTGCCGCGCCGTCCAGGCGCTGCCCCGCCAGCCAGGCAAATGCACAGGCTTCCACCCAATCGGGGTCGCAACCCAGTACATCGGTGGTGTGCAGGGGGCGTGGCTGCTGTGCCTGATAGAGGCGTCGCATCAGGTCGGTGTTGGCAGCACCACCGCCACACACATAGATCTCGTCCAGTGTCTCATCCGACAGTGCCCGGCTGATCGCGGTCGCAGTGAACGCGCACAGTGTCGCCTGCACATCGATGGGTGCAATCGCCTCAAATCCGGCAAGCTGCTCATCCAGCCACGCCAGGTTGAAGGCCTCTTTGCCGGTGCTTTTCGGTCCCTGCAGCGTGAAATAGGGGTGCGCCAGCAGGGTATCCAGGAGTGCCGTGTTCACGGCGCCCTCCGCACTCCAGCTGCCGCCTGCATCGAAGGCCGTGCCCAGGTGCCGGGCAGCCCACTGGTCCAGCAGGGTGTTGCCGGGTCCGGTGTCGTAACCGCGGACATTTTCTCCCTGTAGCAGCGTGACGTTGGCGATCCCGCCGATGTTGACGATTGCCCGGTTGATCTTCGGGTCGCCAAACATTGCTTGATGAAATGCCGGCACCAGCGGCGCACCTTCGCCACCTGCAGCCATGTCGCGACGTCGAAAGTCTGCCACAGTTGTAATGCCGGTCAGTTCCGCGATGGTGTTGGGGTCGCCGATTTGCAGGGTAAACGGCACCTCGGAGCCACTGGACGCGGGGTGGTGCCGTATGGTCTGCCCGTGGCTGCCAATGGCGCGCACGTCCCCGGGGGCTGCGCCCGCCTGCCGGATTACCGCCTGCGCCGCGGCGGCAAATTCCCGGCCCAGCGCAATGTCCAGTTGTCCAAGCCTGAACACTTCATTCTCGCCAGGGTGCGAGAGTGCGTGGATGGCCTGCTTGAGTTCCGGCGGAAGGGGAGCGCACTGGGTGGCGAGTACCTCAAGCCCCGCATGGGGGTCGACCAGGACGGCGTCGATACCATCCATGCTGGTGCCGGACATCAGACCTACCAGCAGGCGGGCGGGCATCTGTATTACCTAGCCGTCGCTGTCGTTGCCGCTGCGGTTCAGCGCGATTTGTTGCTGCCGGATACTGGCAAGCTGCATCTGGAAGCTCTGGGTCTGGGCCAGGAAGCGCGGCATCTCCTCGGCGGCAAGGCTTTTCGCCTTGGGCAGGCTCTTGTGGACGGTGCGGGGATTGCGGTGCACGCCATTCACCAGGAATTCGTAGTGCAGGTGGGGGCCGGTCGCGGCACCCGTAGAGCCCACGGTGCCTATGACCTGGTTCTGGGCCACCCGGTCGCCTTTGCGAACGGTGCGTTTGTGCAGGTGCAGGTACTTTGTTGTATAGGCCTCGCCGTGCTGCAGCACGACGTAGTTGCCGTTGGCGCTGGTGTAGCCAGCTTCCAGTACGCGCCCGTCTCCTGCCGCAAACACCGGCGTACCACGCGGTGCCGCGTAATCAGTGCCACGGTGCGGGCGTCGTGTTTTGTAAATGGGATGCAGCCGGCGAGGGTTGAAGTTGCTGCTGATACGGGTGAAGTCCACGGGCGCGAGCATGAACTGCCGGCGCATGCTCAGGCCTTCCTCATTGAAGTAACCCGGACGATTGGTCTCGTCGACATAGCGGTAGGCGGTATGGCGCTGGCCGCGATTGACGAATTCAGCCGCCAGTATGCTGCCGTTGCCGAACTTCTCGCCGTCGAGGTACAGCTCTTCGTAGACGACGTGGAAGGTGTCGCCGCGGCGGGGGTCCAGTACGAAGTCGATCACGCCACCAAAGATGTTGGCGAGCTCCATAATGAGTGCCTGGGGCATACCGGCCCGCTGGCCGGCAAGGAACAGCGAAGACTCAATCTGTGCTGAAGCGAAGCTGCGGTGCACATCCGGCACGCGCTCCTCGACCTCGTGGCGGTAGGGAGCGCTACCACCGTCGCGCAAAAAGAACTCGGTTTTCAGGGGGGATGTGACCCGCTTCAGGCCTATCAGGGCGCCGGCGTCGTCGCTGAGGAAGCCAATGTACTCGCCGGGGTACAGGCGGGTCAGGGACTTGCCACCGGGTGCGAATTTGACGATCTGGTAGACGTCCTTGTCTGAAAACCCGGCCCGGGCAAACAGCACGGACAGGTTGTCACCCGACTCCACCCTGACCTCGTTCCAGGTGGGCGCTGCGGATTCCTCGGTGACGGTCTCCGATAGCTCTTCGACTGCCACGGGCAGCTCAATCGGGATTTGCTCGCGCCTGGCTTTCGACTCTGAACCGGGCACCAGCGCGAGCAACACCAGCAGCAGGCAGCCGGAGGCCGCCGCGACCAGAAGATGCCGGCGTGGAAAGTCAGCAGCGGATACCTCCTGGGAGGGCGCGCTACCCGCTCGTGAGTCAGAGCCGTTCATAGGGGAGATGCTTGCCTCTTATGCGACGAGTATAACAAACGATTGATTTTTCAGAACATCCCGAGATAACCGGCCAGTTGCATTTGCCACGTGTTCGGGTAAGGTTCGCGCTTCTTTTTCTGGAGCGTCTCGGGCAGCGCCGTCAGTGTGGCGGGAAAACTATGAGTACCGGAATTCTTGACGATTTGAAGGCTCGCGGGCTGATCTTCCAGTCTACCGATGCACAGCAGCTCGCAGACCATCTCGCCGGCCAGAGTCGTACGCTGTACTGCGGGTTTGATCCCACGGCGGACAGCTTGCACATCGGCTCGCTGGTTCCCCTTCTGATGCTGCGTCGCTTCCAGCTGGCAGGCCACCGTCCGTTGGCACTGGTGGGAGGCGCCACCGGCCTGGTGGGCGACCCGAGCTTCAAGGCGCAGGAGCGTCAGTTGAACACGCCGGATGTGGTGGCGGGATGGGTAGAAAAAATTCAGCGCCAGGTCGAGGCCTTCATCGACTTTGACTGCGGCAGCCATTCAGCCGAGGTCGTGAACAATCTTGACTGGACGGCTGAGCTGAGTGTGCTGGACTTTCTGCGCGATGTCGGCAAGCACTTTTCCGTCAACGCGATGATCCAGAAAGAGTCGGTTAAACAGCGCATCGAGCGCGAAGGCAGCGGGATCAGCTTCACCGAATTTACCTACATGATCCTGCAGTCCTACGATTTTGCCGAACTTTACAGGCGGTATGGCTGCAGCCTGCAAATTGGCGGCTCAGACCAGTGGGGAAATATCACAGGGGGCATCGACCTGACGCGCCGGCTGCACGGCGGCCAGGTGCACGGACTGACCATGCCTTTAGTAACCAAGGCCGACGGCACCAAGTTTGGCAAGACCGAGTCGGGTACGGTCTGGCTGGATCCGGCCCGCACCTCCCCGTACGCCTTCTACCAGTTCTGGATTAACACCGCGGATGCGGATGTCTATCGATTCCTGCGCTACTTCACGTTTCTGGACGTCGCCGAGATTGCCGAGGTGGAAGCCGCTGACGCGGCCCGTGATGGGCGGCCTGAGGCCCAGGGTCTGCTGGCGCGGGAAGTCACAGCCCTGGTGCACGGCAGCGAGGGCCTGACAGCGGCGCAGCGCATCAGCGAGGCGCTGTTCAGTGGTGACACCGGGGCGCTGGCGGAATCTGATCTTGAGCAGCTGCGGCTGGACGGTCTTCCCGCGAGTGCACTGGCGCCGGCGTCACTGCAAGGCGCGAGTGTCAGCCAGCTGTTGACGGACGCCGGCATGGCCAGTTCCGGTAAGCAGGTCAAGGACGCGCTGGCCCGTAACGCCGTGTGGGTGAACGGGCGCCCCTTGGGCGAAGCGGACAACATGAATGCGACAGCTTGCTTCGCCCCGGAACGGTCCGCCTTTGGCCGCTTTTTCCTGGTCCGGTTGGGCAAGAAAAAGTACCACTTGTTCGAGCTGCCCCGGGGCTGAACGGCGGTCTGTAGCCGGTGGTTGAATCTGTATAGTTTTCAACCACCTGGGTGAGTTTCCCCCGGACCTAAAAAACTTTCATGTTTTCTCTTGCGCAGTACCCGGCGATGCGTATAATACGCCACCTCGGTTCGGGGGTAGCCCTGCGAGACAGCGCGGTCGCGAGACGGCGATTGTTTTGAAGCGGGTTGCTTGACGCAAGTCATCGGACGAGTCCCACAGTTATCTCAACAGTGACTAT
>JAZBPS010000130.1:0-2799 GCA_036353375.1 Halieaceae bacterium | reverse complement strand
TTTGCAGACTTCCAGCATCACCTCGGTGCTGTACACCTTCATCGCAGAGGGGAACACCGCATCCACCGGATTGTTCTCCAGGCGCCAGGCCATGCGCGCGTTCATCATGCGCATGGCCTCCAGGTAGCCGTATACCTCCGCCAGGTTGCGCTGGGCCATGGGGTCATCGATGACCCGCTTGCCGTTGGCACGCTCTTCCCGCGCCCAGGCCAGTACGCCCTTGAACAGCTTCCAGCCGTTGATGCCGAAGGCCGCCAGGCCCACCCGCTCGTGGTTGAGCTGTGAGGTAATCAGGCGCCAGCCCTGGTTTTCCTCACCGATGATCATGTCCAGCGGCACCTTGATGTCGGTGTAGTAGGACACGTTGGTGCGCACCCCGCCCACGGTGTGAATGGGGCCGTAGGAAAAGCCGGGATCGCTGGTGTCGACCACCAGTATAGAGATGCCCTTGTGTTTGGGCGCCTCGGCATCCGTGCGCGCGGCCAGGAAAACGTAGTCGGCGGCCTCGGCGGCACTGGTGTAGACCTTGCTGCCGTTCACCAGGTAGTGGTCGTCCTGCCTCACCGCGGCGGTTTTCAGGGAAGCGAGGTCAGTACCCGCGGCGGGCTCTGTGTAGCCGATGGCAAAGTGCGTTTCGCCGGCGGCGATACCGGGCAGGAAGCGCTGCTTCTGTTCCTCGGTGCCATGGTCCATCAGCGCCGGGCCGACCGTGTTGAGTGTGACAAACGGGGTAGGGGCGCCGGCCAGCAGCGCCTCTTCATAACGAATCAGCTGCTCGCTCTCCGACAGGCCACGGCCGCCGTACTCCTTGGGCCAGCCCAGCGCCAGCATGCCATCTTTACCCTGCTGGCGAATCAGCGACTTGTAGAGATCACCGCCCTCGGCGCTGCGCAATTCCTCCCGGTATTCCGGTTTGACCAGGTCGGTGAAGTATTCGCGCAGCTCTTTGCGCAGGGCTTTCTGGCTGTCGGTGTAGTCGATGAACATGGGCTGACCTCCTCGCTGCCCAACATATTATTGATTTTGAATTCAAATTCAACTATTTTGCCATCCAATGACAGCCGCCAGCCAGAAACTCACTCGCAGCGCCAAGGGCGAACGCGCCCGTGCCCGGCTGAAGGCCGCGGCGCTGACGGTGCTGGAGCGCGAGGGCTACCACAAGATGCGCATCGCCGACGTCACCCGCGAGGCAGGCGTGGCGCAGGGCTTGTTCTACCACTACTTCAGCGATCTCAAATCGCTGACCATGGAAGTGCTGGAGGATTTCATCAACCCGGCCCAGAACGTGGACGACATCGAGCGCGGGGTTGAGCGCGGAGACTGGTACGGCCGCATCTATGCCCACAACCTGCTGGTGGTTTCCAGTTACGCCAGGCGGCCCGGCGTCATGCGCTGCCTGCTGCAGATGGCTGACGATGAGCCGACCTTTTCGGCGCTGTTGCGGGAATCCTACCGCGAGCAGCTCATGTGGCTGGTAAAGCTGCTGCCGAAAATGTTCCCGGCCGTGAAGTTCAAACGCCACCAGGCCCTGGTGACCGTGTATGCCCTGGCCGGTATTGGCGAGGGCCTGCTGCGCGAGTACTTCATCAATGAGAGTGAGACCCTGCGCGCCGCCAGGCTCTCCAACGAACAATTCGCGGAGCTGCTGTCCACCATGTTCTACCGGGCGCTGTTCCTGGAGCACCCTCCGGCGGACAAGCTGCGTTACACCGGCAATCTTGCGGCCATGCACCGCTGACACCCAGTAAAGGACTTCCCATGGATTTCAGTTTCAGTGATGAACAGAACGCCATCCGCGACCTGGCCGCCCAGATCTTCAGCGACCACGCCTCGGATGAAGCGCTGCAGCAGTTCTCCCGCGGCGATGCCACCTACGACGACGCGCTCTGGCAAGTGCTGGCCGACCAGGGCCTGCTGGGTATTGCGCTGCCGGAAGCAGCCGGCGGCAGCGGCCTGGGCCTGGTGGAGCTGTGCCTGGTGCTGGAAGAGCAGGGCCGGCGTGTGGCGCCGGTGCCGATGTTCTCAACCCTGGTGCTGGGCGCGCTGCCGATCATGGAATTCGCCCCCGAGCCGTTGGCCGGCGAGTGGCTGCCGAAGGTGGCGAGCGGTGCAGCGCGACTGAGTGCTGCCATCGCGGAAATGAACATGAACCCCGCCCTGCGTGTTCCTGTCTCACTCGCGAAGGAAGGCGACCAGTGGGTGCTGAGCGGTACGCGCAGTATGGTGCCCGACGGCGCCACTGCCGATGCCATCCTTGTTCCGGCTGCGGATGCAGACGGCAATAAAACCCTGTTCCTGGTGCCCACCGACACGCCCGGGGTGACGCTGACCCCGGTGGAAGTCAGCCTGTCTGGCCAACGCGCCGCACATCTTTCCCTGGAGAATGTGGCATTGAGCGACAGCCATATTCTCGGCGAGGTCGGGCAGGGCGGCGAAATCGTCGGCTGGTTGGAACAGCGAGCCGATGTGGCCCACTGCGCCCTGCAGGTAGGCGTTACCGAGGAGGCCATGAAGCGCACTGCGGCCTACCTCAGCGAGCGCGAACAGTTCGGTCGGCCCCTGGGCAGCTTCCAGGCGCTGGCCATGCGCATGGCCGACAGCTATATCGATGTTGAGGCCATTCGTTCCACCTACTGGCTGGCCCTCTGGCGACTTAGCGAGGGCCTCGACGCGCGGGCGGAGGTGCGCGCGGCGAAGTGGTGGGCCTGCGAGGCGGCGCACCGGGTAGTGTGCTCTGCGCAGCACCTGCACGGTGGCATCGGCGCCGACCTCGACTATCCCATTCACCGCTTTTTCCTG
>JAZBPS010000129.1:0-4308 GCA_036353375.1 Halieaceae bacterium | reverse complement strand
GTAGCGATGGTCGCCGGTTTGTTCGTCGCGCCCCAGGGTCAGTTCGTAGTGACGGCTCACGTCATCCCACAGGGTCTGTGTACGTGCTGTTCCGTCGTCAGTACTCACGGTATTCCTCCTTGTCAGCCGTTGTGCCAGAGCCTTCAGCCGTTGTTCGTGTCAGAGCCTTCAGCCGTTGTTTGCGTCAGAGCCTTCAGCCGTTGTTTGCGTCAGAGCCTTCAGCCGTTGTTTGTGTCAAAGCCTGCAGTAGGCTGAGATTGGACCGCCGCCCTCGAGTAACAGCAGCGCCTGTGGCGGCACCGTCAACTGACCTTCTACGGAAGGCCCATCGAGTAGCCAGGGTGGGGTAGTGGTGTCTACCCTGCAGTGCCAGGGCGTACCCTCAGGCAGCAGGAAGTCGACGGCATTGTCGCCTGCGTTGAGAATTATCAGCAGGGAGTATGCCGCCTGATTGTGACGTTCTTCCTGCAACAGAAGGCAGCCGAGACAGTCTAGCAGCGGGTTGTGCCAGTCCTCCGGCACCAGTGCGCCGCCTTCTGCATCCAGCCAGTGCAGGCTCTGCCCCTCCGCATCGGCCACGTCGTGACGAAAGCGATCGGCCCGCAGCAACGGCTGTTCCCGCCTGAATTGCAGCAGGCCGCTGACGAATGTCATCAGCTGCTCGTCGCCCTTGCTCCAGTCCAGCCAGCTGATGTGATTGTCCTGGCAATAGGCATTGTTGTTCCCGGTCTGGGAGCGGCCGCGCTCGTCGCCGGCCAGCAGCATGGGCACGCCCTGTGACAGCAGCAGGGTGGCCAACAGGTTGCGCTGGCGGCGTCCGCGACGCTCATTAACCAGTGCGTCATCCACATCGCCCTCGGCGCCACAGTTATCGGCAAAGTTCTCTACATGGCCGTCACGGTTATTCTCGCCGTTAGCGCGATTGTGGCGGCGGCTGTAGCTCACCAGATCCCTCAGGGTAAACCCGTCGTGGCTGGTGACAAAATTGATACTGGCCCAGGGTGTACTGCCCGCAGTTTCGAATACATCAGCGGAGCCGGCCAGTCGGGTAGCGAGTTCGGGTGACTCGCCGTCATCGCCGCGCCAGAAGCGCCGGACGCTGTCGCGATAGCGATCATTCCACTGCGCCCAGCCGGCGGGAAAGCCGCCCAGTCGATAGCCGCCGGGACCTATATCCCAGGGCTCGGCGATCAGCTTGCGGCGGGAGAGCAGCGGGTCTGCGGTCAATTGTTTCAACAACGCCGAATGAGGGTCAAAGCCGTGTGCAGAGCGGCCCAGCGTGGTGCCGAGATCAAAGCGGAAACCATCCACGCCCATCGCATCTGCCCAGTAGCGCAGGCTGTCCAGCACCAGCCGGCGCACCACCGGCTGGTCCATCGCCAGCGTGTTGCCGCAGCCGGTGTCGTTAACGTAGTGCTGGGGACGGCCGTGTTCCAGCCGATAGTAGCTCGCATTATCAATGCCGCGCAGGGACAGGGTGGGCCCGAGTTCATTGCCCTCACAGCTGTGGTTGTAGACGACGTCCAGAATCACTTCCAGGCCGGCGTCGTGCAGTGTATTCACCATGTGCCGAAAGGCGGGGGCCCCTTGTGCGCCCACGTACGATGGCTGTGGTGCGAACCATGCGAGGCTGTTGTAGCCCCAGTAGTTAACCAGTCCCCGTTCGTGCAGGAACGGCTCGCTGATAAAGGCGTGTACGGGCAGCAGCTCAATGGTGGTGACGCCCAGGGATTTCAGGTAATCGAGCACGGCAGCGCTGGACAGGCCTGCCACGGTACCCCGCTCATGCTCCGGCACTGCAGGATGCAGTTGGGTAAAGCCCTTCAGGTGCATCTCGTACAGGCAGGTCTCGGACCACGGTATCGCCGGCCCTGGCGTGGCCGCCTCCAGCGGCGCTGTGACCACCGCCAGGGGCACAAAAGCAGCGCTGTCACGGCTATCCATTTCGCCGCCCAGTGCATCATCCGCATAGCCATAGAGGCAGGGGTCGTGCTGTACTGTGCCGTGTAGTGCTCGGGCGTAGGGGTCCAGCAGCAGCTTGTTGGGATTGAAACGATGGCCCAGGTGGGGCTGGTAGGGGCCGTGTACGCGGTAACCGTAGAGAAGGCCCGGTCCAGCGTCTGGCAGGAAACCGTGCCATACATCCTGGCTTGGCCCCTGCATGTGCAGACGGTGCAGTTCCTCGCCCCCCGCGTTGAACAGGCAGAGATCAACAGCCTCCGCATGTGCTGAATACAGCGCGAAGTTGACCCCGCCATCGCGGCACGTCGCGCCGAGCACGCTCGGGTCGCCGGTTGTGAGCTTCAGGGTGTTTACCTCTGGCATTGAGGAATGCAACATCGGTAGTGTAAGGGACAGGCACAAGCGATTACCAATGCTATGACGCATCCAGACACGCCCCTGACGGAGCGCGCTTGCGGCGTGCTTTTGCACATCAGCTCCCTGCCATCCGCCTGGGGAATTGGCGATGTCGGCCCAGCGGCGCGCGAGTTTGCACAGCGCCTGGGACGGGCGCGCCTGCGCTACTGGCAGGTCCTGCCCCTGAACCCGACCACACCGGGTGCTGATGAGTCACCCTATTTCAGTAGCTCCTCCCGGGCGGGCAACCCCCTGTTCATCAGCCTGGAAGACCTGGTGGGCGCGGGTCTGCTGGAGGCGGAGGAGCTGGAAGCGCCGCCTGGCGCATCGGAGACGGGCGATTTCGCATTTGCCCGGGGCGCCAAAGAGCCGCTGCTGGCCCGCGCCGCCCGGCGTGTCGTGTCGCGGAACGCGCCGGCCTTTCTGGCGTTCTGCCAGGAAAACGCAGACTGGCTGGACGACCACGCGCTGTTCACCTCACTCAGCGCCAGGCTGGGTTTGCGCTGGCGCGATTGGCCGGAGCCTCTGAAGCGTCGCGACACCGCGGCCCTGGCCGCAGCGGGAGTGGAGCTGGGCGAGCGGATCGAAGAGGAGAAAGCCCTGCAATACCTGTTCAGCTGCCAGTGGCAGGTGCTGCGGGCAACCTGCGAGAACTGCGGGGTGTCCCTGTTTGGCGATATGCCGATCTACGTGAACACCGACAGCGCGGATGTGTGGGCGTCGCCCGGCGTTTACCAGCTCGATGACGCACTTAATCCCAGCCTGGAAGCCGGGGTTCCCCCGGATTACTTCAGCAGCACAGGACAGCTGTGGCGCAACCCGGTCTACGACTGGACGCAGTTGCAAAAGGACGGATTCAACTGGTGGATCAAGCGCCTGCGAACGCTGCTCGAGAGGCTGGATCTATTGCGTATCGATCACTTCCGCGGCCTGGCGCAGTACTGGGCGGTGCAAGCCGGGGCGGAGACGGCGGAGCACGGCCGCTGGCTGGATGTCCCCTCCGAGGCATTCTTTGATGCCCTGCGCGCCGCCATCGTGCCACTTCCGCTGGTTGCGGAGGATCTTGGAACGATAACCCCGGATGTGATTGCGCTGCGCGACCGCTACGGGTTGCCGGGCATGATCGTGCTGCACTTTGCGTTTTATGATGATAACCACGACAACCCCTACAAGCCGGAGAACCAGCGCGAGAATGCGGTGGCCTATCTCGGCACGCACGACAATAACACCACGCTCGCCTGGCTGGACGGCGAGCTGGACGACGCTGCACGGGACCGTCTGTCGCGGTATGTCGCCTGCCAGAACGGGGAAGACGGCGTTCTCGCAATGACCGAGCTGCTGCTCAGCTCACGCGCTCGCCTGGCGATCGTGTGCGCCCAGGACTTGTTGAGACTGCCCGGTGACGCACGTATGAATACACCGGGCGTTACCCCGGGGAACTGGCGCTGGCGCCTTACACCCGCGCAGTTCGACGCGCTGCCGCTGGACTGGCTGGGACAGCAGTGCAGGAGCCACGGTCGCTGATTCTGACCTCGTGTTGCGGACGATACTCTTTATCGTCTGTCAGACGCCCACTTCATCGGGCACGCCAAAGTATTTCTGGTAACGACTATAGAGCTCACGCTTGCGCTCAATCTCTGTCGCTTCGTCCAGCGAGTACTGGTGTTTGCCGAACTTGCCCTTGGGCTTGTGCTGTATGTAGGCCTGCATCGCGGTCTGCGCCTCTTCGGTCATAGGCACATCCATCTCCGCGTACAGGCGACGCAGGGCGGCGAGGGGCTCTTCAACCAGTTCCGCATACAGGAAGTTATTGATCTGGGGGCGTGGAATCGCCTGCTGCTCAAGCAAATCAATAACGGCATTCAGTCGCGCTGCGCCCGCTTCCGGCGTCATCAGGTTTTCGAAGGCACCCGCATCGAAGGGCTGTTCGCTGCGCATCCAGTACAAGGT
>JAZBPS010000128.1:0-8976 GCA_036353375.1 Halieaceae bacterium | reverse complement strand
GTTATCTCCTTAGCATCCGTAACGGACGGTTGTCGGCTCAAGTCGAGCCCTATAAATAGACGGTCTGGTCGCACCCCTGACCTTCCACGGCAATGGGCGCGTGCCTGTTGTTCTGTTCATCGCGTACGGCCATTCGAACTGTGCCCGATCACCGGAGAACGCCCTGTTGGTACGGCCTCCATGGCGCCCCCGTTCACAACGCGCACACGTTTTGCAAGTATAGCCCATCACGCATGTCTAGTTGGCGACCGTATCGAGATATTTCAAGGCCGCCGCGGCCGGCGACAAGGTCGGTGCATCCGCCAGCGACTCCCCCTGCGCATCGGTCAGCAGCCATAGCAGGTCGGGCCAACCGCGCAGCCAGGTGAGCTGGCGCTTTGCCAGTTGCCGCGTCGCCTGCACGCACAGCTCCCTGGCCCGATCCAGGTCGTATTCGCCATCCAGATACCCCCACAGCTGCCGATACCCCACCGCTCGCACCGCCGGCAGATCCGGGTGCAGGTCCGACCGTTGGTGCAGCGCGCGAACCTCGGCTTCCAGCCCCGCGTCAAACATGGCATCGACGCGCCGGGCGATGCGCTGATGCAGGTCCGACCGCTGGGCGGGTCGTATCGCGATCTGGCGCAGGCTGTAGCGATCCCGCAGGGAGCCGCCTTCGGCCTGCAACTGCCGCTCGCGCCAGGCCGTCATGGTCACGCCGGAGGCCAGATAGACCTCCAGGGCCCGGCCGATGCGTTGCGAGTGATTGGGGTGGATCTGCTTTGCCAGGGTTGGATCTACCTCGCTCAGCATACGGTGCAGGTGCGGCCAACCTTTTTCCGCCGCCTCCTGCGCCAGGTGGTCCCGGATAGACGGGTCGGCCGCCGGCATGTCGGCCAATCCGTCCAACAAGGCCTTGAAATACAGCATGGTGCCGCCCACCAGCACCGGCGTTTTGCCCGCAGCCGTCACCGCCTCTATGGCCTCCCTGGCATCCCGGCAGAACTCCGCCGCCGAATAGGGCTGCGACGGGTCGCGAATATCGATGAGATGGTGGGGATAGTCCGGCTTGGCCGTACCGATGTCCATGCCCCGGTATACCAGTGCCGAGTCGACACTGATCAACTCACAGTTGCGGGCTTCCGCGATGGCGACAGCCAGTGCAGTCTTACCCGCCGCGGTGGGCCCCATGATGCAGAGCAGTTCGGGACGGGGCATGGCGTCAGCGACCGCGCAGGAACAGGCGGTCCAGCTCGTCCAGCGAGAGATGCGTCCAGGTAGGACGCCCGTGGTTGCACTGGCCGCTGCGCTCGGTCTCCTCCATGTCGCGCAACAGCGCGTTCATTTCCGGGATGGTAAGGCGGCGGTTGGCCCGCACAGAGCCGTGGCAGGCCATGGTCGACAGGAGGCTGTCCAGGTGCGCTTCTATGCGGTCCGAACGGCCGAATTCCAGCAGGTCTGACAGCACATCGCGCAACAACTGTTCTGTATCGGCGCCCCGCAGCGCCACGGGTATCTCCCGCAGCAGCAGCGATTCCTCGCCACTGCGCTCCACCACCAGCCCCAGGGACAGGAACTGATCCGCAAAGGCTTCGCCGCAATCAGCTTCGCGGCGGCTGACCGATACAGACTGGGGCACCAGCAGCGGCTGGCGGCGCACCCCCTCACCCGTGTGGGATTGCTTCATGCGCTCATAGGTGATGCGTTCGTGGGCCGCGTGCATATCCACCAGCACCAGCCCCTGGGCGCTTTGGGAAAGAATATAGATACCGTGGAGTTGCGCCACGGCGTAGCCCAGGGGCGGCACGTCCTCCGGACTGTCTTCAACCTCACTGCTGCCTGCGCCGCCGTAGACTGCAGCCAGCCCGGCGCCGGGCTGGGCGCCCGCGCTGCCAGACCAGGTGCCGCGCGAGCTGCCGCCGGGCCTGCCCCAGCCCAGGCTGTCCTGACTGGGATCGGGCTGCAGTGACAGCGGCTGTGCAGCCCCGGGCAGTGCCGCGTTGCCCGTCAAATCCCCCGCCGGTGGTCGTTGGTCCCCCGGGCGGACATCGGCCAGCAGCCGATGCAGGCTGCGAAACACGAAATCGTGCACCCGACGTCCGTCGCGAAAGCGCACCTCGTGCTTGGTGGGGTGCACGTTTACATCCACCAGCGCCGGGTCCAGCTCCAGATACAAGGCATACGCCGGATGGCGACCGTGATACAGCACATCCCGGTAGGCCTGGCGCACCGCATGGCTTACCAGCTTGTCGCGGATCACCCTGCCGTTTACATAGAAATACTGCAGGTCGCCCTGGCTGCGGCTAAATGTGGGCAGACCCACCCAGCCCCACAGCCTGAGGCCGTCCACTTCGGTTTCAATGTACAGCGCCTCGTTAATGAACGCAGGACCGCACACGGAGGCCACCCGGCGCTCCCGGGCCGCTTCCGTGTCGCAGGCGGCAAGCTGGTGCACCGTACGGCTGTTGTGGCGCAGGCTGAATGCCACGTCATAACGACTCAGCGCCTGGCGCTTGAGCACCTCCTCAAGATGGCCGAACTCGGTGCGCTCGGTGCGCAGGAACTTGCGCCGCGCCGGCGTGTTGAAAAACAGGTCCCGCACCTCTACCGAGGTGCCGCGTGGATGGGGCGCAGGGGCAACCGTGACCGCCATACTGTCGCCCTCACATTCCGCCCGCAACCCGCTGGCGCCCTCGACATCTGTATTGGATGTAATACCGAGGCGGGAGACCGAGCTGATACTGGCCAGCGCCTCGCCGCGAAACCCGAGGCTGGCGACGTGTTCAAGATCCTCCAGTGACCGGATTTTGCTGGTGGCGTGGCGGCTCAGCGACAGGGGCAGGTCGTCGGCATCCATCCCGGCGCCGTTGTCGCGCACCCGGATCAGCCGCACGCCGCCTGCTTCCACCTCCACATCAATGCGGTCGGCGCCTGCGTCCAGCGCATTTTCCAGCAGCTCTTTCACCACCGATGCCGGCCGTTCGACCACCTCCCCGGCGGCGATCTGGTTGGCCAGTCGCGGACTCAGGCGTTGGATAGAAGGCATCAGCTGGTGGGAATGATCAGCTTCTGGCCGATACGGATCGTGTTGTTGGACAGTGCGTTGCGGCTGCGTAGCGATGCAACGGACACGTTGAAGCGCTGGGCGATCTCGGACAGGGTATCGCCCCGGGAGATCACGTACTCACGCCCCTGGGACTGCTTTTGCCAGGCCAGCAAGGTATCCGCCGGCGGATTCTCCAGGAACCAGTCGCGCATACCGCGATGGATGGCCTGGGCCATTTTCTGCTGGTAGCTGCTGCTGCGCAGCAGGCGCGCCTCCTCCGGATTGGAGATAAACCCGGTTTCCACCAGGATGGAGGGGATATCCGGTGATTTCAGGACGGCAAAGGCGGCTTGCTCCACCGTACGACGGTGCAGCTTTGAAATCTGGTCCATCTCGCTGAGCACCCGACTGCCCATGCCGAGGCTGGCGTCCAGGGTATGGCTCATGGACATGTCGTAGAGCACCTGGGCCAGCAGGTCGTCCTTGTCATTGAGGCTGACACCGCCTACCAGGTCAGCGGCGTTCTCGCGCTGGGCCAGGAACCGGGCGAAGGTGCTGGATGCGCCGCGCTGCGACAGCGCGTATACCGATGAGCCCTTGGCCTTGGGCGACTCGAAGGCATCGGCGTGGATAGACACCAGCGCATCGGCCTGAATCTGGTGCGCGATATCACGACGGTTCCTGAGCCCGACGTAGTAATCGCCCGTGCGGATCAGCTTCGGCGTGAAGCCGGGCTCCTGCTCAAACAGCGCTTTGAGTCGCAGGGCAATCCCCAGCACCACGTCCTTTTCGCGCACACCGCCAGGTCCGCTGGCTCCAGGATCCTCGCCACCGTGTCCGGCGTCGATGCCGATCACAATATCCCGGCGGCTGGCATTGGCCACACTCTTCTTGACCGTGGGCGCCGCAGTTCCGGCGCCCAGGTCGTAGAGGTCCAGCACCAGCCGGTCGCCACGCTTCTCATTGGCTTTCAGCACGAAGCTGCGCGGCTTCACGGTGGCTCGCATATCCAGAACGACACGCAGGTCGCTCCCGTCCCGTACCCCCGAGCGAATGCGGGCGATTGGCGTATTGGCCAGGGATACGCTATCGAGGTCGGCGCTGAGGCGGGCGTCACTGACGTCGACGACGATACGCTCGGGTTGATTCAGCTGAATAAGACGGTGATCCGGTGGTCCGGTGAGATCAAAAACGATACGGGTGTGGTCGGGGGCTCTCCAGAGGCGCACGTCACGTACGTCCAGTCCGAATGCCGCAGGTGCCAGCATCAACAACAGCACCAGCACGCTCGCAGGGCCGACCCCCTGTGGTCGGCAACGGGGTATCCCGCTGATCATTGCACTCCCGATGCGTCGTGATTGACGGGTTCGATAGGCAATCGCCTGAGGCATTCTACACCGCGCTGACTCAAGGCTTCAAAGCGCAATTCACGTCCCTGCCCGACAGCGGATATATAAATGCACAGGTCAGCCGGGGGCAGGACGCCGGACCCACGCTCGGGCCACTCTACCAGCGCCACACTGTCGTCGCGAAAATAGTCGCGAATACCCAGAAACTCCAACTCCTCCGGGTCGCCCAGGCGGTACAGGTCGAAATGATAGACGGTGATATCCGCAAAATCATAGGGCTCCACCAGCGTGTAGGTGGGGCTTTTTACCGCGCCGTCGTGACCAAAGGCACGCAGAATGCCGCGGCATAGCGTGGTCTTGCCCATTCCCAGGTCGCCCTGCAGTTCCACCAGCGCGGGCGCTAACAGGGCCTCGCCAAGTCGACGGCCCAGCGCCACCATGGCGTCCTCGGAGTCAGCCTTGCAGGCAAGGGAAAACAATGCCGACAAGACTCAGTCGTCCAATAAGGCGCGCAGCGCAGGCATCAGGTCCGTGGGCAGCAGGCCGCGCACCCCCTGCTCGGCAGCGAGGTCAGCCGCGGCGCTATGCAGACATACCCCCAGGCGAGCCGCGGCGCTCAGGGAGAGACCCTGGGCCAGCAGGCCCACCAGCACGCCACTGAGCACATCGCCCATGCCGCCGGTCGCCATGCCGGGATTACCGTAGGTACAGACGTATACGCCCTCGGCATCGCAGACCAGGGTACCGCTGCCTTTCAACACCACCACGCCCTGGTAGCGTTGCTGCAGCGCGCGGGCTGCCGCAAAACGGTCGGCCTGCACCCGGGTGGTGTCGCAGCCAAGCAGGCGCGCCGCCTCACCCGGATGGGGCGTAAGAATCCAGTCACCCCGCGGAGGCCGGGACGCGGCGTTGTCTGCCGCCAGCAAATTGAGCGCGTCCGCGTCCACCACCAGCGGGCAGTCACTCTGCAGACAAAGCTGCAGCATCTGCTCGCCCCAGGCCGCCTTGCCAAGGCCAGGCCCCACCGCAACAGCCGACGCAGCGGCCAGCAGTTTCTCCAGCCCGGCTCTGGCCTCGACCCCGTGGGCCATCACCTCCGGCTGCCTCGCGACCAGCGCCGGCACGTGTGCGGCGCGGGTGGCGGCAGACACCAGACCCGCACCGCAGCGTCCCGCCGCCTCGGCTGCCATGATCGCCGCACCGGCCATACCGAGGTCACCGCCCACGACCAGCGCGTGGCCGAAATGTCCCTTGTGGGCGACGGGCGACAACCGCGGCAGGGCTTCCAGCTCATTTTCCAGCGCCAGCCGCTGGCTACCCGGGGTTATCCCTGCGTAGACGTCTGCGGGTACTTCGAGGTCGGCATAGAGCAATTCACCTACACAGCCTGGCGCCTCGCCGGTGAGCAAACCCTGCTTCACGCCAATGAAGGTGATGGTCGCATCGGCAACAACGGCATCCCCCAGCACGGCGCCGGTATCACTGCAAAGCCCGGAGGGTATATCCAGCGCCAACACAGGCTGGCCACTGGCGTTGATTGCAGCCACCGCATCGCGGAATTCACCTTGCAGCGGCTTGCTCAGGCCAGTGCCCAGCAAACCGTCCACGACCAGACAATCCTCAATGGCAGGCGCACCGGCAAAGGGTCGCACGTCGACACCGGCATCCAGCGCCGCCTGGCGTGCGGCGGCTGCATCCCCGCGAACACGCTCGGGGTCGCCCACCTGTATGACGGTCACCGGTACGCGGCGAGCCGCCGCCAGGGCTGCAACGACAAATCCGTCCCCGCCGTTGTTGCCGGTGCCGCAAAAAATCATCAGGGGGCAGCCCTCGGGCCAGCGCTGCTGTATACAGTCGAACGCTGCGCGACCGGCCCGGCTCATCAGGATAGCGCCCGGGATGCCGCAGTCTTCGATGGCGCGCCGGTCCAGCTCGCGGGTCTGCTCGGCGGTGTAGAGACTTTCGGAAAACAACGGTTGTCTCCCTGGCGAATAGCCGCCAAATTATACGCATGTTGCCGTCTTCACAGTACAGCGCGCTGGTGGAGGAAATCCGCAGCTGGGCCGATGAACTTGGCTTCCAGCAGCTGGGTATTACCGACGTCGATCTGGGGGAGCATCCTGACTACCTGCAGCGCTGGCTGGCGGCTGGCTATCACGGCGAGATGCACTACATGGCGCGTCACGGTGACAAACGCGGGCAACCGCAGTCACTGGTGCCCGGCACCTTGCGCATCCTCTCCCTGCGCATGGATTATATGGACTATGACGGCCGCGACCCGGTGGCGGTGCTGGAAAGCCCCGAGAAAGGCTACATCTCTCGCTATACCCTGGGCCGCGACTACCACAAGCTGATTCGCAAGCGCCTGGCGATGCTGGCCCGGCGGATAGAGGAAAAGGCCGGCGGCCACTACCGCGCGTTTGTCGACAGCGCGCCGGTGCTGGAGCGCGCCATCGCCGAACAAGCGGGGCTGGGCTGGATCGCCAAGAACACCATGTTGATCAATCGCCGGGCCGGGTCGTGGTTTTTCCTCGGTGAGATCTACACCGACCTGCCCCTGCCCGTGGACGCGCCCCACACCGAAAAACACTGCGGCAGCTGCAGCGCCTGCCTGGACATCTGCCCCACCGATGCCTTCGTGGGGCCGTTCCAGCTGGACGCCAGACGCTGCATTTCCTACCTGACCATTGAGCATCACGGCAGCATCGATGAAGCCCTGCGGCCGCTGATGGGCAACCGCGTATTCGGCTGCGACGACTGCCAGCTGGTGTGCCCCTGGAACAAGTTCGCAAAACCGACGGACCAGGCTGACTTCAAGCCGCGCCACAATCTGGACAACGCGGACCTGGTGGACATGTTCCTGTGGGAGGAGCCCGAGTGGCTGGCGCGCACGGAGGGCTCGGCCATTCGCCGCATCGGGCACGAGCGCTGGTTGCGCAACCTGGCGGTAGGCCTGGGCAACGCGCCCGGCTCAGAGGCGGTGGTCAGCGCATTGAGACAGCGGGCACAACATCCCTCGGCGCTGGTTCGCGAGCATGTGGCCTGGGCACTGGCGCAGCACGGGGCGCTGTAAGGAAAGCAACCCGATCAGCCGTTGATAAAGGTCTCGCGGTAATAGCGCAGTTCTTCAATGGAATCGCGAATATCGTCCAGCGCAAGATGGGCGGCAGTCTTGGTCACGCCGTCTGCCAGATCCGGACGCCAGCGCTGCATCAGGATCTTCACAGTGCTCACGTCGAGGTTGCGGTAGTGAAAAAAGCGCTCCAGCTCCGGCATGTACCGGGCCATGAAGCGGCGATCCTGGCAGATGCTGTTGCCACACATGGGTGATGCGCCCGCGGGTACGTATTCTTTCAGGAAGCCCAGGGTTTTGGCACTGGCGCTGTGCTCGTCCTCCTGGCTGGCGCGCACGCGCGCCACCAGTCCCGACTGGTTATGGTGTGTGGTGTTCCATTCGTCCATGCCGTCCAGCACCTCGTCGGACTGGAAGATCGCCAGCACCGGCCCTTCAGCCAGCGTGTTGAGCTCACTGTCCGTGACAATGGTGGCGATCTCGATAATTCGATCCTGATCCGGATTCAGGCCGGTCATCTCCATATCGACCCAGACAAGATTTTGCTCACTGCGCATGGACTGCTATCCCGCTGACGAATACGCCAGTTTAGCAAAAGGCCCCGCCGGGGCTACACTGGCGCCATGAGCAAGCGCAAGCTGACGCGGCGCCAGACATGGCGTATCAATAAAATCCAGGAAGAGCGCCGTCGTCGCGCCGACCGGCACGGCGAGGGTGCCGCAGATGCGCCGGACGAAAGCGCGCTGGGGCCTGAGCAACAAGGCCTGGTCATCGCCCACTTCGGCACCCAGGTACTGGTGGAGGAGACCGCGACTGGCGACGGCGATGCCCGGCGGCACCGCTGTCACCTGCGGGCCAACCTCGACAGTATTGTGACCGGTGACCGTGTGGTCTGGCGGGCCGGTGATTCACTGGGCGTTGTGGTGGCGCGCCAGCCGCGGCAATCCGAGCTGCTGCGGCCGGACAGCCTGGGCCGGCTCAAGCCGGTCGCCGCCAACGTGGACCAGATGATTATCGTCATCGCACCCCTGCCCGAGCCCCACGCCAATCTGATTGATCGATACCTGGTCGCTGCCGAGTGCAGTGGCATGGCGCCCGTGATACTGCTGAACAAGTCTGACCTGCTGGCGGACGGGGCGCACCCGGAAATCGAGACACTGCTGGCACCCTATCGACGCCTGGGCTACCCGGTGCTCAGCGCGTCCTCCCGCTCCCGCGACGGATTGCGCGACTTGCTGGCGGCAATGAAAGACCGCAGCAGCGTTTTTGTGGGGCAGTCTGGTGTCGGCAAATCTTCTCTGGTCGGCAGCCTGTTGCCCGACATGGATGTTCGCATTGGCGAACTGTCCGAGGGTCGTGACAAGGGCACGCACACGACCACCACCGCCTTCTGGTATCACTTGCCCGAAGGCGGCGCCATCATCGATTCACCCGGCATTCGCGAGTTCGGCTTGTGGCACGTCCAGCGCGGGGAAATCGAACAGGGCTTCCGGGAGTTTCGCCCGCTGCTCGGTCACTGCAAGTTCCGC
>JAZBPS010000127.1:0-2429 GCA_036353375.1 Halieaceae bacterium | reverse complement strand
TCGAGGGCCTCGTGGAACAGGACTGGATCGGCAGACGGCTGGTGATCGGTACCGCAAGCCTGGACTGTGTCGGCACCACACCCCGCTGCGGTGCGATCACCCGCGCCCAGGCCGATTTCGATGCCGACACCGGTCTGCTGCGCACGGTGGTTCGTGAGGCGGACCAGAACGTCGGCGTCTACGGGGAGACCGGTGTCGCCGGCCGCGTGCGCGTGGGGGACGCGGTGCTGCTGGAATGAGGCGCGGGATGAGGTGATATCCTGATCATGGATCCTCGACCGGAGCGCATAGGCCTGCGGCGGCCGCAGGCCCATGCCCTTTGAACTGTCTGGCAACCTCGGTGTCAGTGTTCGATACTGCAACGAACCGGTCGTGGTTCGCGACCCCGCCTATCCACAGAGGATGTCACTATGATCCATCCGCGCATCTTGCTTGTTACCATGCTTGCCCTGTTGCTGACCGTTCCCCAGGTCCAGGCCCAGTGGGAACTGGGCGCAGGCGTGATCTTCCGGGACCCCGTGCAGCAGGGCGCAGACAGTGATCCCTTCGTGGTGCCGCTGATCCTCTATACCGGCGAGCGGGTCTATCTGCGGGGGATCGAGGCGGGGGTCAGGCTGCACTCCGATGATCGTCAGCGTACCCATGTCTTTGCCCGCCCACGACTGGACGGCTTCAAATCCAGCGACGATGCTTTCCTGGAGGGCATGGTCACGCGTCGCAATTCCATGGACCTGGGTCTGCGCCACACCCTGCTGTTCGGATCCTGGCAGCTGAGCGCCCAGGCCACCACCGATGCGCTGGGGCGCAACGACGGACAGACCCTCACCGGCACCGTGAGCTACGCGTTCGGTTCACCGCGTAGCCTGCTGTTTGTCCCCTATGCGGGCGTGGAATGGATGAGTGCGGACCTGGTGGACTACTACTACGGTGTGCGTGATTCCGAGACCGCCCCGGGTCGTCCAGCCTACTCGGGTTCGGATGTCTGGAACCTGGTCTACGGTGCCCGCGTGGTGGCTCCGCTGACGCCGCGCCTGACCTTCCAGGGCATCGCAGCGGGAACCCATTACGGTGATGCCGTTGCAGACAGCCCGCTCACCCAGGACCGCAATCGGGCCATCACCATACTCGGGGTGTCCTACCGCTTCTGATGACCCATACGCGAGCTCACGCACAGGGGTTCCGCGCGACAGGAGGAATGCATGCCCTACAAAAATCTGTCGGAACTGCCGGATAACGTGCGTTCAAGCCTTCCCCAGCATGCCCAGGAGATCTACCTGGCTGCGTTCAACAATGCCTGGGATCAATACAGCGATCCTGCTGAACGCCAGGGGGATGCCACCCGTGAGGAGACCGCCCACAAGGTGGCCTGGGCGGCCGTGAAACAACAGTACGTCAAGCAGGGAGACCTCTGGCGGCGCAAGGACTGAAGGCGTGCGCGAGGGTTTTTTCAACAGCCTTTTAGCCTGCACATCCTCAGGCGGCGTCCTGTCCCGGGCGCCCGGCTTTGGCATAATGCGCCGATGCCACGACGCTCGCTTCGTCAAGTACTTCGAAACCGCCTGGCCGCGGCGCTGGACGATTTGCGCCTGCAACTCTCCCGACCCGATGCACTGGTGCGACTGTCCCTGCTCGGTGTACTCACCGGATTCCTCACCGGCTGGGTGATCGTGGCGTTCATCTGGCTGATCGAGTTCGCCCAGACGTCTTTTCTGGCGGGTGGCGAGGTCGAGGCCTATGAGACGCTGCCCCTGTGGGCCCGGCTGGTGCTGCCGCTGCTCGGCGGCGTTGCCATTGGCGTCCTGTTCAAACTGTTTGCCCGGGGACAGAACGTGGTGGGCGTGGTCCACGTGATGGAACGCCTGGCCTATCATCAGGGGCGTCTGCCACTGCGGGGGATGGTGTTGCAGTTCGTCGGTGGCGCCCTGGCCCTGGTCAGTGGCCAGTCCGTGGGGCGTGAAGGACCGGGGGTGCACCTGGGCGCTGCCAGCGGAAGCCTGCTGGGGCAGCGCCTCGGTCTGCCCAACAACAGCCTGCGGACCCTCGTGGGCTGCGGGACCGCCGCCTCTATCGCCGCATCCTTCAACACCCCCCTGGCCGGCGTCATCTTCGCGCTGGAGGTGGTGATGCTGGACTACACGGTGGCCAGTTTCCTGCCCGTGATCCTGGCCGCGGTTGCCGCCACCTTGGTGTCTGTGGCGGTGTTCGGACCCGAGCCGGTATTCAGTATCCCTTTCCCTGAGCTCAATTCCCTCCTGGAACTGCCCTACATCCTGCTGCTCGGGCTGGTGGTGGGCGGGTTTTCCGCCCTGTTCATTCACCTCACGCGCTTCCTGGCGGAACGGGCCTCGGGCCATGACTTTCTGCTGCGCACCAGCCTCGCCGGTGCGCTCGCCGGCCTGTGTGCCCTGTTGTTTCCCCAGGTGATGGGT
>JAZBPS010000126.1:0-9360 GCA_036353375.1 Halieaceae bacterium | reverse complement strand
CTGCAGGGGGTAGGTGACCTGGGTCAGTCGCTTCAGGGGAGACGCAAGCAGGCCAAGCGCGGCGAAAAAGGCGACGAAGCCACCCACGGTGAGTTGCTCCTCGGCGGCCCTCGCGGTGCCGATATGGATGACCGCGGCTGACACCCCGGCGCTCACCAGTTCGATGATCGGCGCCCCTATCTTCGAAGACAGTATCAGCTTGAATTGGCTGTGGCGTAGCTGATGGGCGACTTTACTGAAGCGATGCGCTTCGTATAAGTGGCCGCCGAAGATCTTGACCACGTTCTGTCCGCGTATGGCTTCCTCAGAGGCATGGGTGAGATCACCGAACGCCGTCTGCAGTTGCCTGCTGAGTCGGCGTTGCCAGCGGCCCAGGAACTTGACTACCGTGGCCACGGCGGGCGCCAGAAGCAATGTCAGCAGGCTGAGTTGCCAGTCGAGCCAGATGATGTAAGCGAGCAGGCCGATCACGATCAGGCTGTCCTTGACCAGTGCGTTCAGAACATTGACCCCTGCCTCGGATATACGGGACACGTCATAGGTGAACTTGGAAACGATCTTGCCGGTCGCGTTCTGCTGGAAAAAAGCGCTTGGCAACTGCAGCAGGTTGCCGAACATTTCCTCGCGCAGCTTGTGATTCAGGTGGGTGGAGATGCTCGCAAAGGCAGCACCACTGAGAACCTGGGCCAGCCCCCTGAACAGGAATACGATGATCACGCCGAGAGGCGCCCAAGCCAGGTAGAGCGGGTCTTTTTCAACAAAAGTTCCGTCCAGCAGGGGTTTGACCAGCGCCGGCAGGGCGGCCTCGCTGATGGCCATGAGGATCATGCCGAGGATGCCCAGGGCAAAGATTTTCCAGTGGGGCCTGATGTATCCCAGGAGGCGGAAATAGATCTCGCGACTGTTGGGTGTTCTCCCGGTGCCCATGCGATGTCAGGGGGTCGGGTGCACGGCGCACATGCTGCCGTTCCGGCTTGTGTCGAACGGGTCGGGATGTGCCGCCGCGCAGACGATGGCGCTGGGGATGGCGACGGCACGCCGGACGTCGGGAAAAACCGACAACGTGCAATTGAGCTGCATCTGCATATGTCCTGGCGTTGTGCGCTTAAACCCACGCATCTTACCAGTGTTGCTTGCCGGCTGGAGGGTATAACCGCGAGGCGGGTAGGTTAAGTAACCTCTGAGAAAGTCTGGGCCGAAAAGATTGGCGATTGGAATTTGTCGATTCGAGGCGAGAATCGCACGTAATAGCCAGCTGTTGCGAAGATTTTCAACGAAGAAGCGGCGAATTCTGGCGCCAAGATTGAGGTCCACGACTTTTTCAGAGGTTCCTTAAGCGTAGGGTGAAAGTGAGCCATCCGGGCGATCCTTGAAGCGACGGTGGATCCAGTTGTACTGCTCGGGGGCCATGTCTGCCCAGCGCGAGTAGATGTCGTTGATGGCCTGGGTGTCCCGTTGTACGTCGCCGCAGGGGAAGTCCTCGAGTGCCGGTTCGATGATCAAGCGGTAGCCGCCGGGGATGCGGATCAGCACAAACGGGATCACCCGTGCACCGGTCAGCTTGCTGAAGCGGGTGGTCGCGGTGGTGGTGGCGGCTGGAACGCCCTTGAAGTCGGCGAACACGTTGCCTCCGCGCCCGTGGTTCTGGTCCGGCGCAAACCAGACTCCTTCGCCGGCGCGCAGGGCGCGGATCATGCTGCGTACGTCGTCACGCGCGATGATGCTGATCAGGGCTTCGCGGGTGCGCTGGCGTTCAAACATGTACTGGATGACCGGGTTTTCGTTGCGGCGGTACATCGCATGGCTGGGTGTGCGGACGCTGAGATAGCGCCCGGACAGTTCTATCGAGCTGAAGTGAGCGGTGAGAAAGATGGTCCCTTGACTGTCTTGGAGGACTGGCAGGTTATGTTCGCCTTCAACCTCCAGCAGGCGTCGTTCCACCCGCTCGTGAGACCACCACCAGGTCATGGCGAATTCCATCAGTCCCATGCCGACAGAGGCGAAGTTGGCGCGGATCATGCAGCGGCGTTGTTGTGGCGACCAGTCCGGGTAACACAGGCGCAGATTGGTGTCCGCGATGTGTACCCGACGGCGCGCCAGGGAGCGTACGAGATGACCCAGCCCACGGCCGGTTATCATGAGCAGCGGGTACGGCAGCAGCGCCAGCAGGCGAAGCAGGCCGAAGCCCAGCCAGGTCGGCCAGTGGCGGGGATGTATCAGGGGCTTAGGAAAATTGGCCACGGCGCAGGCAAGTGCGGCCTACCAGGCCATGGCGCGTAGCGGGGGCAATCAGTGTCATCGACAGGTCACCTCTTTCAGGGGATTGCGATGTGGACTCGGGGACGCGTTCGGCAATGCCAAGGGGGAATGACGTCGACAGGTGAAAGTTGACTTCATGGCGGGGCTTCGGGATGCGTCAGCGACCGTGTTTCCGTGTGTTCATCTTTCTGGTTGGATGCGTGACCCGGTTCTTGGTCAAGAACGCGGGCCGCGGAAATCCTGTGCGGAATTCCGCATTCACTGGTTGCCCCGGCCTCGCGCAGGCGCCAGTCGGCGGACGCCCTTGCCGAATTGGATCAGGAGCGCTGCGATCAGGGTCCAGGCGTCGATCAGGTAGTCGTACAGGTTGTTTGATTCACCTACTTCGAACTGCCAGCACCATAGTGCAGCCAGTATCACCAGTGCGGCCAAACGGTCGCCACCGAACCAGAGCAGCACGGCCAGGATGGACACGGCGAGCGGCAGCCAGGGACCTTTGAACCCAAGTGCATAGGGGTCGAAACCGCCCAGACCCAGGGCCATAGGGTAGAGCAGGAATCCCAGCAGTATCAGGATACGTTGCCAGTTGTCGCGACGTTTTGTGTTCAGCAGAACAGGCCCACCGAGCCGTCGGCTGGCGAAAGCGTACAGCAGTACCAGTCCCGGCAGGCTGATCGCTCCGAGATGACCGTACAAGATGCCCGCCAGGCTCACGCCATCCAGTGGCAGAAAGGGTAGCAACAGCGCCGATATGGCCACCATGAGCCTAAGTCTTTGGGCATCACCGGGTATCAGGCACAGTAGCCCACCAACCAGCAGCGCGGCCTGCAGATGGCTCCATAGCCATACCGTGTGAGTCACAATTGGCTCTCCAGCCAAGCCTGGTTGAAGCGTACATGGGCCATGTGGGTGCGTCGCCAGGTGTAGATAAGGTGGTAGTCGCCGTTGGCGCTACGTACCAGGTAGGGATACGAATATTCTTCCCGGACGCCACCGTTCTCCAGGTCTGTCAGCTTGCGCCAGTGGATGCCGTCTTTTGAGTAGCCGAGGCTGAGTTGGGCGCGCGCCCTGTGGCTGTCGTTGTACGCCAGTAACAGGCCGCCGTCCGGGGTGCCGAGTGCGGCCACGCTGGCGTCGGGGTTGGGTAGCCGGGTGGCCTGCATCGGTGACCAACTTGTGCCGCCATTGGCGCTACGCGAGAGCAATATCTGGCTGGGGCCAGGACTGACACTGCGCATCAGGGCCACCACGTGTTGCGCATCGCGGGCCACCAACGAGGGCTGGATGGCGCTGCGCCCGGAGGTGATGCGTACCTTGTTTAACACGCGGCCATCCGGGTCGATGTGCAGTACCTCGCCGAACTTGGCTGCCAGTTCATGGTAGACGGGAAGCGCGATGTTCCCGCCACGCATTGCCAGCGGCCGGTTGCGCACCAGGGTGCTCAGATTGGCCAGTGGACTGGTCACCAGTCGGTGCGCGGGTTCCCAGGAGAGGCCTCCATCCAATGAACGTTTAAAGGAAATCGAACTGGTGGACCAGCCGCCAATTGAAACGGTGACGTAAAACAGCCACAAACGCTGCTGCGAGTCCACGTGGAGCACGGGGTTACCGAGTTTGCGCAGGCTGCGTCCCAGTTCCTGTTCGGAGGCAGCCCGGTCGGTGATGATGAAGGGTTCCGACCAGTCATCACCTGCCCAGCGCGAGCCCCAGATGGCCACGTCGCCGGCGCCTTCCCGTTTCCCTCCGAACCATGCAGCCAAAAGGTCCCCGCCCGGAAGTTGCACCAGCGTGCCGCTGTGCACAGATGGTGTGGGAGCCTTCTGGAACAGCAGACTTCTGTCGAAAACCGGTTGGCTCGTTGATGGTGACTGCGGTTGGTGTTCAGAGGTGACGAATTCGGCCGTCCGCGGCTTGTCCTGCAGCGCCAGTGACAGGACCACGACCAATGCGCTGAGGAAAAGGATAGTCGTTACCCGCGAATGCATGCTGTGTTCTCCACCTCGAACATCACCACCTGCGGCTTGATCGCCTCGATATCACGCCGTTTCAATGCCTCCCATGCCTGCTCACGGGTCAGCCCCTTGCGCCCCATGCGGTACCAGGCCACCCGGGAACTGAGCACTCCAAAGCGCTCCAGTTCACGCACTTGGTAGGCACGTTGTTCCAGGCCATCCCTTGCCTTGGCGGCTTCATGCGCGGGTGTGAACAGCAGGAAACGTGCACAGGCCCGGCGCATTTCCTGGGGCAGACGCCAGCGCCCGTCGAGGTGCACCAGGCTGCGCGCCAGGACGCCCGGGAGCAAGGCCGGTTGGGGACCATGGTAGAGCGCAACGGCCTGCCCACGGGCCTGTTCGACGATATGCGGCGGGATCCTGTTGATGCCAAGCTGCGGGTAAACCAGTCCCAGCAGGATACCCCAGAGCAGGGCGGCGGAAAGCGCCATGTGCAGCGGTTGCCGCGCCTGCCACCAGCTACGGGTGAACCAGGCGAGGGGGATGATCGCGGCCAGCAGCGCCAGCACCGCGCCACCCAGCCAGTACGCCGCGCCGAGCAGAACAACGGCCAGGAGCAGTGACAATACCAGTCCGGCGCGGGCCGCCCAGCGTTGCACGGTGGGCAGGGGGGGGCGCAGCAGCAGTGCGAGGAGGATGGCCGTGGGTACCAGTGAGCCGAACAGGTAGCGCTCGAAGGTTTTGAAAAAGAAAAATGGCAGAAGCGTCAGGGCCAGCCAGATCGCCAGCATGCGTGCCCGCTGTCGGTCCTCCGCGGTCAGGCGCGGCAGGCCGGAGGGCGTGGCCAGGAGGACAAAGCTCCAGGGGAGGCTCAGCAACAGGATGCCGTACAAGGGTACCGGGGACAACTGCAGGAAATTGCGGGCCCCCAGCTCGGTGCTCAGTTCCTGTGCGCTGAGTGCTGGATACAGCTGCTGCACGTACAGGAACCACGGCAGGGCCAGGAGGAAAAACAGGAACACGGCTGCGAGGGCCGCCTTCCAGCGGCGCGCGACAAAGCGACGTGCACCTGGATCGGTGGCCAGCAGGGCCAGACCGCCAGCACCACAGACGACCGCCACCACCGGCCCCTTGGTGAGAAAACCCATCGCCAGGAAAATCGCCGCGAGTACCAGGGCAGCCACCTCGTCGCGCCGGTACCATCGCAACAGGGCATAAAAAGAGAGGGCGCTGAAGGTTGCCACGGCTACATCCAAGCCCAGCATTCGGCCTCCGACACCCATGCCGAGAAAAGACAGGGCAATCAGGCCTGCGAGGGTGGCAAGGGTGATGCTGGCGGTCAGTTCGATGGCGATCAAGGCCGTCGTGACGATCGCCAACATTGCGAGAGAGACCGCCACCAGGCGCGCGCTGGTGATGGAAACGCCGAATATTTCGTAGCTGCCGCGGGTCAGCCAGTAGAGCATCGGCGGTTTCTTCAGGCGTGGTTCGTTGTCCAGGCAGGGAACCAGCCAGCGATCCTGCTCCTGCATGCACATCGGGGTGCGAAGTCCCAGGTAGTACTCGTCTTTTTCCGTGATGCCGGTATGTTCCCAGATGCCCAGCCCGAGCAGCACAACCGCGGCAAGCAACAGGGCGATCAATTGTCCTTTGCGATACATGGTCATTTGTTGCGCAGCCGGTTGGACAGGTACTTGAGGCGGTACTTCATCAGCTCGCGGAAAGACCATACTCTCCCTTTCGGCCAGAAATGCTCGGCGTCCACCCGATACAGCAGCCCGCCATTGCTGTCCCAGTCCGGATTCAGTGCGCTGCCGATGCGCATGGCGTAGCGGTACTCTGTGAGCACGCGGTCGGTTATGTCGCGTCGGGTCTTCCCATAGGGAAAGACAAAGCCCCGCGGAGTGGCTTTGAGATGCTTGCTTAGCAGCTCCCTGGACAGGCCGATTTCCATATCCAGGTGCGCGCCGGGACTGCACAGGTTGGCGTGGTTATGGCCGTGCGAGGCGCATTGTACGCGGCCACTGTCCTGCATCAGCTTAAGCTCGGCCCAGGTGCACAGTGGCGAGCCGGTATTGGCGTAGTCGCCGCTCATCAGCGCCTTTCCCTGTGCCTCCAGGCGCGCCTGCATGGTCATCTTGGTATCCGCCTCGATGTAGCGCGTGGGGACCGCGACGATGGCCTTGGCGTTCAACTCGTCGAGGAGCGGATAGACCTCGTGGAGGAAATCCACGTTGGCGTCGTCGAATGTCAGGCAGACCGACAGCTCACCGCCTGGTAGCGAGTCCCCGGGCCACACCAGGGGGTGGTGGTCGGTCAGGTAGCGCAGATGCTGGCGCAGCGCGTCCGTTGTTGCTCCTACGCCGTGCACGCGGTGGTACATCAAAATCAGCACCATGTGCGTGCCTCTCCACAGAGGTGGGCGAACTCAGGTCCGGATATCAATTCACGCGGCAGTGCTGCGCCAGGGTGGCGCGCCCAGCGTCTTTCCGCCTGTGCGGCAAGGCGGGCGCGGTTATCGCTTTGCGCATGTCGTTCAGGTGTCGCCACGCAAGATCCACAATAGGGGTGTCGGGACCAGTCGAACCACGCAGGGCGTTCCCCAGTCGACGACACCTGGTCACCGCTCGGGCATTATACCAAGGCGCGAGGGACTTCCTGCGTCTTGTGGCCCCGCGCCTCGTATCCTGGGGCCCCCTTGGGGGAAGAACCTGGATTCGACATTTTGCCTAAACCAGGGAGTGGCGGGAAATATTTCTCGCCTTTGCTATGTTGTGTTACGCGGTGAGGCCGGGTCATCCCCCTTTGCTGTTCATGGGTCTGCCACGCGAATACCGGCTTGGCCCACTAGGCCTCAATTGAAACTGTCGGCCTCCATCTCGAGGAAAATACGATACGCATTGCCGCGGTTGCTCGCCTCGAATGCCGGCATGTCCTCGTACCTCGACCAGTCGGTGGCCTCGTAGGCCTGCTCGAACGGCACAAAGTCGTCTACGGCTTTGCGCATGGCGTTTCTGACGTAGGTGATGTAATCGCGGGTGTTCCCAATGGCTTCATGCACATCGTCCGAGGGGCTGCCATGTCCGGGGATGACGAAGCGGGGTTGTGGCTCCAGGTTGGCCAGGTGTTCTAGCCCCTGGAGCCAGTGTTTCGACTCGGTTTCCGGGCTGTCGAGAAAGGGGATCCTGCCTTTATAGATCACGTCGCCGCTGAACAGTACTCCGTATTCTTTTACCAACATGATCGAGTCGGCCGGAGCGTGGGCGGGTCCCAAATGTTTCACCGAGAAGTGGATGTCGCCGACTTCGAAGTCGAAGCCATCTTCGAAAGTATGATCCGGCGTAACGATATAGGTGTTTTCGTCCACCCAGGGAAACAGCGCCTGTCGTCGTTGTGCCAGGCGCCGCTGCGCGTCTTCGCCCTGGCTGGCGGCGGTGCCGCCGACATAGCCGAGTGCGAGACGCTGTGCCCACACGGGGGGAGCGCCGGCGTGCTCCTTGAAAGCCTGCAGGCCGTAGATATGATCCGCATGGTAGTGACTGACAATGATGCGCTCGACCGGTTTGTCCGTAACTCCGCGTATCCGCTGCAGCAGGCGGTAGCCCAGGGCGGGCGTGCCAAGGGCATCGAAAACCACCACCCCGCCATCGGTCACCACGAAGCCGGCATTCGAGGTGTGGCCCTCGTTGACGCTGTCGGGCACGCCCGACAGGCCGATCACGTAATACACGGGTGCGCCTGCCACCTTGTGCAGTTCAAACGGCAGGCTGACCTCGCCATAGGATGTCGACACGGCCTGCGCTGTCGTATTTTTCCCGGCGCCAACAGCCGGGACCGTGGCGCAGAGCAGGATCAACGGGAGAAGATATTTAACGCATGTACGCATAATCCTCCTCCTGTTGCAGCCGCACGATTTCCGCATCCGCCATCGGTACGACCTTCACGAAGCCATGGATATCCCCGGGTTCAAAGCCGTGTGCCTCGGCGGCGATCCGGCACATCCTGAATTCGATCGGACCGGACAGGGTCAGGCTTTCCGCCCGCTGCATGAGTTCCCGGTGCCGGTCGTGGTTGGGGATGGCGAAAAAGGGGATTTCATCGCCGTGCAGTACGAGCACGATGGACGCTGCAAAGGGATCGGCCTGGTACACGTTGTTCAGGTAACTGACCCTGTCCAGTACGTTGACAAAAGTCGCCATGTCCGGGACTGCGACATCGTAGAGCACTTTGTGCGGGGCGTACTCGATGTTTGCCGCGTCGGCTCGTCCGTAAGGGGTGTCTTCCGCGGCATAGGCAAGGGTGAAGAAATACATCGCCATTACGACCCATGCCATCTTGTGGAGCCATCTGCTCATGTGCCTCTCCCAATCGGGCTGCAGGCGAACATCAACCTGTTACGCAACAGGCGTATGCCGGTTGATGATGGCCTGGCCCCATGTATGTGTTAGTCCACATGCAGTCACCATCGTTCCCTCGACGATACGGTCACAGCACGAGGCGAACCGACTTTCCCATGTTATACCTGTAAACGTAGCGTATTCCCCGTGTAAGCAAAGCTTCATTTTTGCCCCCTAGCATCCGGTCCAAACAACAACCTTTGCCGGGAGACATCCGCAATGCCTTTCAAATCGTTCCGCCATGGCCTCGCGGCCGTGGCATTCGCTTGTGCCATGGGCGGCGGTATCGCCCATGCTGCGCCAATGCTCAAGTTCGACCAGCAATGGACGCAAATCGGCGCCGGCGCGGAAATTGTTGCGATCGACGTGCCTTCCGGTCGCGTGTTCACCACCACCGGCGGTTCGGTGGAGATCCGCAGAATCAGCGATGGTGCACTGCTGGGCTCCTTCACCGTGCCGGGTGCCGGTGGCATCAACAGTGTGGCAGTCGGCAACGGCGTGGTGGCGATCGCGGCAGAGGGCGCAGGTGGAGCGCAGGATATCGGCAAGGTGGCATTCTTCAACACCACCGCTGCCCCGGGCAGTGCGCCGACCGCGGTTGTGAATGCCGGCTACCTGCCTGACATGGTGACTTTCACCCCGGATGGCAATACCGTGCTGGTCGCCAACGAGGGTGAACCCTCGGATGATTACAGCAACGACCCTGAAGGCTCGGTCAGCATCATCGATATCTCCGGCGGCATTGCAGGCGT
>JAZBPS010000459.1:0-1445 GCA_036353375.1 Halieaceae bacterium | reverse complement strand
TGTTGCTTCAAAAGCTCTCCGCTTGGAAAAGAGAGATATCGAATCCACAAAGCAACATACAGTGACACTAAAAAGAACATGACGTCTCCACCAAGTAAAAGTAACAACTCTTTTTTTCGAATGCTCATAATTGTCCTTATGCTAGTATAACGTATAATAATTTCAATATTTTACAAGGTCATATGCAAAATAAAAAAACAATTGCTTATCTAATCACTAAATCTAACTGGGGTGGTGCACAGAAATATGTTTACGATTTGGCTACAAATATACCCGAAAACATGGAATCAGTTGTTATAACTGGTGGAGATGGCGAGATGGTTACACAACTTAAAGAGTCTGGTGTCCCAATTCATCAATTAGATAGTTTAAAACGAAATATTCATCTATATTCAGACCTTAAAACATTTATTGAGTTACTTGTGTACCTTAGAAAAACGAAACCAGACATCCTTCATGTAAATAGTTCAAAAGCAGGTGGACTCGGTGCGCTTGCAGGAAGAATGGCAGGTGTTAACAATATTATATTTACAGCACACGGTTGGGCATTTAACGAAAATAGGCCGAAATGGCAAAAAGTATTAATAAAATTACTCTCTTGGGTAACGATACTCCTAAGCCATACTACCATCGCAGTCTCTGATGTAATCTACAAACAAATACTGGGATGGTATTTTACAAAAAATAAAACGGTAACTATACGTCTTGGTGTAAATAATCCAGGATTTCTTACTCGTAATGATTCAAGAGATTTCCTCACAGAAATGAATCCTTCTTTGAAAAAAGTTTCCAATGATACTTTGTGGCTTGGAACAATAGGAGAATTACATCACATTAAAGGGCATCGTTATGTGTTTGAAGCAATAGCTGGAAGTGAAATGCTTCGAGAAAAAGTGATTTTTATCATTATGGGAAATGGTGAATTACGTGAAGACTACAAAAAAAGAATAAAGGAGTTACACATCGAAGCTAATATATTTCTAATGGGTCACATCCAAAATGCAGCAAAATACTTACAAGCACTTGATGTGTTTATTCTTCCTTCCCTATCTGAAGCAGGTGCATATGTTGCCCATGAAGCAGGTATGGCAAAATTGCCCGTTATAGCAAGTAATGTAGGTGGTATACCTTGTGTAATTAAAGATGGTGAGACTGGATATCTAGTTCCATCAAAAGACCCTGTTGCATTACGAAACAAGATTCAAAAGGTGATAAATAATATGGAGACTTCAAAACAACAAGGCGTTGCACTACACAACTACGTGAAAAAGAATTGCACAAAAGAACAAATGGTACAACAAACGATGCAACTCTATTCAGACGTAAAACCTTCAAGTTCGTGATCAAGTTTTTCTCTTTGCACTGAACGCTCATATCGAGTCATGGAGAGTACGATGCCAAGTGCTGCAAACTTTGTTACGAGGTGGCTTCCACCATACGAGAGA
>JAZBPS010000016.1:0-3702 GCA_036353375.1 Halieaceae bacterium | reverse complement strand
CTAAAGCAGTTCGGATGCAATGAATTTGCACACCAACACCTGTCGCCCGAAAGCCTCAACACTCTGCGCCAGGGCCGTCTGAATGGCATCAAACACTGTGGAGTAGTCCCCAGAGATCTGTGTGCTCATGGCATTGGTTTGAACCTTCAGGTCCGGTCGCGAGTTGAGGTCCGCGATAATCGCGTCAATTGCTGGAATGTAGTCATCCTGCAATGGATACAATGACAGCTCGGCGGTTAGCTTCATGGTGCAACCTCTGGATATAAACGTGCACAGGGTACACTGTTCTTTTTTGCTTGATGTGATGGGTTAGTACAGGCCTATGTCGCTCTACCGGCGCCTGCGATACCAGGTTCTTCGCTTGCGCAAGCTCAGTGGTTCCCCTCATTCACTGGCGCTTGGCTGTGGCATTGGAGTGTTCATGGGCATCATGCCGGTGTTGCCGCTGCGTTCGGTCCTGATATTGGCGGTGGCCATTCCCTCGCGGGCCAACCTGATCGCCGCGTTCGTGCTGGGCACCGTGATCGCCAATCCCTTTGTGCTTGTCCTGTGGTATTCGCTAGCGCTGACCTGTGGCAACCTGCTGGTTGCCGATGCGGTCACCTGGGACCGGGTGAGCGATATGCTGGACAGCGTGAAGCAGGCCGGTCTCGCCGAGAGCCTGTCACTGGTCGCGAACGTGGGCTGGGATATGGTCTTCGTGCTGCTGGCGGGAGGTCTGCTGATGGCGCTCCCCGCCGGTATCGCCAGCTACCTGGTGGCGCTGCGCTACTTCAAAAACCGGCTTCGGAAGGCATCGACCAAGGCGAGTTGACTCATCGCATCGCGTGGCGCATGTCATTTATGTGGCCGTCGTGTAAGGATAATGGGCGTCCGCTCTCATGGAAGTCCAAGGACCTTACATTATGATGCGCGTGTTCACGTTGGTTGCTTGCCTGCTCCTCAGTCCAGCCCAGGCGGCTGATGGGGAATCTCCACTGGCCGTTGTGCAGCGGCAGCTCGATACCTATAACGCCCAGGACATCGATGGCTTTGCGGCGGTGTTTGCCGAGGATGCCGAGATATTCAGGAATATTGGCGATACCGTACCGGCCATGAAGGGTCGTTCCGAGATTCACGCTGCCTACGGCAAGATCTTTCGCGACAACCCGCAAAACAAATCGACCCTGATGGGGCGCATGGTGCAGGGCAACTTCGTGCTGGACCACGAACTGATCACCGGGCGCGACGAGGAATTCCGGCTGGTCGCCATCTACGAAGTAAAGGGCGGCCTGATCACTCGCGCATGGTTCGTACGTTAACGCCTAGCGCGGGTGATTTGCCCGGTAGATCGATGCGTACGCCAGCGCGTCGGCATTGTCGATAATGCTGCCGTTGGGTAGCTCTTCGGTGCGGGCGCTGATTTCCAGCATGGCGCCGCCCAGGTCGGTGCCGGCAATGGCGAGGTCGCCCGGCTTGCTCAACGCCTCCAACAGGTAGGCGCCCCAGCTGGCGCGTTCCGCACTGGGTCTGACATAGCCGGAGCGATGACCAAATGTGCGCAAGCCTGTGCCCTCTGCCAGCTCTGCCACCAAGCGCTCCGCGCGCCCCTTGTCCTGCGCCCAGCGGGCGCTTTCGTCTTCGCCGGTACCCATGCCGGTAACATAGTGGAAAGCCATCGGTGCCTGCCGGCGGGCGGACAACCACGCCTCTACGAACGCAACGGGAAAATCGACGTGGATCCAGGCATAGGTGTCGGCATCCACGTTCAGGGACGAGGTGCCAAGCGCCCAGAGCACCGTGTTTACCTCGGGCAGGATGTCAGCGAGTGAACTGTAGTCGGTAAAATCCTCCAGCAGGTGCATCTGTACCTTGCCGCTGGCCACGCCCTCGTCGATGCGTGGCGAGCTGCGGCGGGTGATGACGTGAATCGTCTCGATACCGGGGTCATTGATAGCGGTCTTGAGCAGCGCGTCGCCTACCGAGCCGGTTGCGCCTGATACCAGCACCACACGGTTTGCTTCGGCATCGCGGCTGGCGCTCGGGTCGGGTGTAATGGTGCCGAGTGTCGCCATGCCCCAGATGTTCAGGCCCACAACCAGGGCAACTACGGCCGCCGCCAGCCCGAGGCAGATTCTCAGTATCCATTTCATTGGCACCTCGATGCGCTCGCGCGCGTGCAGAAACCTGTCGGGATGGTAGCAAAGCAGGGCCGACTGGCAATTTTGAGACGACGATGCCTTCGGGATAGCAGCTCGCAGGACTACACTAGTCGTGAAGTAGCCGCGCTGAAGGCCGTCGGGTTATGCGCTATCTCTTGCTGGTATACCTTGTGTTTGTGACCGCCTGCGGTGGCGGTGGCAATAGCGGCGGCGCAGGAACCGGCGGAGGCGGGAGCCCATCGTCCCCGGCACCGGAGCCGCCTGCTGTCTCAGCCAGCCTGGCCCCGGCCTTTCCCGGGCTTGGCTTCGAGGCGCCCATGGCCATGGTGCAGCCACCTGGCGATCCCTCCACCTGGTTCCTTATTGAACGGCGGGGGCGCGTCTGGCGGTTTGATGCCGCCGACACCGTCAGCTCCGCATCCCTTGTTGTCGATATCTCAGCGCAAGTGTCCGGCTCTGGTGAGGGAGGCTTGCTGGGCATCGCACTGCATCCCGGCTTCGCCAGCAACGGCCGCGCATTTCTTTCCTACACCGCACCCCTTGCACCCCTGGAGTCGCGGGTATCGGAATTCATCAGCCTTGACGGTGGCCTGACACTGGACACTGACAGCGAGCGCATGGTGCTCACGGTGCTGCAGGACGCGGGCAACCACAATGGCGGGAATATCGCCTTCGGGCCGGATGGGATGCTCTATTTCGGCCTGGGTGACGGTGGCGGCAGCAACGACCCGCTTGATCGCGCCCAGGATACTACCAACCTGCTGGGCGCCATGGTGCGCATCGACGTCGATGATGGGCAGCCCTACGGCATACCGGCCGAAAATCCCTTTGCCAGCAACGCCCCGTGCGTCCAGGGCTTCGGGTCCGCCCCTTGCCCGGAGATTTATGCCTGGGGCCTGCGCAACCCCTGGCGCTTCAGCTTTGACCGGGGCAGCGGCGACCTCTGGTTGGGCGATGTCGGCCAGGACGGCTGGGAGGAGATTGACCTGGTGCGAGCCGGTGAAAACTACGGCTGGCCGATTCGCGAAGGTGCCAATTGCAACCCCAACCTGTTCAGCGATGGCTGCGACACCACGGGCCTGGTGGACCCGGTCGCCGAGTACGATCACAGCCTCGGGCGATCGATTACCGGCGGCTACGTCTACCGTGGCACATCCGTTGCAAACCTGGCGGGAAGTTATGTATTTGGCGACTTTGCCACTGGTCGCATCTGGCGGCTGGTCGATGAAATCGGCAACTTCGCCCTGGAAGAACTCATCGACAGCGAACTCAGGATCGCGTCTTTTGCAGAGGCCGCTGACGGCGAACTCTATGTCCTCGACCTGGGAGGCGGCATCTTCAGGCTGGTGGGCAGCACTCCCTAGTCCTGACCCTCGCTCGCGAACTTGGCCACCGCAGGGTGGACCACCTCATGTGTTCAACGTAAACTTGCCCGCCTACCCGAAACCCCTACACAGGACTCAGACATGATCTACCAGAGCGACCAGCTCACGATCACTCGCCTCGAGGGCGATATCGCCGAGCTGCACTTCGATCTGCAGGGCGAATCCGTCAACAAATT
>JAZBPS010000125.1:0-4201 GCA_036353375.1 Halieaceae bacterium | reverse complement strand
CTGACGCGCCCCGCTGCACCAACGGCTGAGCTTCCGGCAGCGCAAACGCCGTTGGCTCGGACGTCGACCGCCGGGATGCCGGCCACCCGGACGCCGGCCGCTGCTGCGCCCCCGCGGGAGACTGAAGTAGCAGCTGAACCGGTTAGAACGCCGGAGCCGGCAGGGGAACAGGCCGTCAGGCTGGAGGATGCCTTTATCGTGCAGATCGGGGCCTACCGGCTGCGTGCCGAGGCGCAGGCAGCGGCTGACCGGCTAGCCAATGGAAAGCTGTCTATTGTGCCCACCGAGCGCAACGGGGAGACCTGGTTCGTGCTATTGCTGGGGGCGTATCCCAGTATCGAGGCCGCGCGGGCTGCGGGGGCGGAGTACGAGGCGAACACCGGCGGCAGCTACTGGGTGCGCACCGGTGACGACCTGCGCAAGGTGTTGGCGGCGCCGGTTACTCCTGGCTGAGCTGCTGTTGCAGGAGCTCCAGCGTCTCGGCGATGTCGGCGTCGTCCATCACGCCTTCCTGGAAGTACAGCACGGTGCCACCGGCGTCCATGATCACCACGGCAGCATCCTTGGGTGCCAGCGACCAGGTCGCCTGGCCGATGCCGTCTTCATCCAGCACGATCGTGGACTGGGGGTACTGCTTCTTGTTGGAGCGCACTTTGCTCTTCACAAAGCCGGATGTTCCCCACAGGGCCTGGTCGAGGTTGAGAACGGTAGTGACGTGGAAGGTGCCGGTGGGAAAGTTGGCCTCCAGTGCGTCGGTAAAGGCCTGGGTCTGGTCGCGGGCGCTCGTGGTGGCCGCCATGTACTGCAGGATGTGCGTTTTGCCGATTCCAGCAGTGGGCAGTTCCCAGTCCTGGTAACTGAAATCCTCGCCGTCAAACAGCAGCTCGCCCTGGTCGCCGATGGCCAGCGGAGTGAGGGGTTCGCCGATGGTGACGTCCGCGGCCTGGGTGGGAAGCGCCGCGGTGAACAGTAACAAAAAGAAGAGCCGGATCATGCTGTTGTCCTCCGCGGACAACTATAGCCTATCCGGCCGAGCCTATCCGGCTGACGGCGAGTGAAATACGTAATGGAAGCGGGCGGCCATTGGGCCGCCCGATTGATCAGGCTGCGTCCTGCTCCAGCAGGTTGCCGTTGCTGCCGTCGCTGATGGCGATCTTGCGGGGCTTCATGGCCTCCGGCAGTTCGCGCTCCAGTTCGATGTGCAGCAGGCCGTTTTCCAGGCGGGCGTCAATCACGTGCACGTGTTCGTCCAACTGGAACTTGCGCTCGAAGTTGCGCTCGGCAATGCCCTGGTACAGGTACTTGCGCTCAGCGTCTTGGGACTGCTTGCCGGCGACCGTCAGCGTGTTTTGCTCGCTGGTGATCTCCAGGTCGTCCTGGCTGAAGCCGGCCACCGCCATGCTGATGCGGTAGCGGTTTTCTTCGACCAGTTCCACGTTGTAGGGCGGGTAACTGGGCTTGCTGTCGGTGGCAGCGGAATCCAGCAGACGGGCCATGCGGTCAAAGCCGATCGCGGAACGGTACAGGGGGGAAAGATCCAGTGAAGTTCTCATCATAGTGTCCTCTCAATATCCTTTGTTTAAAGCAATATCAGTCAGCGGACCTCGTCGAGCATCCGCTGGTTCTGATGTGGGGTCGCCGCAGGTCTTTTCAAGGTCGGCGAGCCAATTTCTTCTACACTGATCCAGAAGAAAGGCAGAGGGAGGAAACCTATGACGGACTTGAGCTGGGAAGAGTTCGGGCGTGTGCAGCTATGCGTTGGCACCGTGCTGGCGGTGGAGCCGTTCCCGGAGGCGCGCAAGCCGGCCTGGAAGCTGCGCATCGACTTTGGCCCGGCCCTGGGAGAGCGCAAATCCAGTGCCCAGCTCACCGATCTCTACACAGCAGAGGCGCTGGTGGGTAAACAGGTTGTGGCCGTGGTGAATTTCCCGCCCAAGCAGATCGGCCCCTTCATGTCGGAGTGCCTGGTCACCGGCTTCCACCGGGAGGACGGCGCCGTGGTGCTCGCCGTGCCGGAGCGCGAGGTGCCCAACGGTGCCCGGCTGGCCTGAACCATGACGGTACAGGTGCGCCTGATCGATGGCGTTTATCGGGATGTGTACCGCATGGCGCTGTTGTACAGCGACCTTAGAGGGCAGGGTGTGGAATAGCGCCGTCCTCGGCAAATGCCGCGAAGCTGAACTCAAAGCTGTCGCCCCTGGGCTGGGCCCCGAACCAGCAGCGTTCACTATCCAGTACCAGGTGCCAGGCCTGCACGTCGGCCTCGCGCCTGGCGGCCAGGGCTGCCGGGTCGAGCACCGCAACGTTGGTGCCGGTGTAACGGCACGAGGGGTACCAGATAGCCTGCACCTTCGCCTCGCGGGCAGTGCTGCCAAAGCGCTGCGGCACCGACCAGTCATCCCGTCGAGTCAGCCCCGGGAGGACCGACGCGAAGGCCGCGCCGCGAAGATCAATGCCCCGTTCCGCGGCCACCGGCACCCGGTAACTGGAGCGCTGATCGCGGATCACCTCCAGCGGCCCCAGCTCCAGAGGGCCTGCCCGGAATAGCCACAGGTATACGGCAGACTCTGCGAAAGCTGTCTCCAGCTCCAGTGCGCCGTAGAAAATGCCCCTCTCGAATTCGCTGCCGAAACGCGAGCCGTAGCGTAGGGGCGGGTAGCGGAATGGGGTGAACAACAGATAGGACAGCCCGTGCAGGTCTGCGGGCAGCGGCGGCTTGGCATCCTCCAGCAGTTCTTCCAGTCGCGACTGCTCGGCGCTGCTGGCGGTGATCGCCGCGGTGGCGGCAATTTCCTGGGTCTCTACCACTCGCCAGGCGTCGGAGCGCTGGCGCCCGGCCAGCGCCGCCAGTTCAGATACGTCCACGCATGGCGTCGAGGTAGCGCATTACCATCACAATGCCCTCGAGTCGGCCCAGTTGCTCCAGCGGTGCTGTGTCCTGCAGGTGGCGGTTGGGCGTCTTCAGCCAGTGCTGCATCTGCTCACGGTTGCCGCCGAGGATGGCGTAGAGGGCCCGGTAAATGCGGATCAGCAGCAGCGCCAGTTCGTAATCCTTGCCGCTGAAACTGGCGCGCTCGCCTCGTGCCCGGTCCAGCTTCGAGGCGGAGACCCCGAGAATGTCAGCCAGCACGCGATTGCTGAGCCCCAGTTCTGCCGCCGCATTCAGCGCTGCGCGGGTGACCAGGGCCTGGTCTTCTACGGTGTTTTCAGCAGCGTCCATATATCATCAAAAAGTGTACTTTTGATGAAAATACACCAAATGATGGATTTATGCCAGCGCGGCGGCCTAGCGTCGCTTGCGGCGGCCGGGGGTTTTCGGCAGGCCGGTGTGCTGGGTTTTGAACGGGCGGGCCGCTCCCGGCCGGGCCGCGCCAGGCCGGGCCGCGCCAGGCCGGCCGGATTTGCGCTGCTGGGCATTGGGCCCCGGCTGGCGCGGCGGAATCAACTGGTGCTGGCCGTAGCCGATGAGCTTTGCCAGCCCCATCTGTTTCAGGGCCTTGCGCAACATGGGCCAGTTGTCGGGGTCGTGGTAGCGCAGGAACGCCTTATGCAGGCGCCGCTGGCGCAGGCCCTTTACCGTGGGCATGGCCTCGCCGTCGCGGCGAACGCGGTGCAGTGGATCGCGGCCGGAGTGGTACATGGCCGTGGCCGAGGCCATGGGGGAGGGGTAAAAGGTTTGCACCTGGTCGGCCCGGAAGCCGTTGCGCTTGAGCCACAGGGCGAGGTTCACCATATCCCGGTCGCTGGTGCCCGGGTGGGCGGCAATAAAGTAGGGGATCAGGTACTGCTCCTTTCCGGCCTCCTTTGAGTATTTCTCGAACATCGCCTTGAAGGTGTCATAGGTGCCGATGCCCGGTTTCATCATTCTCGACAGCGGGCCCGCCTCGGTGTGCTCCGGGGCGATCTTCAGGTAGCCGCCCACATGGTGGGTGACCAGTTCCTTCACATAGGCCGGGGTTTTCACCGCGATGTCGTAGCGCAGCCCCGAGGCGATCAATACCTTCTTGATGCCGGGCAGCTCCCGGGCGGCGCGATACAGCTCCACCAGCGGCATCTGGTCGGTGTTGAGGTTCTTGCAGATGCCCGGATACACGCAGGACAGCTTGCGACAGGCGGCCTCGATCTCCTTCGACTTGCAGGCCAGCCGCCACATATTGGCGGTGGGGCCACCGAGGTCACTGATCACACCGGTGAAGCCCGG
>JAZBPS010000458.1:0-1341 GCA_036353375.1 Halieaceae bacterium | reverse complement strand
TGATCGCGGCGCCGGACGGGGCACAGGACGGGGCGCCGGACGGGGCGCCGGAGACCGGCGACCCGGGGGTGTGACGCGAAACAGTGCCGCCGCATCCGCCGCACTGGTGCCGATCGTGGCCGCCAGACCACGGCCCGGGCCGATCGGTTAACGAATTGTCAAGGAATGCTTTGCCTTTCGCCGCGACTTCTGGCAAAAAACCGCCATAGCGAACCACCCGATTTGGTGGGAAATTTTTTGACGGACCCAATTCTTGGGGCAGGAGTGGTTTCATGACGATCAAGGGCACGCTTTTTTCCGCGACCTGTGCCGCCGGGATGATCATCGCCGGAACGGCGGGCGCGGCCATCTACGACATCGATTTCAGCGGTGACCAGGTTCCGCAATCGGCACTCGTGTTCGGCGATGCCGGCGGCAGCGGCGTCGACCTGACGGTGCGGGCCAGCGACTTCGCCTACAACGAAGGCAACCTGACCAACTACTGGAACCAGAGCCTGAACGCCGGCGTCGGCGGCTTCACCCAGGACGAGCTTTACGCCGGGCTCAACGTCGGGCGCTATTCCAGCGGTCTCGGGGTCTGCAGCGGCAGCGTCACCCAGAGCGGGTTCTACTGCTCGGAAGACATCTCCTCGATCGACGGCTACGGCACCGACATCGCGCGGACCGTGGGCGGCAGCACGCTGGCCGCCACCGGCGAGGTCGGCGCCAGCGACGAGATGGTGGTGTTCATGTTCAGCGAGATGGTGCGGCTGGTCAGCGTCAGCTTCACCGGCTTCGACAGCAACGACGAGTTCGTGTTCCGGGTGCTCGACCCGCTGGGCACCTATCTCACCGATCTCGACGCCAACGGCGCCGACGACGCGAACAGCACCCCGACCTACATGTTCGGCGACGACTGGACCGGCACGATGTTCGGCATCGGCGCGCGCCAGAACGACGACGAGTTCCGGATCAGCGGGCTGAGCTTCGAATATGTCGCGCCGATCCCGCTGCCGGCCGGCGGCGTGCTGCTGCTGACCGCGCTTGGCGGGCTGGCGCTGGCGCGGCGCCGCAAGGCCTGAGGCCGGGGCCCTAGGTCCGACGGCAGGACAGATCGCGAGGGGCGGCCGGGATCCGGCCGCCCTTTCGTATAGCCCCCCTGTGCCGATCCCCCGCCGCCGCCGCCGCGCCCCCGCGGCGGCGTTTGCGCTTCGTCAAGCCGGCGCGGCGAGGATGGCCCCCGGCCCCGGCGACGCCCGGTCGTGACGGGGCGGCGGACGGATGGCGGGGGCAATCCGGTGACCATGAACCCTGAACGGAGCGCGCGCGCCGCGCCCGGCGCGTGCCGGCGGCGCGCGCGGG
>JAZBPS010000124.1:0-5841 GCA_036353375.1 Halieaceae bacterium | reverse complement strand
TGGCTGTCTGCAGGCCGGGTCAAGACCAGCTTGACCGGCTTGCCCAGTTTGCGCGCCGCGTGCGCCGCAGGAATGATCTGGTCGCCAAACAACCGCCGTCCGAAACCGCCACCCAGGTAGTAGGTGTGCATATGGATATCAGACGCGTCCACACCCAGTGACTCGGCCAGCACAGGCATAATCAGCGACTGCCACTGGTTGCCCGCGTGCACGTGGAAGCGCCCCTCCTTGTAGTGCACCAGGGCGTTTTGCGGCTCCAGGGTAAAGTGCAGCGCGGTATGCGTGCGGTACACACTGCTTAGGCTTTCCGCCGCGGCGGCCAGTGCCCCGGGCGCATCACCCTCGTCGACAAACAGGGCGCCGCTGCTTTTGTCGCCGACCAGTTTCTCGCCTTCTTCAAGGATATCCGCTTCACTGACGCCAGCCGTCTTGCCCGGGGTCCAGTCCACCTTGATAACTTCGCTGGCTTTGATGGCGGCGGGGAGTGTTTCAGCAATGGCCAGCACCCAGCCCTGCACGTAGCCGGTGGGGTCATCCACCACCATGCTGGTGAGGAAGCCCGGTATGTCCTGCGCGGGGCGCGCGTCAACGGATTTCACTTCGCTGCCAAAGCGGGTGGGCGGCATGATGGGGTGGGCGTAGACCATACCCGGCATCTCCGCATCCAGGCCATACACTGCCTCGCCCGTGGACTTCTCAGGGATATCCCGCGCCTTCACCGCCTTGCCGATCAGGTCACGCTGCGCCGGGGCTTTCACCGGCATCGCCGCGAGCTCGTCCTCGCTGAAGCTGCGGCTCACATCACCGCGCTTGACGATGTCTGCGTAGCTGATGGACTTGCCACCGCCGGATACGGTGGAGTTGGCCGCCGTGAGTTCGGCAGCGTCCACACCCAGCAGCGGCGCAGCGGCTTCTATCAACACCTGGCGCCCCGCGGCGCCGGCCTGAGACAGCATCTGGAAACTGGTGACCACCGACCAGGAACCGCCTGTGACCATGGTGCCCCACTTGGGATCAGTGTTCACATGGTCAAGGGTGACATCCTCCCAGTCAGCGCCCAGCTCGTCGGCCACGATGCGGGCCAGTGCCGTGCCCACGTGCTGGCCCATCTCCGCCTTGGTGATATTCACCACCACCCGGCCGTCTTCATACAGCTCGAACCACACCGCCGGGGAAAACACCTTGCTGCCCCCGCTGTGCGCCATCTCGTCGGCCACGGCTTTTAAACTGGCCCCCGGCGCAAGTACGCCCAGGCCCATCAGCAGGCCGCCCGCGGTGCTGCCCGCCAGGAAACTGCGGCGTGACAATCCGGCCTGCGCCATCTCCAGTTGCTCGCGCTGTCGCTTCATGAGGACACCTCCTCGGCCGCGGCCAGCTTGATCGCTTCGCGAATGCGCACATACGCCATACAGCGGCACAGGTTGCCGGTCATGTGCGTCGTGATTTCCTCATCGGTGGGATTGGGGTTGTCCCGCAGCAGCGCTTCCGCCGTGACAATCTGCCCCGACTGGCAGTAACCGCACTGGGGAACCTGCGCTTCTACCCACGCCTCCTTCAACGCCTCGCCGGCATCCGTCGCCAATCCCTCAATGGTCGTCACCGAGCGCCCCGCCACCGCGGACACCGGTGTCACGCAGGAGCGCGCAGGCTCACCGTCCAGCTGCACCGTGCAGGCACCACACTGGGCGATACCGCAGCCAAATTTGGTGCCCTTGAGTTTTAACTCATCGCGAATCACCCACAGCAGCGGGGTATCGTCCGGACTCTCCGAGGTAACGGCTTCGCCGTTGAGAGTGAACTGGGTCATGGCTGGCCTCTTTTCCTTATAAACCGCAGGTAGTGTAGTGGAATTCAGCCAAGGGTGCTGACACCTGTCTCTGAACGACGGTAAGCAGCGGGCTTGCCATTCCCGACGCACAGTAACAGACGAATGATTTTTGCTGATACTGCAGCCTGAGTCAGAGGACTACTGCATATTCTCGGAGAAGGGAGCGACCATCGCATGTGGCGCCGCCGGGGCTCAGTGTCCAGCACTGATCTTCACGCCAGTGAATCCCCCACCCTCCACCTGTTCTTTATGAGGACAGGTCTTCAGGAGAGCGAAGGTGAGATCGTCTAGACCTTCTATCTGCGGGCGGGTTGCGTGCAGGCGTATCGGGAGCCGCCGGAACCTACAAAGGCGCCTTGGTGGAGATCTCCTCGCGCGCTTTGCCATTGGCTGCCGCCATGGATATCGTTCGCGCAATCTCTTTGAGGTCGCGCAACAGTCCGAGAACGCTCGCTGGCGACATTTCAAACGGATTAAAATCTGTGCTTACGCCGTGGCGAAGCAAGAGTTCCGCAGTAAGGCCAGCTTCAGGCACATAAGCCATCGCCCAATTCTCGAACTCACGTCGGTCTATAAGACAATAGTCCAGCAGAGTCACATCCTTGTGTCGCGGATCGCTGGCGATACGAGTGTAAGCGTGGTTGATTGAGTCTCGATGCCCTTCGAGGAGCTGCAGGAAGTAATTCCGGTTGAAGCATAGCACGCCCGTTATGCCCTGGGATGGATTGTGTTTTTCGGAGCTGTGCAGGATGTTTTCGAGCTCATCAGGCGCCAGCCCATTGAGTTTGCGGCTGGCATAAATTATTCGGGACAAGTACATGACCGGCCTCACGGATTCCCTCTTGATGCTGCCGTTTATCGGCATATGCACAAAATTCTTGATAGACGCGTGGTGCCCCACGGTCATGGAAAACGATCCCGCCTTCTTCGAGGCCCCGATTGGTCGATTCCCAAAACAAAACGCCGGGGACTTCTTAGAACCTGATGAAAGGTTACCTTACGGTTTCCGCACATCCAGCCTAAGGATGGAGCGCTGGGCACAATAGACTTCCGCCACCATGACAGCCAGACCTTGACCCAGGACAAAGCCAGCCCGTTGGGCTTCGGCATGGCGCGAGCACGCCGGCATTTGCTTGCAACGGAGCAGCAACCTGATCTCGCTCTTTAATCAAGCGCAGACAAATTGCCTGGCAGGCACCGCCGCTGGCAAATTGCGTTCTTTCCAACTCGCGATCCAGGTCGGCATGTCTTCACCCGGCATGGGACGCGCAAAGCCATAACCCTGGCCAAGATCGCAGCCAAGCCGCACCAGAGCAGCACTATGAGCCGTGGTCTCGACACCCTCCGCAATCACTGCGCGCTGGAATGATTTCGCCAGGCCAACAATACCCTTCACAATCGTAAGATCGTCGTCATCATCCAGCATGTCACGGACAAAACTCTGGTCGATTTTAATTACGCTGGCAGGCAAGCGTTTGAGGTAACTCAACGATGAATATCCTGTACCGAAGTCATCCAGCGCAAAGGTCACGCCGAGTTCGTGGCATACCGCCATCGTTGCCGAAACGTTGCCAATATCTTCGATTGTCGATGTTTCGAGTATTTCTATCTGCAGATAACTCGGCACCACAGTAGGGTGACGTGCCAGCAGCGTGGCCAGACGATCAGGGAAATTCTCTTGTGTCAGTTGATATGCACTGATGTTCACACTGACTGGCAGGCTGATTCCTGAGCGTTGCCATTGGCTTACCTGAGCCAGCGCCGTGTCGATAACCCATTCACCGACATCTATACTCAGACTGTGGCCCTCGATCAAAGGCAAGAAATCTGCTGGTGGAAGCAGCCCTCGCGTCGGGTGTTGCCAGCGGATCAGGGCTTCTGCACCTATCACTTTGCCAGTGCGCATGTTCACTTTAGGTTGATAGTGCAGCACGAGCTCCTGCCCGGCCAGGGCAGCACGAATCGAGTTTATACTCTCGCGTCGGTTATGAAGCGCAGTGTCCAGCTCCACATCAAAGACATGACACTGGTTCTTGCCGGACTGCTTGGCAATATACATCGCCTGGTCGGCATGGCGAATAAGCTTTTCTGCATCGACGCCATCATCGGGATAGAACGTCAGGCCTGCGCTCGCAGACGTCTGCACAATAGTACCGGAGATATTGACCGGATCGGAGGCGGCTTTGAGAAGCCGGCTCACTATGTCATTACTGTGTTCAACGCATTCCAGGTCTCCAATGAGAGCGATAAATTCGTCCCCCCCGATGCGCGCAAGAGTGTCACTTGCGCGCAATGAGAGCGACATTCGTTCTGCCAACGCTATGAGCAGCTGATCACCGACACTATGACCATGAGAATCGTTCACAGCTTTGAATCCGTCCAGATCCATAAATGCAACACAGAGGGACTTATAGCGCCGCCGGGCCTGCGACATGGCCTTGTCCAGTCGATCACTCAATAACACGCGATTGGGCAAACCTGTAAGCGAGTCGTACAGCGCAATCTTCTCCAGGCTTTCCTCAGCTCTCTTCCGTTGGCTGATATCACGCTGGACAGAGATCCAATGGGTATACCAACCGGATTCGTTTGCCACTGGACAAACTTCGAACTCGTTCCAGAACGTGGAGCCGTCTTTTCTATAGTTCAGAAGCTCGACGCGACAAACCTCCCAGTTTCTGAGTGCCCTGCTCAGGGATCCAAGGACCGATTTATCCGTCAACGGCCCCTGCAGGATACGCGGCGTCTTGCCGATAACCTCCGATGGTTTATAGCCTGTGGATTTATAAAACACCTCGTTGGCCCAAAGTATTCTTGGGCCCGGCTCATCGAAAGGCTCAGCCTCGGTGATGAGGATTGAGTCATTTAAATTGTTCAGGCAGTTTTCGATCCAGGCTGAATCTAGCTCTGCGGGCAGAGCTGAAGTGATCGATTGTGGATAGTCTCTCATATTTGGCAATATCAAAAAGTCTCGTTTTCAGCTTTGAGGTGCCTTCAGTGATCAAGCGACCTCACAGACAAACCAGAGACGAGTATCAAGTCCAATCGAGCAGCGAAAGATCGGTTAATTCGGCACACGCAGCGAAGGATCGCACCATGACGTTCAGTCATGCTTGAAAGTGCCCCGATTCTTCCACAGTGCATCGACAGAAGCCCACCCGGCGCACTGGGAAGCTTTACCGCGCACGGCTGCGGATAAGTTGATATCGGCCGCGTGGCGGACGGCTTTAGAGCCGGGGCCACAGGGAGGCCATAAAGGACGATCCGCGCTGACGACGTGCCTTTTCAGTGGACCGTGTTGAAACAGCTGCTGTATTGCCCGCACACGCCAATGCTCCATCGTCGGGCCGCGGCCACCGCTGATAGCTGTCGAGGTTACGCAGTTACCCAGCACATCGAGGCGGTGGGCGACGACCTGGCGCTGGCGCTCGATACACGCGGCAGCGCCGTGCTACCCGCGTTCTGAGCTCTTCAACATCCGGCAACAGAAATATTGCCGAGATTTAGGAGCGCAGTGAGCTTACCCTGACTGCACGCATGCTTGCGGGCAATCCTCGGCAGTGGTGATGTTACCTGCTGAGCTGGTGATGGTGATGGTGACGTGGATAAACCAGGCGGCTAGCCTTTCGTCACATCTTCTAAACGGGCGTATTGATCACGAAGTTCACTGAGCAAGTAATGCAAATCATCGTCCCGTCGGTCCAGGGCGGCGAGCTGGATTTCCTTGGCTACCAGCGCCATCTTTTCTGCACCGAGGTTTTCGGACATGCCGCTAAGTTCATGCGCAGCGCTGCGCAAGTCGCGATAGTTTTCCTCTGCCACGCTAGCAAGAATGCGATCAATCAATTGAGGTGCGCTCTGCAAGTACAGCTCGGTGATCTTGTGAACGATCTCCATATTTCCCATAACCCGACGCTTGAAGGCCTCGCGGTTCCAGTCCTGCCGGCGCCGGAGCTGCGTCGCCAGCGTTCCGCGCAGATTCTCCTCGCCGTCACCCTTTTCAGGAGCCGGGGCGT
>JAZBPS010000123.1:0-3113 GCA_036353375.1 Halieaceae bacterium | reverse complement strand
AGACCGCCTGCCAGCGCATGCCGGATGCGGACCCGGACATTGGGGATCACCGCGTACATCAGGGCGAAGGCGAGCAGCGACGACACCACCGGAGCCAGCCCCAGCAGGCGACGCCCCACGCCGCTGGCTGCCGCGTCCGACAGGAAAGGCAGGGTGATCAGGTAGGAAGTGGCCACCACGCTGGCACCGATCAATACCGGCCCCAGGGTCAGCACCGACCAGTAGATCAGGAACTTGCTCATCGCGCTGCGCGTGCGGCGAACCTCCCAGATCGTATTCAACACGCGATCGATATTGCCCATCATCAGCAGGGCCACCAGGACCAGGAAAAAAAAGCCGAGCCCGGTGAGACGGGATGCCTTGTCACTGAACGCCTGCAGATGCTCCTGCAGTACCTCGCCGGAGGTCGGGACAAAGTTCTCGAAAAGGAAATCCTGGATCGTTTCCTGGACCCGGTCTGCGATGGGAAACGCGTAGAAGACCGCAAGGGAAACCGCCATCAGCGGGACCAGCGATAGCAGCGTCGCAAAGGTCAGCGCGGCCGCATTCTGCGGCCCCTGGTGATGGAGGAACTGCTCCGCCAGCAGGCGCAGGAATGCACGCAACCGGTGCAGTCCTGCGCCAGCGGCATCCTTCAGCGTTGACAGGGTCAATCCCGGCATCTCGGTAAATCAGGTGCTTATCTTGGTGATAACATAGCGTCCTTCCGCCGCCAACGATAGTCGAGACATGTCGCTGAAGATCTACCACAACCCGCGTTGCAGCAAATCCCGTCAGACCCTGCAGCTGCTGCAGGAGCACGCCATGGCCCCGCAAGTGGTCGAATACCTGAAGACGCCGCCGAGCCCACAGGAACTGGCGGACGTGCTGCACATGCTGGGCCTGGCACCGCGCGAGCTGATGCGCCGCAAGGAGGCGGAGTACAAGAGCAGCGGCGCCGACAATCCGGAACTCAGCGACGCGGAACTGATCGAACTGATGGTCGCGCATCCCAAGCTGATCGAGCGCCCGATCGTGATCAAGGATGGCAAGGCAGCGATCGGCCGGCCGCCGGAGCAGGTGCTGGATATCCTCTGATGGGTTACGTACTGATTCTTTACTACAGCACCTACGGCGCCACTGCGCAGATGGCGCAGCAGATCGCCCGCGGGGTCGAAGCAGCCGGCATGGAGGCGCGCCTGCGCAGCGTGCCGGGCGTATCCGCCAACCACGAGACGACGGCGCCCCCGGTGCCGGATGCGGGCGCGCCGTATGCCAGCATCGAAGATCTACGCGACTGCGCCGCGCTGGCACTTGGCAGCCCGACCCGCTATGGCAACATGGCCGCCGCCATGAAGTATTTCATCGACGGCACCAGCCAGCTGTGGCTCAGCGGCGCCCTCGCCGGCAAGCCGGCAGGTGTATTCACCTCCGCCAGCAGCATGCACGGTGGCCAGGAAACCACCCTGCAGTCGATGATGCTGCCGCTGCTGCATCACGGCATGCTGATCACCGGCCTGCCGTATTCCGAACCGGAGCTGGTCAGCACGCGCGAGGGCGGTACCCCCTACGGTCCTTCGCACCTGGCCGGCCCGGACAGCCGGCTGCCGTTGAGCGACACTGAGAAAAAGCTGTGCCAGGCGCTCGGCCGCCGTCTCGCCGAAACCGCGCGCAAGCTGCAACAGGACTGATGGACAGGGTTGCCGTCGCTCGCTGGCTCTCACTCGGCAGTTACCTGGGCCTGATCGCCTTCGGCATGGCGTGGGCGATCTTCCTGGGCGACGTGCCGGAGCAGCGGATATCCTTCAGCCTGTTGTTCTTCGCCCCCCTCCTGCTGCCTTTGCGGGGCATTCTCCACGCGCGCGACAAGTCGATTCTGTGGGGTACCCTGATCAGCCTGCTCTACGTGCTGGACGGCGGTACCCTCTGGTGGAGCGACGCAATCCGTTGGCATTTGGGCGCCCTGGAGTTGCTGTTGGCCGTGACCTTCATTCTCAGCGGCAGCTTTTTCATCCGCTGGCGCGCCGAGGCCAACGCCGGAGCGAATACCGCGTCATGAGCGTCCAGTTGCCGCTGGGCCTGCAGCTGCGCACGCCCACCCGCCTGGACGACTTCGTCTACGGCGACGACTCGCCACTGCTGGACCTGCTCCGGCAACAGCTGGAGGAGCACGGCGAGCCACTGATCTACCTGCATGGCGAACACGGCAGCGGACGCAGCCACCTGCTGCTGGGGCAGTGCGCACAGGCCGAGCGGCGGGGCATGTCCGTCGCCTACCTGCCGTGCCATGACGCCGCCCAACTGTCGCCACAGATGCTGGAAGGCCTGGAAGGACTGGATCTGGTCGCCATCGACGACGTGGAGCTGCTGGCCGGGCACGCGGCGTGGGAGACGGCACTGTTCAATCTGTTCAACCGGGCGCGCGATGCAGGCTGCCGCCTGTTGGTTTCCGCGACCAGCGCCGCCACGGCCCTGCCGTTGCACCTGGCAGACCTGCGCAGCCGCCTTGCCTGGGGCGTGAGCTACCGCCTCAAACCGCTTGACGACGAGCAGCGCTGCCAGCTGCTGGAGAACCTCGCACGGCGACGCGGTCTGCAGATGCCCGCGGAAGTCGCCCGCTACCTGGTGCAGCGCCACAGCCGCGACACGCATGCCCTGGCGCGCCTGGTCGATCGCCTCGACCGTGATTCGCTCGCCGAGCAAAGGCGCCTGAGTATCCCCTTCGTGCGTACCCGCCTGGATTGAAGTCGCAGGCAACGCCACCTCTTCTTGTTGTGTTTACGCCGGACTCCTGGCACATTTCCAGACAACCCAAAGAAGACTATCCAGGAGAAATTCAGTGAACGCGAAAAGACTGCCGGGTTTCGTTGCCATTTTGCTGGTGACCGCTTTCAGCATCACCGCCTGTGGCGGTGGCGGTGCCAAAGTGGAGGCCACCACCAGCACGACAACGACCACCATGGGACAGGAGCTGATGGACCTGGACAAGGCCTACCGGGACGGCATCATCAGCAAGGACCAGTACGAGAAATCCAAGAAAAAGATCCTCAAGCGCTACGACGACTAAAAAAAGCTCCTCCGCCCGGCCCATGCCGGGCTTTTTTCCTTCGGCGGACCCCGGGGATCCCGGGTCT
>JAZBPS010000122.1:0-3544 GCA_036353375.1 Halieaceae bacterium | reverse complement strand
CCACCGTAGATGCGCTGGATGCGTGCGTCGGTATAGAAACGTGAGATGGGGTATTCAACCGTATAGCCGTAGCCGCCGAAAAGTTGCAGGCAGTCGTCCACGACCTTGCACTGCATTTCGCAACTGGCGAGTTTCAACACGGCTGCCTCATCGGTGGTCATCTCCCCCGAGGCGTACTTATCCGCGCACTTCTCGTAGAAGGCGCGGTTGATCATGATTTCTGTCTTGACGTCGGCCAGCTTGAAGCGCGTGTTCTGGAATTCGCCAATCGTTTTGCCGAAGGCCTTGCGGTCCTTGACGTAGTCGACGGTGATCTCCAGTGCGCCCTCGGCGCTGGCAACGGCTTGTGCCGCGATGCCCAGGCGTTCCCTGGGCAGCTCGGTCATCATGATGACAAAGCCCTTGTTCAGCTCGCCCAGCAGGGCGTTGGCGGGCAGGCGCATATCCGAGAAAAACAACTCCGCGGTGTCCGAGGTGTGCTGTCCGATCTTCTCGATCTTCTTGCCGCGGGAGAAGCCGGGCAGGGTGGTGTCGACCAGGAACAGCGAGGTCCCTTTGGCGCCCTTGCCGGGGTCGGTGATGGCTGCAACGATGACCAGCTCCGCATGGATACCGTTGGTGATAAATATCTTGGAGCCGTTCAGTATCCATTCGTCGCCGTCGCGAACCGCGTTGGTGCGAATACCCTGCACGTCCGAGCCCGCGCCGGGCTCGGTCATGGCCAGTGCGCCGAAGACGTCGCCGCTGATCATGCGCGGCAACCACTGCTGCTTTTGCTCCTCGGTACCGAAGTTATTGATGTAGGGCGCCACGATGTTGGAGTGAATACCGTAGCCCGAGGCGATGCCGCCAAAGCCCATGCGTGACAGCTCTTCGATCATCGCCAGGGTCACGTGGGGGGTGGTGCCAGCGCCGCCGTATTCCTCCGGCATGTCCGGGCACAGCAACCCGGCTGCGCCCAGTGTGCGCCACAGGTCGCGGGGCACAATGTGCGCCTCTTCCCACTGCTCAAAGTGCGGGGCGATCTCGGTTTCAAAGGCTCTGCGCGCCATATCGCGGAACAGAGTCATTTCTTCAGAGTGCATGGCATCACCGGACATGGGGTTTCCTCTCGAGGCGGTTTTCGCTGTGTTTGCGGGGAACACATTGTGCTGGAATACGGCGCGCCAGACAACGTGCGCGGGGTTGGCAGCAGTGGCTGGTCCGATGCGGTTTCCGCAGGCGACAGCCGGCCGCTGCGGGGATTGCTACGGCTGTCGCTTCTGGTATGTTGACCGCCCTACAGGAAAACTGTCCGCATCAGGAGGCTCCGTTTCATGCGCGAATACACCCAGTTCTATATCAATGGCGAATGGGTCGATCCGACGTCGCCCAACAGCTTCGACGTGATCAACCCGGCGACGGAGGAAGTCTGTGCCCACATAGCGCTGGGCAATGAGGAGGACGTAAACAAGGCAGTGGCCGCGGCCAAGGCGGCGTTTGAAACCTACGGCTGGTCCACCCGGGAAGAGCGTATTGCCATCCTCGAGCGGTTGATTGCCGCGTATCAGGATCACTACGCCGAGATCGCAGAAGCGATTTCCATGGAAATGAGTGCGCCCACCAAGCTTGCCACGGAATCCCAGGCCGGCGCCGGGCTGGGCCACTTCATGCAGGCGCTGGAGGTGCTGAAGACCTTCAAGTTTGAAGAGGACCTCGGCCCCCACCGGGTGGTCAAGGAGCCCATCGGCGTATGCGGCATGATCACACCGTGGAACTGGCCGCTCAACCAGATCGCCTGCAAGGTTGCGCCTGCGCTGGCCGTGGGCTGCACCATGGTGCTGAAGCCCAGCGAGGTTGCGCCGCTGTCCGGGTACGTATTCAGCAAAGTGGTGCACGAGGCGGGTCTGCCCGCCGGTGTCTTCAACATGGTTAACGGTGACGGACCTGGAGTCGGCACGGCCCTGTGGAAGCACCCGGATGTGGACATGATGTCCTTTACGGGTTCCACGCGTGCCGGCACCGCGGTAGCGCAGAACGCGGCACCCACCGTGAAGCGGGTTACCCAGGAACTGGGGGGCAAGAGCCCCAACATTATCCTGCCCGACGCAGAGCTGGAGGCCGCCGTTACCCGCGGTGTGCTGCATATGTACAACAACACCGGCCAGAGCTGTAACGCGCCCAGCCGCATGCTGGTGCCCAGGGAACTGCTGGCAGATGCCGAAGCGATCGCTGCAAAGGTCAGTGCATCGGTGGTGGTTGGCGATCCCACTGCCGAGGGTACGACCATGGGGCCGGTGGTATCCGAGGTGCAGTTCAACAAGATCCAGGCGCTGATCAACAAGGGCATTGAAGAGGGTGCCAAGCTGGTCTGTGGCGGCCCTGGACTGCCCGACGGCATTGAGAAGGGCTACTTCATCAAGCCTACCGTGTTCAGCGAAGTGTCCAACGACATGACCATCGCGCGGGAGGAAATCTTCGGCCCGGTGTTGGTGATGATCCCCTACGACACCGAGGAGGAGGCAATTCGCATCGCCAACGACACCGAGTACGGGCTGGCAGGCTACGTGCAAAGCGGCGATATCGAGCATGCCCGCAAGGTCGCGTCTCGGATTCGCGCGGGTAATGTCCAGATCAACGGTGCCAATCCGGGTATGGATGTGCCCTTCGGCGGCTACAAGATGAGCGGTAACGGTCGTGAATGGGGCGAGCACGGCTTCACCGACTATCTGGAAATCAAGGCTGTGGGCGGCTACCACGCGGCCTGATCCATGTCACGCTACATACTTGCGATTGACCAGGGTACGACGGGCACGACCGTCGCCCTGGTCGACCATCGCGGCCAGATCCGCGATGCCGTCAACCATGAGTTTCCCCAGATCTACCCCCAGCCCGGCTGGGTAGAGCACCGCCCCGAGGACATCTGGAACTCGGTACTCAAGGGGATTCGCAGCCTGTTGCGACGCAAGCACTGCAAGCCCGGGGATATCGCCGCCATTGGTATCACCAACCAGCGGGAAACCGCCTTGTTGTGGGATGCCCGTCAGGATGAGGCGCTGTACAACGCAATAGTATGGCAGTGCCGCCGCACCACGCCCCAGTGTGAGGCACTGCGGTCGGAGGCAACGCAAGCCCTGGTGAAACGTCGCTCAGGCCTGGTTCTGGACCCGTATTTCTCCGCCACGAAATGGGCCTGGCTGCTGCAACACGCGCCACGCGCCCGGGCCAGTCTCAAGGCGGGGCAGTTGCGCGCCGGTACGGTGGACAGCTCCCTGGTGTGGAAGCTGAGCGACGGGCAGGACCACGTTACCGATGTGTCCAATGCATCCCGCACCCTGGCCATGAACCTGCGGCGTGGGGCCTGGGATACGGACCTGCTCAAGCTGTTCGGGGTTCCCCGGGAAATCCTGCCCCGTATCGTGCCCAGTAGCGGCGTTATGTCCTACACCCGCGGGGTGCCCGGTCTGCCCGATGGGATCCCCATTGCCGGTATGGCGGGTGACCAGCAGTCGGCGCTGTTTGGCCAGGCCTGTTTCAGTGCGGGTGACGCCAAGGCGACCTTTGG
>JAZBPS010000015.1:0-2864 GCA_036353375.1 Halieaceae bacterium | reverse complement strand
GCCGCGAACAGGATTTTCGGGTCAATAGATGGAAACTTCGACAGGTCTGCAGGTCCTGTCAACACAATCAGTGAGGATGTCTACTCTCGATAGGCCGTTAATATTTCCTATCCTTAAATGACCCGCAAACTGCCTTTTCTCGATGACATTCCGCCGGAGGCGTTCAACCAGCCTGAGGACATTGCGGAACGAGCGATTGCCCTGGCCACTGGCGACTACGGCGCGCTCTCAGGTTGCTTCTTCCACGTCAGCGACAGCCTTGATGACCTACTGCAACAAGCCGACCGAATTAAAGCCGGGCGCCTGCACAGCCTGTCACTACATGGCCTTGAAGGCCTGATTGACTGACGCACCATCACCGGCAGCTCACAGGCAGGCGGCTGATCCCGAAGGGGCTGGCTTCATGGGACGAGCCCACGACAAAAAAAGACGCGGGGTCGATGACCGCAGTGCTGTGTTGTGAATCGGTCAGCAGCGGATAGTTAAGCGACCCCTCGGTAAACGAAGTGGCAGTAGCAACAGTAAAAAAGGGCTCGCCAAAGTCCAGGCCGTTCTCGGCGTATCGCAATCGCAGCGTCCAGGCGCCGTCACCCAATACTTCCTCGATAGCGACAAAGCCGCCACCCACCGTTTCAGCCACCATGGCATGGGTTGTCAGCCCGTCGGTAACACCGGTAATGAGCGTTGTAGAATCGCCACCCGGCACATCCATAAAATCGGCCATGGCCTCTTTGGAAAAACCCTCGGGCAGGGAGGGGTTCCAGCCCTGCCCATCGTAAACTTCATACGCGCCCGGGTCCGTCGCCCGGTCAATGAGAACGCGCGCCAGCTTGACGCCAAAATCATCCACCGAGCCACCGGTGTAATACAGGTATACGTAATCGCCCTCTACGCGCGCGGTACCGGAGCCAAACCCGCTAATCACCCTGTCTTCGGGGTCGTGGTAGCCGGTATCGGGCCACAGCACCGGGCCGAGATTTACCGATGCGGAACGATCGGGCAACGTCGCTGACGAGGGTTCAAACGGCGTCCATACCGCACCTACGAAGGTTTTATAGAACGGGTCGCAATCCTCGTCGGCATCGGTGCACTCCCCGGAAAAGGGGTTTTCGGGGTTCAGAACATCCCGGTAAAACTCGCCGCTGAAAAAATTGATGTAGTTGGTGTGCTCAATCTGGATAAAGGAAAGCAACCCGGGCTGACCGTCTACAGTGAGCAACAGCTGACTGGTCACGCCGGTGTAATTGCGGCGCCAGTGGTCGTTGTAAAGCGGGTTGGCGGGGTCATTGAGTTGCGCGGCGGGGTTTTCCCACATCAACCCGGCAGTGTTCAGCGTGCAGTTGGCGGTGGTCAGCGCGCTGCCCGGCTCCTCAAACAGCGAGCGGGGTGTGAGGCAGGTAAAACTGAACGCGGCACCAAACGTGGTAAGGACGCCCTCCTCCACCCGCGTCTGCCAGGGGCCGAGTTCGGCGAAGGGGAACATGAGGTTATCGTCAAAAGAGGCGGCGAACTCATTGAGGTCTACCAGCACCTCGGTGTTCACAAATTCACGCTGGCCTGCCTCACAGTTACCATCAGCACAGTTGCCGCAATCCTCCGCACAGGCAGCGCACCATTCACTGCCATTGCAGCTGCCGTCGCCACAGACAGGGAGTGCCGCAGGCTCGGGAACGCCAACGGTGCTGCCACCAGAGCCGCTGTCACAACCAACGATGCCGCAGAGCAGCAAGACAGGAACAAAAAATCTCAGGCCCAGGGTGCTCGCCTCCTGAATCACCGGCTTGATCGTATTGCACTGAGTATAGACGAGTCTCATGAAGCTGGTGGACGCCTATCCACCCTGGCAGACAGCTGGCAGGCCCCGCTTCGGCGCCACGACTGCGCCCACTGCGGAGCCTTCGTATACCAGTATTTACCGGCTCCTGGTTGGTTTACCCCTGCTCGAAGGTGCTTACCAGGTAACGGGACTTCAGGCGCTCGATGTCCCGGGCACTCACTCCCAGCTCTTTATCCAGGTAGGCCTCTACCGAGCCATAGTCCTGCTCCATCTGGTCAAGGGCAAAGCGCAGGAAGGGCACACCGGCAGTGGTGAGTAATGGCCTGGCCCTCGGCTCCGCGTCGCCCGCGCCATATTGCAGCATCATCTTCGCAAAGGCGTTGTTCTCAGCCGCCGCCTCGAGGTCCACGTTACCCCGCTCGACATCCGGCCGGCGGTAGCGGGTGGAAAACAGGTAGTCCTGTATTACGACATCCCGCGGTACCCCAAGCGCCAGCAGCAACAGTGCAGAAGTGATACCGGTGCGGTCCTGTCCCGCCGAACAATTGACGGCCAGCGGCACGTGGCCTGCTTTCAGTGCGTCAAAGAACAGTTGCAGCTGCGGCGCAGAAGTTCGCACACCCGCCGAGCGCCATACCGCCATGACCTGGGCACAGCGCCTAAAACGTGTGTTCAGCATCGACATCGAGGTCTGTGGCCGCTGCGGCGGTCCTGTCAGGGTCATCGCCAGCATTGAGGACCAGGACGTCATCGATCGGATACTGACTCACCTGCGCCAGCAAGAACAGGAAACACCGACTCGACCATTGCTGGTGCCACCGACCAGGGCGCCACCTGGGACATTGCCTCTTTTCGCTGGGAAGGATTTCAGACCAACAGCACCCCACTAGCAAGGAAGCCAGGCAAACCGCGTGGCACGAGCGGTTGCGCGCGCTCGTTCAGGATTGACCGGATAGGAATGACATGCCCAACGCCGCGAACAGGATTTTCGGGTCAATAGATGGAAACTTCGACAGGTCTGCAGGTCCTGTCAACACAATCAGTGAGGATGTCTACTCTCGATAGGCCGTTAATATTTCCTATCCTT
>JAZBPS010000121.1:0-4722 GCA_036353375.1 Halieaceae bacterium | reverse complement strand
GTAATGCCAATAACCCGGGCAGCATCATGACTGATACCGCGATAGCCAAGAATATAGCAAAGCTGCGGGAGAGAATACGAATCGCATCGCAAAACTGTGGCCGCGATGCGGACAGCGTGACATTGCTGGCCGTCAGCAAGACGCGTCCCGCGGCGGCGGTGCGCGCTGCCGCCGCCGCAGGGCTTTGCGATATCGGTGAAAACTACCTGCAGGAAGCGCTGGAGAAAATGGACGCGCTTGCGGACCTGCCGCTGCGCTGGCACTTCATCGGACCGCTGCAATCCAACAAGACCCGCGATGTAGCCCAGCGTTTTGACTGGGTACACAGTGTGGACAGGCTGAAAATCGCCCGCCGACTCAACGACCAACGCCCGCCAGAATTGCCCCCGCTGAATGTCTGCCTGCAGGTGAATATCAGTCAGGAGGCCAGCAAGGCCGGGCTGGTGCCGGAACAGGTGGCGGATTTGGCCGCAGCCGTGGCCGACATGTCGCGGCTGCAGCTGCGGGGGCTGATGGCCATCCCCGCGCCGCCGGCGGACGGGTCTGACCCACGCGCTCCCTTCGCCGCCCTGCGCCAATTGATGGCCTCGCTGGCGGTCGCACACCCTGGCCTCGATACCCTGTCCATGGGCATGTCAGCGGACATGGAGGCGGCCATCGCCGAGGGTGCCACGATCGTGCGGATTGGCACGGACATCTTCGGGGCGAGGACCCCGGGCTGAAATAACCGCCGGCGCACGCCGGCTGCGCTGATTGCTGCCGCGTCCGCGTGTATACTTTTGCCCCCATTACAGATGCGGACCCGCACAGTGAAACATTTGAAAGTCGGCTTTGTCGGCGCAGGCAATATGGCTTCGAGTATTGTCGGTGGCCTGCTGGACCAGGGTTTGCCGCCCCAGAACATCGCGGTGAGCGACCCCAGCACTGAAGCCCTGCAACGGCTGCTGCAGTTGGGCGAGATCGGCACCTCCACGGACAACCAGTCGGTGCTGGCCGAAAGCGATGTGGTGGTACTGGCGGTGAAACCGCAGCACATGAGGGACGTTGCACTGCCCCTGCGCGAGCCGGTGGCGGCCAGCGGCGCGCTGGTTATTTCCATCGCGGCGGGCATCACCCTCGGTCACCTCGCTGCATGGCTGGGTGCCGATACACCCGTCGTGCGCTGCATGCCGAATACACCCGCACTGCTGCGCTGCGGTGCCTCTGCCTTGTATCCCGCGGCCTCGGTAAGCGACGCCCAGCGGGAATTGGCCAGTGCCGTACTGGGCGCTGTCGGCAGCGTGGTCTGGGTCGATGATGAGGCACAGATGGATGCCGTCACCGCCCTTTCGGGCAGCGGTCCCGCCTACCTGTTCCTGTTTATGGAGGCCATGGCGGAAGCCGGTGAAGCACTGGGACTGCCTGCCGACACCAGCCGGGCGCTGGCGGTGCAAACAGCCCTGGGGGCCGCCAGAATGGCAGCGCAGGACGACCTCGATCTGGCTGAGTTACGCCGGCGCGTGACCAGCCCGGGGGGCACCACCGAGCGCGCCCTGCAGCATTTTGAGCAGGCGGGACTGCGCAACATCGTCAATGACGCCATGGACGCGGCGGCCCAGCGCTCCCGCGAACTGGCCAGCGAAACAGGATAGTCCATGGGTCCGGTAGCCGATTCCTTCACCCTGCTGGTGAACGTGATATTCAACCTGGTCATGCTGCTGGTACTGCTGCGCTTCCTGCTGCAGCTGGTACGCGCTGACTTTTACAACCCGATCTCGCAAACGGTGGCGCGACTGACCAACCCCTTGATTCTGCCCTTGCGCCGGGTGATACCCGGGTACGGCGGCTTCGACGTGGCGTCGCTGGTGCTGTTGCTGCTGGCAGAAATGCTGGCGACGGTGCTGCTGGGCCTGGTGCACGGTGTCGGCCTTGTGCCGCCCCTGCTGGTCTTGCTCTGGTCTCCACTGGGGATCGTCAACCTGTTCCTGAGCTTCTACTTCTTTGCAATACTGGCCTCCATCATCCTGAGCTGGGTAGCGCCGGGGAACGCCAGCCCCGTGACCTACCTGCTGCACCAGCTCACCGAACCCGTTATGGCGCCGTTTCGCCGATTGCTGCCAGCCATGGGTGGACTGGACCTGTCGCCCATTCTGGTGTTTATCGCTATCCAGATCGCCCAGATCTTCGTCAGCTATGCCGCCCGCGGCGTCAACCTGCAGCCCGCGCTGGTGGTTGGATTCTAGAGGCGTGGGAGCTGCACAGTGACGCAGACCGCTGACAGCGTCGGGCTGGTGACGCCTGCCACCGCCCATTTCGAGCAGGGACTGACCCTGGCCTGCGGCCGCAGGCTGGAAAGCTTTGAACTGATCTACGAGACCTATGGCGAGCTGAACGAGGATCGCAGCAACGCGGTGCTGGTTTGCCATGCGCTCAGCGGCCACCACCATGCCGCAGGCTATCACAGCGAAGACGATCGCAAACCCGGCTGGTGGGACGCCTGTATCGGTCCCGGCAAGCCGGTGGACACACGGCGATTCTTTGTGGTGAGCCTGAACAACCTCGGCGGTTGTCACGGCTCCACCGGGCCGCTCAGCATCAACCCGGCCACGGGCGAGGCTTACGGCCCGGATTTTCCGCCGGTACGCGCCAGGGACTGGGTGCACAGCCAGGCAATGCTGGCCGATCACCTGGGCATAGACCGGTGGGCGGCCGTGATCGGCGGCAGTCTGGGCGGTATGCAGGCCATGCGCTGGGCCCTGGAGTACCCCGACCGGGTGGCGCACTGTGTTGTTATCGCCGCCGCCCTGAAGCTGAGCGCACAGAATATCGCATTCAATGAAATTGCCCGCCAGGCCATCGCGTCAGACGCGGATTTTCACGACGGCTATTACCGGGCACACGGCACCCTGCCGCGACGCGGGCTGGCCATCGCTCGCATGGTGGGCCACATGACCTATCTGTCAGACGACGCCATGGCCGAAAAGTTTGGCCGCGACCTGCGCAGTGGCAGCCTCGACCTTGGCAGCGATACCAACGTGGAATTCCAGGTACAAAGTTACCTGCGTTACCAGGGCAGCGTTTTCTCCGAGAGCTTTGACGCCAACACCTATATGCTGATGACCCAGGCGCTGGATTATTTTGACCTGGCCAGGGAGTACAACGGCGATCCGGTGGAAGCGTTCAAGCGCGCCCGGGCCGCCTTCCTGGTACTGTCCTTCAGCAGCGACTGGCGCTTTTCCCCTGCCCGTTCGCGCGAGATTGTCGACGCCCTTCTGGCTGCCGGCAGGAGCGTCTCCTACGCGGAAATCGAGGCCGACCAGGGGCACGATGCATTCCTGTTGCCAATACCGCGCTACCTGCAGGTTTTTGACGCCTATATGCAGCGGGTGGCCGCACCATGAGGCAGGATCTCACGCATATACAGCAATGGATTCGCACTGGCGCTCGTGTACTCGACCTGGGCTGCGGAGATGGTGAGTTCCTCGCGCAGTTGCAGGCTACCCGGGAGGTCAAGGGCCTGGGACTGGAGATAGATGCCGATAATATCAACGCTGCCATCGGTCGCGGCCTCGATATCATCGAGCAGAATATTGATCGGGGGCTGGGCAATTTCGCCGACAAGAGTTTTGACACTGTGGTCATGGCCTTTGCGCTGCAGGCGGTGCGCTCGCCGCACCTGGTGCTGGAAGAAATGCTGCGCATCGGCCAGGAATGCATTGTGACCTTTCCCAATTTCGGACACTGGCGCTGTCGGCTGTATCTCAGCCTGCGCGGGCGCATGCCGGTCTCCAGGCTGCTGCCTTACAACTGGTACGACACGCCTAACATACACTTTTGCACGGTCAGGGACTTTGAAGCCCTGTGCGCTGAACGGCAGATTCGTATACTGCGGCGTCACATGGTGGGGCCTGATAATACGCGAGGTCGACTGGCAAGGCTGTGGCCCAACCTGTTTGCCACGACGGCGATCTACCACATAACCCGGTAAACTTGCGCGCATGAGATTCCCACGACTGCTGCTGCTCTGTTTGCTGCTTTTACCGCCGGGTGTACAGGCGGCGTCTGAGCAATTTGGCCGCTTTGAGGTGATTTACACCGTGGTCAACACCACTTTTGTCGAGCCCCGAGTCGCCAGCCTGTACCAGCTGGTCAGGGCAACCGACCGCGCCTTTCTCAATGTCGCCGTACTGGAAACCCTGGCCGACGGCAGCACCCGCGGCGTCCCTGCGCAGTTCAAAGGGCGCAGCTGGGACCTGTTCCAGAATACCTTCCTGGAATTCACCGAGGTGCGGGAGGGCGACGCCATCTACTACATCGCAGATTTTGAGTTCAGCGATGGCGAGGTACGCTTTTTCGAGCTGAACGTGCTGCCAGAGGGTGCCCGGCGCAGCGAATTGCTGCGCTTTCACCAGAAGATCTATGAAGAGTAGCCAGCGCGATCGCGTCGTGCTGGCCAGTGGCAACCGCGGCAAGCTGGCGGAGTTTTCCGCGCTGTTGGCGCGCTGGTCCCGGGAGGTGGTCCCACAGGGCGACCTGAACGTTGTTCCCGCCGAGGAAACCGGCAGCAGCTTCGTCGACAACGCGCTGTTGAAGGCCCGCGCTGCAAGCCAGCAAACCGGCTTGCCGGCGCTGGCCGACGATTCGGGCCTGAGTGTGGATGCGCTGGATGGCGCACCCGGCGTCTACTCGGCCCGCTACGCCGGCGAGTCCGCCACCGATGCCGACAATAACCGCAAACTGCTC
>JAZBPS010000120.1:0-10901 GCA_036353375.1 Halieaceae bacterium | reverse complement strand
GAACCAGGCTGCCCTCGCTGGTGCGGAGGTAGTAGCGTTCCAGCCATTCCTTGGTCAGCCGGAAGCCCCGGTCGGCCTGGGGTATCACCTTGTAACTGCGTCCCTGGATGGTGAAGCGGTTGGCCTCGGCCTCTCCGAGCATGACCTGCAAGGTATCCCCGATATCCTGCATGTTGATGCCCAGCCTGGCGGCCAGGTCCCGGTTGATCTGTACCCTGATTTCCGGGCGTGAGTAGCGCAGCGACTTGGTGACGAAGGCGAACAGCCCGGACTGCCTGGCGCGCGCCAGGACTTCCTCCGAGACGGCGTCAAGGTCGGCATAGTCCGCCGTGCTGGCAATGACGAAATTTACCGGCAGCCCCGAGTCAGTGCCGGGCAGGGAGGGCCAGCCAAAGGTGAACATCTCCAGGCCGCTGATTTTTGAAAAGCCCGCCTGCAGTTCGGCGGCCACTTCTTTCTGGCTGCGCTCGCGCTGGCTCCAGGGCTTCAGTTCCACTCCACCGAAAACCTGCCCGGGGTTGTTGACCTGCCAGGCGTGACTCACCTCAGGCACCTGCTGCCAGACGTCCATGATGTCGTCGAGGTAGGTATTGACGTAGTCGACGCTGGCGTAGTCCGGTGGGATGGCGACAATAAACAGGCTGCCCTGGTCTTCTTCCGGGGCAAGTTCCTTCTGGGCAATCATGAACAGCGGCAGCAGGCTCAGCAGAATGGCCGCCGCGAACAACAGCACCGCACCCCGATTGTCCAGGCAGTGGCCCAACAAGCGCTTGTAGTGGGCGTGCAGGTTCTCAAAACGGGCATCCAGCCAGTCGGCGAGGGCGCCCTGGTCGCCGTGCGCCTTGAGCGCGTGGGCACACATCATCGGGCTGAGCGTGAGCGCGACGACGCCGGATACGACCACGGCGCCCGCCAGGGTCAGGGCAAACTCGCTGAACAGCACCCCGGTCAGGCCGCCCAGGAAACCGATGGGGGCGTACACGGCCGCCAGCGTGAGCGTCATGGCGACCACCGGCAGGGCGACTTCCCGCGCGCCGAGAATGGCCGCATCGAAGGGCTGCATGCCTTCCTCAATGTGTCGATGTACGTTCTCCACCACCACGATGGCATCATCCACCACCAGCCCGATGGCGATGACCAGCGCCAGCAGGGTCAGCAGGTTGATTGAAAAGCCCATGGTCCAGACCAGGAACAGCACGCCGATCAGTGACAGGGGTATGGCAACCAGCGGTATCAGCACAACCCGTATCGAGCCCAGGAACAGCAGGATCACCAGGATCACGATCACCGCCGCCTCGACGATGGTCGTAGCGACCTCGCGCAGGGCTTCCTTGACGAAAATGCTGGTATCGGAGTCGTAGAACACTTCGAGGTCGGCAGGCATCGCGGCGGACAGGGCCGGCATCACGCTTTTAACGCGCTCGGCGACTTCCAGCGGGTTGGCGCCCGGCGCCGGCGTCACCGACAGGAACACGGTATCCCGGCCGCTGGAAAAGGCAGCGGAATCATAGCTGGCGCTGGCGAGTTCCAGCTCTGCGACATCGCTCAAACGCACGCGGCGCTCGCCGTCCTGCCGCACCACAATCGCGGAGAACTCCTCTGGACTCTGCATGTCCGTCTCGGCGTCCACACTGGCGCTGACCATCTCGCCGCGTGTGGTGCCCGCCGCCGAAATGACATTTTGCTCGCGGATAGCGTCAGTAACGTCGGTCGCGGTAACGCCAAAGGCGGCCATACGCGTCGGATCCAGCCAGATGCGCATGGCGAACTCGCGATCGGAAAGCAGTTTGGCCTCGCCCACGCCTTCAATGGTTGAAAGCTCCGGCTGCACCGTGCGGCGCACGTAGTCGTTGATCTGCTGAATCGACATCTGGTCGCTGAGAAACGCCATATACATCATGGCGTCGTCGCCGAAGGTGTTGGTGACCACGGGGTCCAGTACTTCCCGTGGCAGCTCAAACTTGGCCTCATTGACCTTGGCAATCACCTCGGTCATAACCTGGCTGGCGTCCTCGCCAAGACGCACCATAATCCGGATGCGCGAGATTCCGGGATCGCTGGACGAGGTGATGTATTCAACGCCCTCGGCAGCCGCGATGCGACGCTGCAGGGGATCTGTCACAAAGCCCTGCACCGTGCGGGCGCTGGCGCCGGGGTAGGATGTCCGCACCAGTATCTGGGACTTCTCTACATCCGGAAATTGCCGGATCTGCAGCTGCACCATGGACTGCAGGCCCAGCAGCAGGAGCAGGGCGCTGACCACAATGGCCAGCACCGGGCGGCGCACGAAAATATCCGTGAAGCGCAGGTTCATGCCCCGTCCTCGCCGTCTGACTCAATGAGCACACGTACGCCGCGGTACAGCTTGTTCTGTCCGCTGATGACCACCTGTTCGCCGACCTCGATGTTGTCCAGCACGGCGGTGCGCCCGTTCAGGGTTTCACCCACGCGCACGATGCGGGATACCGCGGTCTGTCCACCGTCCTCTGTGTCCTCGATCACGTAGACCGCGTTGCCCTGCAGGGAATAGGTGACGGCGGTTTCCGGAACCGTGATCACCTCGCGATCCCGCTGCAGGTTCAGCGTCAGGACAGCGAACATGCCAGGCAGCAGTCCGTCGCTCTCCAGCAGCCTGGCCCGCAGCAGCAGGTTGCGCGTGTCCGGGTCCACCGCGCTGTCGATGGCGGCCAGCGTTGCGGCAAAGCGACGGCCCGGGAAGGCACTGACCGTCAGTTCGACGGGAAGACCGGGCTTCAGCATGGGCGAGTAGCGGTCCGGTAAGGTGAAGTCCACCTCCAGCTGGCTGCGATCCTGCAGGGTGGCAATGGTGGTACCCGGGGTAAGGTACTCGCCCAGCTCAATCCGGCGAATACCCACGGTGCCGGCGAAGGGCGCATGGATGCGCTTGTTGCGGATACGCGCCTCGGTTTCAGCCAGCTGTGCCCGGGCCCGGGCAAGGTCCGCCCTGGAGCGGTCGTACTGGCTTTCCGGTATAGACTGCTGCTTGATCAGCTTGGCATCGCGCTCAAACAGGATCTCCGCCAGCTCCAGCGTCGCGATCTGGTTCTGGCGCGCCGCCTGCTCCACCTCGTCATTAAGGACCAGCAACAACTGTCCTTCCGCGACGGTATCGCCGCTGTCGAAGCGTATCTCCGTGATTTCTCCGGCGGTCTCGGAGGTCAGTTCAACCCCGCGTACCGCGCGAATGCTACCGACCGCTTCCAGTGTGTTGGTCCAGCGCTCTGCTTGCGCCTGCGAGACCGCGATGGTAACTGGTGGCGGTGAGAAATCCGCGGACGCCAGCGCTGAGAAGCGCATGTACATGTAGCCGCCCACGGAGCCAAAAATGATGAATAGCAGCGCTATGGCAACTAGATATGCTCGCACTGTAGGTCCCTGCACCTGATCAGATCGTGGAGTGTAGAGATTTTGCCGGAAATAGCCACACAACGAGGGGCCTATGAGTTATCTGGAAAAATTTCGACTGGACGGGAAAGTGGCGATCATCACCGGTGCCGGTAAAGGGATTGGCGCGGGCATTGCGCGTGCCTACGCGGAGGCCGGTGCGGATGTTGTGCTGGGTGCTCGCACCGTTGCTGACCTGGAGGCGGTGGCGGCAGATATCGAGGCGCTGGGGCGCAGGGCGATTATCCGGCAGACCGATGTGATGAAGCCTGAGCAACTGGAGGCGCTGGCGTCAGCGGCCCGGGAGGAACTTGGCCGGATAGATATTGTTGTGAACAACGCCGGCGGCACCGGGCCCAAACCGGCCCTGGCCACCAGCCCGGAAGAGTTTGAAGCCGCCTTTCGCTTTAACGTGAGCACGGCCTTCAGGTTGTCGGTACTCTGTGCCGAGGATCTCGCCGCGACCCACGGCAACATCGTGAACATTTCCTCCATTGCGGGTGATTCGCCGACCCCCTGTTTTGTGTCCTACGGCACCGCCAAGGCCGCCCTCAGTTTCATGACCCGGGAGCTGGCCGCGGAATTCGCACCGAAAGTGCGCGTGAATGCCATCGCGGTCGGTTCCACAAAGACCGACGCCCTGAACACCGTGCTCACCGACGAGGTGGAGAAAACCATGGTGGAAATGACGCCCATGGCGCGGCTGGGCGAAGTGGAGGACGTCGCGCTGGGTGCCCTGTACCTGGCGTCGCCGGCCGCTGCCTATGTCACGGGCGAGCTGCTCAACGTGAACGGCGGCCTGATACGTTCAAACATGCTGATGCCCCGGGCGTTCGGCGGCGTCGGCTGACCGGTCCGCCGCGGCCAGGCGCTGGCCACTTTTGACCTGCTGGAATACCTGAACTCGGTCAAGGAAAGGCGTAGCCTAGGGGTGTAGGGTTGCTGAGTGGGCAGCAACAGCAGCCCCCCGGGCGTTGCCCGGTAGCGAGGCTATTAGCGAGGACATGTGGTGCTGAAAAATCGTCGCCTGAAGCGGTTGGAAAAGGAAATGAATGGGGCCGAGTCCTACGAGGACTGGTTGGCGCTGGCGCAACAACACGACCAGATCAGCGGTATGCAGCGCTGGCGGCAGGTTGACCAGACCAACCTGTATGATTATGCCGCTATCCGCCAGCGTCTCGACCGTTTGCGCAGCCTGCGTGCCCGACATGACAACGTCGGCCTGCTGTTTACGCTCAACGAAGGCATTCACGGCAACCTGGGCGGGATGGGGAATGCCAAACTTCACGAGCAGGCCCGGGCGGGCACCAAGAAGCTGATAGAAGATTATGTCGACGAAATCGTTGACGCCCTGCGCCATATCGCCGAGTTGGACGATTCGGAGATCAGCCTCGCTGACAAGCTCGATTTCTTCTACCGTGCCAACCACTGTTACGGCCGCTCGGCGTTGATGCTCAGCGGTGGTGGCATTCTTGGCTTCTACCATCTGGGCGTGGTCAAGGCCCTGCAGGAGCAGAACCTGTTGCCGCGGGTGATCAGCGGCTCCAGTGCCGGTTCACTGATTGCGGGCGTTCTGGGCACGCATACCGATTCCGAGCTGGATCGATTTTTCGACCCCGCTAACGTGCACTTTGAGGCGCGCAAGGAAGCCACGGTGGTGGACCGCATGATGTTCGGCAAGAACGCCTCCATGGACGCCCACGATGTGCAATCCATCATCGAGCGCCTGATTCCCGATATGACCTTCCAGGAGGCCTATGAAAAAACCGGCCGCCAGATCAGCATCAGCGTGGCGCCGGCCGAGCCGCACCAGACCTCACGCCTGCTCAATGCCATTGCCTCGCCGAACGTCTACATTCGCAGTGCGGTGATGGCGTCCTGTGCGGTGCCCGGCGTATTCCCGCCGGTGATTCTGAGCGCCAAGAACGTGTATGGAGACAGCCAGCCCTACCTGCCTTCCCGGCGCTGGGTGGATGGCTCCATCAGTGACGACCTGCCGGCCAAGCGACTGGGGCGCCTGTACAGCACCAACCACTACATTGTCAGCATGGTGAACCCGATTGTGCTGCCGTTCCTGCGTAATCGTCGCAAACACAACCCCCTGCTGGGCGCTGTGGGCAAATTTTCCGTCGATGTGGCCAGGACAATGCTGAACAGCTACCGCCTGCAGGTGCAGAGTTACGGCTCGGAGTATCCGCGCTTCAGCTGGATGCTCAACGGTGTGCACAGCCTGCTGGACCAGGAGTACCGCGGTGATATCAACATCGTGCCGCGGTTTCGTTTCTACAATCCGCTGAAAGTGCTGTCGCATATCACCGAGGAAGAGATGATGCAGCTGATGCTGGAGGGCGAAGCTGCCGCCTGGCCGGAGATCCGCGCCATCGATACCTGTACCAAGATCAGTCGTGCGCTGGACGCGATCCTGGACCGCTTCGAACGCGGCGATCTCAAGCCGGTGCGCGCGGCGCGGCGGCGCCCCAAGCGTCCGTCCCAGAAAGCCAGCGGGACCGCAGCACGCAAGACCCGGGCGAGGGCGCAACGCAAGAAGAAAACACCGCGTGAGGCGGCCAGGGCCGGGCGCAAGCCCGCCGGACCCACGGTGGCGTCTTCAGACAGCCCGGGCATCGACGAAGCGGCTTGACGTGGCGGCTCACTGCCGTCGTGGGCGGTAACATCGGTAGCATGGCATCCCGGCGTGTCGCTAGCCCGAGCCTGTTGCAGCTACTGGCGCTTGTCATCGGTCTCACGGCGTGTGGGGCAGACGTCCCGGGCCCTGACGACACCGCGCAGGGGCAGGGCGCAGCAAATGCGAGGGCACATCAGGCGCGCGCGCTGCTGGAAGACCAGTATGCCTACCACGTTGGCGTTTTCGCCTATCTGTACGGTTACCCCCACGTCGACCGCTACCGGCGCGCCCGCAATGCAGAACTGGCGGCGGGACTGCCCGCTTTTGACCCGATGTCCGGGTTGGGGTTTTTCGAGGCTCTCAATACCCTGTTGCGGGACCAACCGGACTTGCTGGGGCGCCCCGCTTTCATTGCGGATCTCAATGCAATCGGTGTCGGGCCAGCGGACACCTTCGACCAGTCCCGGCTTGGGCCCTCCCGCAAACGGGGGCTTGAGCGGGCGATCAGGGACGCGCGGGTGTTGCTGGAAGCGGCGTCGGTGTCCGCTACAGTGCCGGACGGCAGCGCGCTTGGTGCCGCGCTTCGTTATCGGCGAGCTAATCCCTGAAGCTGGACTGAGGCGGGTTCTCGATAAGCTGGCGTTGCTGCTCTGCGCTCATCAGCCGCCAGCTCCGGTACAGCTCACCCATGGCGGCCAGCAGCAGGCGCTCGCTGCGAGCCAGGGACTCTGTGACGGCGCTGCGCCGCTCGGACGGGGTCATGTTCTCGATACCTGCAGGCAGGGATTGCTCCGCGGCAGCGAGGGTTGTCACGATGTTCTCGATGGTCTCATCGGCCGCCTGTTCCAGGATAGGCAGCCAGGCACTCGCATCCCGCCGCAGCGCTTGCAGGGCGGCGATATTGGTGCGGGTCTGACGCAGCGCCAGGCGCGCAGGGGCGGTGGCGAGTCGAAGTAAGGAGGGTCTGCTACGTGCCATGGGGTATTGTGAGTTGACAGGCTTTCCAAAGTCTAGCGTTTTGCCCCGATACCCGCATCGCCAGCACCTGCTTCGGTACACTGGTGGGTATGCGTGATCAGATGGCAACCGGGCGTCCAGCCGCGCAGTGCAGACAGCGCCGCGAACGGCGCGATGAATGCTGCCCGTTCTGCCAGCGGCAGGTGCCCCTCACATTTCACCACCTCATCCCCCGGAAGTTGCATCGGCGAACCCGGTTTCGCAAGCAATTCTCACGTGAGCAACTGAACCTCGGCATCCATATCTGCCGGCAATGTCACGATGGCATCCACCGCCACTACGATGAAATGCAGCTCTACCGGGAGTTTCGCTCGCCTGAAGCGCTCGCGAGAGACCCCGTGCTCAGTCGCCATTTCGCCTGGGTAGCCCGGCAGCGCGTGCGTTAAACGGGTAGTGCGCGGTGCCATCGGCTGGGCCAGAGGGCCCGGTCATGTTTATACTGTAGGAGCACACACCAAGGAGAACAGTATGTCCCTAGCGGCAGGCGACAACATGGTTGTCAGCATCCATTACACCCTCAAGGATGAAGAGGGCACAGTTATCGACAGTTCCCAGGGGTCTGAACCACTGACCTACCTGCATGGCGCAGGCAACATCATACCGGGGCTGGAGAACGCCATCGCGGGCAAGGCCCCCGGTGATTCCCTGCAGGTTGTGGTTGAGCCGGGGCAGGGATACGGCGAGTACCAGGCGGAACTGCTGCAAGTCGTGCCTAAACAGGCTTTTGAAGGTGTTGAAACCGTTGAGCCCGGCATGGCGTTCATGGCCCAGGCGGCGGACGGCAGCCAGCGGCGTATCGTGGTGCGCGACGTGGAGGGCGACGAGGTTACCGTGGACGCCAACCACGAACTGGCCGGTGTTGACCTCCACTTTTCCGTTGACGTGATGGACGTGCGGGAAGCGACCGCAGAGGAAAAGGATCACGGCCACGCCCACTGAGGGCTGGCAGGGTCGCTGCCACGGGCTGTGGCCCTGTGATCGCGAACCCGCGTATTCATCCCCCGAGTGTTTTGCCCGAGGGCGATGACGCCTGGTGAAGGGGTAGCGAGACTGCACAGCGCCCGCTGACCCGCGTCCTGTTCGAGGGGCGCGGATGTTCACTTCCGGATTACCCAATGGCTGATCTCGCCTGCCACATCATGCGCGGGCATCGCTACGTACCGTATTGAACTGCTGCGGGATAACTGCTCCAATGCGCGGCTTTCAGAACGGGACACCTATCATGAACAGTGTATTGGGACGCGTGTGCATGCCTGGAATGCTGCCGCTGATCCTTTGCCTTTGCGCCATCCTGGCAGGGTGCAGCGCCGCAGAGCCCCCGGCTGAGTCGGACGCGCCAACGCTGGATTCCGTCACATCCAGCAGCGAGTATCTCCCCGGCTTTATCGACGCATACCGTGACCGCGACAGCGGCGAGTTGTACCTGGTGGTGGAACCGGAGCAGCTGGACCGGGATATTCTTCATTTTGCATCGTTTCTGGACGGCAACGCGTTCACGGGGACCCAGCGCGGCGTATTCGCCGATGAGTCCGTGCTGCGGCTGCACCGTGACTACAAACGTCTCGAATTCCGGAAAATCAATACCGCCTACTATTTTGATCCTGACAGTGCCCTGTCGCGAGCCCGGGATGCCAACCTGCTGCCCTCGGTGCTGGCCGTGGCGGAGATCCTCGACGAAGACGAGCAGGGCAGGCTGTTGATCGCCGCAAACCCGGTATTCCTGAGTGAAGCCCTGCTGCAGATCAAACGGGCCGAGGACCCGGAGGCAGAGCCCGCTTTCGGCCTGGGCGAGTTCAGTGAGACCCGCAGCTCGCTGCTGGATGTGGGGAATTACCCGCGAAATACCGACATTGCCGTGAGCTACGTGTACGAAGACCCGCAGCCCGAGGTGGAAGGCGGCCGCACGCTCAGTGACAGCCGTTATGTCACGGTGCAGGTGCAGCACAGCCTTGTTGAGGCACCCGATGACGGGTTTCAGCCCAGGACAGAGGATGCGCGGGTCGGTTACTTCACCAAGCAGGTGACTGACATGACGTCCCTGGACGCCACGCCCTGGCGCGATCCCATCACCCGCTGGCGGCTGGAGAAGAAGGATCCGGAAGCGGCGCTCTCCGAACCGGTAAAGCCTATCGTTTTCTGGCTGGAGAACACGACGCCGGAGATTTGGCGGGACACCGTCAGGGATGCGGTGCTGGTCTGGAACCAGGCGTTTGAGGCCGCCGGGTTCCTGAACGCGATCGAGGTACGCCAGCAACCGGATGACGCGGACTGGGAGGCCAGCGACCTGCGTTACAACGTGCTGCGCTGGACTTCGTCGGAAGAGTCCCCCTGGGGCGGCTATGGCCCCAACTTTGCGGACCCGCGTACAGGCGAGATTCTGGGTGCGGACATCATGCTGGAGTACAGCTGGATTCGTATTTTTGCCGAGCGAACCGGGCTGTACGCGCCGGGATCACGCGGCAGGTCCCGGGACATGTGTGCCCTGGGGAGCCACCTGAAGACGCAGCTCGCGCTGGGTCGCGCCAGGCTGCTGGGTGCCGGCCGGGCTGATGCTGAGTCGGAACTGGTGAGGCAGTCCCTGTACGATCTGGTCACCCACGAGGTAGGCCATTCCCTGGGGCTGTCGCATAATTTTCGCGCCAGCCAGCTCTTGACTACTGCCGAGCTCAGCCGGGCCAGCACGGACACAGACGCTCCTCTGATCGGTTCGATCATGGAGTATCCCACCATCAATCTCCCCGATGACGACGTCGAGTCACCGCGGTACTTTCTCACAGCCCCTGGCCCCTACGATGTCTGGGCAATCCAGTTTGGCTATACCCCGGCGCTTGCAGACGCGGAAGCGGAGCAGGCGCGTCAGACGGCCCTGCTGGCCCGCTCAACTGAACCTGAGCTTGCCTTCGGTCTTGATAGCGATGCCCTCACCACAACCACTGGTGTTGACCCCCGGGTGCAACGGTTCGATATGGCGCGTGACCCCCTTGTGTTCGCGGCAACGCGCCTGCGATTGCTGGACCAGATCAGCGCGCAACTGCTCGCGCAATATGACCGTCCGGGCGAATCCTGGCAGGCCCTTTATGATGCCTACAACAGCCTGCACAGCGAACGCTTTCGGCAGCTGCGCGCGGCCTCGCGCTGGATCGGTGGCGTTTATGTAGACAGGGCCGTGCAGGGCCAGACCGGTGCGGGCCAGCCGCTTAGCGCCGTACCGGAGGCAATGCAGCGCAGTGCCATGGCGCTGCTGAGCGCTAATTTGTTTGCACCGGGGGCGCTGACCTTTGACGAAGCACTGCTGCGGCACTTGCAGCAGCAGCGTCGCGGCTACCAGTATGATCTTCGCCAGGACCCGCAGCTGCACCAGCAGGCCCTGCGCCTGCAACAGACCGTGCTTGAACAGTTGCTGCACCCGATAACACTCGCGCGTATCAATAACAGCGCCCTCTATGGCAACAGCTACACCCTCGACAAAGTGCTGTATGACCTTCGCGTCGCCGTGTTTGAGGCCGATATGCAAGGATCGGTGGACAGCATCCGCCAGCAACTTCAGCGCGAGTTTGTCGAGCAGTTGCTGCCCGTGGCGGACCCGCGTCTGGGCAGTGAGCACGACCACGTTAGCCGTGGCCAGGCATGGTATACGCTGGAGCAGATCGCGGACCGGTTGCGCCAGGCGCTGGATTCCGACAGCGCCACAGATGCAGCCAGTCGCGCCCATCGACTTGCGCTGTTGCGGCGCATAGAGACGGGGCTGGCGCCCTCAGCCTGAAAAATGGTGAAAATGGGGTCAGAGTCGCTTTTCCCTGGAAAAGTGACTCTGATTTCTCTGACTCTGCAGCAAAAAAAAGGGCAGCCCAGG
>JAZBPS010000119.1:0-2133 GCA_036353375.1 Halieaceae bacterium | reverse complement strand
TACCGCTTCCGCCATCTCGGCGTACTCTTCCTCGCTCAGGTACCCGAGGCTCTCCTGTGCCAGCACGCAGGTCATGCTGCGGGCGGCCAGGAAGTCTTCCGGGGCCAGTTCCAGTGCCGAGCTGCCGGCGCTGGCCAGCAAACCCAGCAGGGCGAAAAGGAGACGCGCTTTCATAAGATGACAGATCTTTGACGTTTTGATGGCGCGAAGGTTACAAAATCTCTATTACAGAAAAATGACAGCCAAATGACCACGCCCGCAGCCACTGGGCTACTACCAGTGGCCGGTACCCGGCTCGCCCTTCACCGGACCGACGATATCGGACGTCATCCAGCCGCCATAGAAATGCCCGGGCTGGGGCTTTACCCGCTCGCCGTCCACGTAGCAGGCCACCCGGCCCGGGTAGAAGCTGTAGGCACCGCGAATCGCGGCGAAACGCTCGCTGGGTTCGGGATAGCTCCAACCCACGGCCTCGCCGCCCGGTTCCAGACCCCAGTAGGCCGCCGCACCTTTCCACTCACAGAAGGAGCTCCCCGGCACGGCGTGCAGCGCTGCGTGGTTGATATCCGCGCCCGGGATATAGAACGTGGGCGGACTGGCCGTCTCCAGGATGCGGTAGCAGCCCCGCGAGCGGGCCAGCTCCACCCCGTTTGCCTCCACCACCACTTCCCGGTCGCAGGCCACCAGGGACGGCGGCCGGGGATAGTCCCAGACCGATTCCTGTCCGGGACCGGGTTCTTCGGCAAAGGGCGGGCGTTCCAGACCCGTGTACTTCCACATGTTGGCAACCTCTGTGCTGTTAACGACCTGCCTTTGCTAACCAGCGGTCAAGGCTATTGGCAAACCGCTGCCTGTCCTGCTGGCTGTAGGCGGCGGTGGTAGACAGTTCCACGCCGCTGGAGCGCATGGTGTCCATGAAATCGCGCATGTTCAGCCGCGACCGGATGTTCTCCCGGGTGTAGAGCTCGCCCCGCGGGTTGAGCGCCAGCGCGCCGTTTTCGATCACTTCGGCAGCCAGGGGGATATCGGCAGTTATCACCAGGTCCCCCTGCGCCACGGACTTCGCGATGTGGTTGTCCGCCTCATCGAACCCGCTGGACACCTGCAAAGACGTGATATTGGCCGCGGCCGGCGTACTCAGGGGCTGGTTCGCCACCAGCGTCAGCGCGACGCCGGTGCGGGTCGCCGCGCGAAACAGGATTTCTTTCGCCACCCGCGGACAGGCATCGGCGTCAACCCAGATCTGCATACACGTCAGGCCGCGGGGGGCTTCCGGAACAGCAGGGTCATACGGTTGGATTCGCCGATGGCGTCAACCTCTGCCTTGCGCGCCGGGTCGTCGCGGCTGCCGCTGTAGCTGGGCGGCAGGCGCCACACAATATCGTCCTCGCCGGGCACATCGGCGGGATTGGCATTGATGTCGCTCTGGCGCAGCAGTTCAAAGCCCGCGGCCTCGAAGGTGGCAATCACATTGGCCTGCTTCAGGTAGCCGCGGGAACCATCCGCCCAGGCGTCGGCGGCATCATCGGGTGCCTTGTGCTGCACCACGCCCACGAGGCCGCCGGGCTTGAGGATGCGATGGGTTTCCGCCAGCGCGTTGCTGAGGTAGCCACCGTTGCTTTCGAAGCGGTAGAGGTTGTGCAGCGCACGGATGAACAGCACTGCATCCACAGTGCCCGTCATGTCCTCTCCGAGCGTATCGAAGCGGCTGGCGCTGACCGTAGCCTTGTCATCGCCTGGCCAGTCCGCGGCTGTCGGAGGCCAGGTGTCCACCCACTGCTTGCGCTGGGCGAGGAATTCCTCGGTGGCAAAGGGAAAGTTGGACCAGATGGACATCGGGTAGTCCACGCCCACCAGTTGCCCCTCTGAGCCGAGATAGCCAGCGAGAATCGGCGAATACCAACCCGCACCCGGCAACACCTCGACTACCGTACTGCCCGGTGGAATAGCAAAAAACTCCAGCGTTGCCTGCGGGTGCCGGTAGGGGTAGCGCGCCTGCCGCTCCGCCGGCTGTTCGGCCAGCACCGCGGCCAGCCTGGCCCCATCCAAGGCGGGTTCAGGCGCGACGTCGGCCGCCGTCGGGCTGTCCGTTGCACAGGCGCTGAGCAACAGGCTCGCGGCGATGCTGGCGAG
>JAZBPS010000118.1:0-3721 GCA_036353375.1 Halieaceae bacterium | reverse complement strand
TCCTACGGCGAGCGTCGCCGCAAGCGCGCAACCGGCACCTGGCAGATGGTGAGGAAACAGGGAATCCTCCCCACCTTGAAAAAGCGCCTCGCGAGCCGCCATGTGAATGAAGCCGACAAGCGACTGAAGCAGCTGCAGATGCAGGATTACAGCATGCGGGCCGTGGCCCAAAGGCTGGGAATTGATGCGGAGGAGGCTGCCTAAAAATGGGTATAAATGGGGTCAGAGTAACTTTTTCGATTCAGCGCTAGAGCAACTCTTCAGTTCCAAAGGAAAAAGTTACTCTGACCCCATTTTTCCATGTTTCCCCCTCGTAGGACTCCTAACCCTACCTTTGCCCGGGAGCTGTTGCGCCGGGCACTTTTTTTCCGCGGCAGCGCGGCTAGAACAGCGCCATGCGCGCCAGGCCAACGATACTCACCACCAGCAGGCCTACCCCCAGCACACGGAAGAACAGCACAGTGTCACTGCTGCGCAGCGTGTAGCGATGGAAACGCAGTCCCATGAGGTGGCCCAGCGTGGCACAGGGCAGCAGCCACAAATGGTGTTTCCACTGCATATCGACGCCCACCGCCACAAACGCGATCAGTTTCACGCCCACCAGCACAAACCACAGTACAAACAGGGAGTCCCGCACCTGCTCCGGCGGCATGCGGTTGGCCGCCACCGGCACCACCAGCGGTGCGGCCACCAGCGAGGTGCCGCTGACGTAGCCGCCCAGGGCAATCAGTGCGGTCTCCGCGGCCTTGTTGCGACTGCGTATGGGGCGATTGATGATGTAGCTCACGCTGTAAACCAGCACCAGCACAAACACGAAACCGGTAACCAGCTCGCCGGGCAGCGTAATAACGCCCAGCACCCCGATGACCTTGGGTACAGCCATGATGGCCAGAGCCCACTTCACGAAGGGCCAGTTCACCGATGTCGGGCTGTGGGCATCCCGGTGGTTCTGCCACACGGTGAGAGAGGAGAAAATCAGCAGGTGCACGGCGATCAGTGGCAGGAATACCAGTGGCTCGTCCCGGATCAGCAGCAGGAAGGGCAGGGGGAGGACGGCACCCCCGAAGCCGAGGCCGGAACGCACAAACCCGCCCCAGATGAACAACAGCCCGATCAGGGCGTATTGCCAGAGTTGCAGGTTATCCATGCTGGGCTGGGATCGCGAAGAGGCGTGTTTGTCGGGATGTGATCATCATGAAAAACGGGGTCAGAGTAACTTTTTCATTTCACTGCTAAGCAAACTGTCGGCGTTCAGGAAAAAGTTACTCTGCCCCCGTTTTTTCTAGGCCAGCGCGGCCCACAGGATCCAGCCGCTGCTCAGCAGATAGACGAGGAAAGTGAGCACCATGCCCGCAGGGCGGCCGATAAAGGGCCCCATCCGGGACAGGCCTAGATAATGCAGCACGCGCCCTGCCAGCAGTGCGCCCCCCAGGGCGTGCAGCCAGGTATCGCCGGCGCCCATCAGCTCCATCACCACCAGCAACACTGCCGCCAGCGGCACGGTTTCCACGAAATTGGCCTGGCTGCGGATCATGCGCAGCAGGTGCGTGTCACCACCATCGCCCAGGTCCACCTTGTTCCTGAGACGGTACAGCCCCACCCGCAGGGTAATGGGTACCATCATGAGTCCGAGCAGCCCCAGGTAGATGGGCGTGACGCTGAGCGAGGTGAAACCGGGCAGATCCATGGCGCGCTTTCCGTTTATACCGTGTTTGAGTTTTGTCCCGGACCGCACTATACGTCGATTCCGGTTTCGATCAATCGGTGTAGACTTAATACCCAACGCGGGCGCAGCGCCCGACGGCCAGAATAATCAAAACACAGGCAAAACAAGAGGTACGGCATGAACAAGACAACCTGGGACACACTGATTCACGGTGCACTGGTGTTCGATGGGCACGGCGGAGCGCCCCAGCACGTCGACGTGGCGATAAAGGATGGCAGCATCGTTGCCAAGGGCTCAGTCCTGCCCAAGGAGCTGGCGGCCGAGGTCGTCGACGGCAGTGGCCAGTGGTTGATGCCAGGCCTGCTGGATATCCACACCCACCTCGACCTGGAAGTCGACCTGGATCCCGGGCTCCCTGAGGCCGTGCGCCACGGCACCACCACGGTGGTGGTGGGCAACTGTAGCCTGGGCACCTGCTTTGGCACCCAGCGCAGCGAGGGTCAGGACCCCATCGTGGATTGCTTTACCCGGGTGGAGAATATTCCCAAGAAGGTGCTGAGCAAGTGCGTGGATGCGGTGCACTGGTCGAGCACCGGAGAGTATATGGACCACTTCGCGGACATCCCGCTGGGTCCGAACGTGGCCGCCTTCCTGCCCCACAGCATGCTGCGTATCGAGGTGATGGGGCTGGAAGCGTCCATCAGCCGTGCGCCCACTGAGGCGGAACTTGATGAGATGTGCGCCCTGCTGGAACAGGCTCTGGACCAGGGTTACCTGGGGCTGTCCACGGATGGCCTGCCGTTCCACTACCTGTCAAACGACCCCAACACGGACAAGCGCATCCCCACCCAGTTCGCCTCCTACGCGGAACTGAAGCGGCTGTTGCAGGTGGTGCGGGATCGCAACAAGGTCTGGCAGACCACGCCGATTATCGAAAACCGCCTGCTGGCCTTTAAGTATTTCGCACTCACCAGCGGGCGCCTGCATGGCAAGCCGCTGAAAACCTCTGCACTGGCGGCGCTGGATTTCGCCATGATGCCGGGCAAGAGCAATCCCTTCCTGGGCTTTGCCAAACTCATGAACTCAAAGTTCTTCGACGGTCGCATTCACTTCCAGGCCCTGGGTACCAACTTCCGCATCTGGAGCGATGGCGTGGTCAGTCCGCTGTTTGAGGAAATGCCGTCCACCTGCAAGCTGATTGCCAAAGAGTACGACGATCGTGAAGGGCGGCTGGCGCTGCTCAACGACCCGGCCTGGGTGGAGCAGTTCCGGGCCGACTGGCACCACGGGCGCAAGGGCTTCAACTGGCCCACGATCAAGTCGAAGCTGGGTGTGCCCGACAGCATGGTGATCCGTGACCTCGACAAGATGCACTTCGATGGCGCGCCGGTCGCCGACTGGGACGGCGACACCATGCAGCAGGTGTTCGACCGCCTCGCTCGCTACCAGAACGGGGACAAGGCCCAGGCGCGCTCGGAGGCGGAAGCGGCGGCTTTCGATACCTTCCCGCGCCCGGTGGGCGACGACGCCGACTTTTTCCTGCACCTGCTGCGGGAATACGACCGCAACTTCCGCTTCTGGGTGGATCAGGGCAATGTAGCGAACCAGCGCACCCTTGAGCTGCTGCTGGATGAGAATGCACTGCCCGGCTTCAATGATTCCGGTGCGCATATCACCAATATGGCCTTCTTCGACGGCAATCTGGGCAGCCTGAAGCGCGCCCAGGAGAAAGACCTGGCCACCGTCTCGCGTATCATCAAACGCATAACATCCGAGCCCGCCGAATTCTTCGGGCTGGATGTCGGCAGCCTGGACATCGGCGCCCAGGCGGATATGGTGCTGATCGATCCCCAGGCCCTGGCGGCCTATGAGTGCGACCCCCATCGGCAGCTGGTGCACCGCGAGCTGTTTGACCACGAGCAGATGGTTAACCGCTCCGACGGCGTGGTGTCCCGGGTGATGATCAAGGGACGCACCGTCTGGGAAGGAACAGAGTTTACCCGGCACCTCGGCACCGAGACCCTGGGCAGGGCGCTGCGCGCGGCCTGATCCCGG
>JAZBPS010000117.1:0-3166 GCA_036353375.1 Halieaceae bacterium | reverse complement strand
GCTGGATATCCACCTACAACGACGAGACAAAGCGCCCCGGGCCGAAAAACCTGTGGCAACTGCTGGTCAAGAGCGCCCGCATGGAGGGGTTCGTGGTGAGCAACTACCTGGATCGCTTCCCCGAGGGGGTAATGGCCCTGGCCGAGTGGCTGCAGGCGGGCAAACTTCAGTACAAGGAACACGTGGTGGACGGCCTGGAGAACACGCTGGATGCCTTCCACATGCTGTTTGACGGTCGCAATACCGGCAAGCTGATTATCAAGGTGGCGGATGAGTAACCCGTCGCCGTCCACCGCGACTCAGCCTGGTGATACCCAGGCACAGGGTTGGGAAGCGTCGTTGCCGGCGCGTATCAAGCGCGACGGTCATCTTTGGGCCAATACGACCATCGCCCTGGAGGCCTGGCGCAAGGCGGCGGATATGCCCGAGCGCACCGCCCTCTTCCTGGAGGACGGGTCGGACCCCAGTTACGGTGAGTTGGCGCTGGAGGCGCGGCGCCTGATTACGGCGTTCAGGGAGCTGGGCCTGGAGGAGGGCGACGTCGTCAGCTTTCAGCTACCCAACTGGCGCGAGGTGGCACCCATTGATATTGCCGCCGCGGCACTGGGGCTGGTGGTAAACCCCATTGTCCCCATCTATCGCGATGCGGAGTTACGCTACATTCTGGCTGACGCGTGTACGCGCGTCCTGTTTATCCCGGAGCAGTTTCGCTCTATCCACTATGTCGATATGGTTGCGAGCCTGCGCGCAGACCTTCCGGCGCTGGATCAGGTGGTCAGCGTGCGTGCGCAGCACGACTACCCGGGGGTGATTCGCTACGAGTCGCTGCTAGCCTCTGCGCCTGCCGACCTGGCGTCGCTGCCGCAGGTAGACCCCAACCGACCCAAGTGTCGCCTCTATACCTCCGGCACCACGGGTTTCCCCAAGGCCGTGCTGCACAGCCACAACACCCTCAACCACGTGCAGCAGTGCTCGATACGTCACGCCGCTATCGGGCCCGACGACGTGATGCTGATGCCGTCACCCGTAACCCACATCACCGGCTATTCCAGCGGTATTAACATGGCGTTTACGGGAGCGGGGCGCTGCGCGCTGATGGCGCGCTGGGATGCCGACGCCGCCATCGACTTCATTCACCGCGTCGGTGGCACGCTGACCGTGGGGGCGACCCCGTTCCTGGCGGAACTGCTGGATGCCTGCGAGCGGCGCGGCGACGGCCTGCCCAGCATGCGCCAGTTTTCCTGCGGTGGCGCCAGTGTGCCGCCGGAGTTGGTGCGCCGCGCCTATCGGGTGCTGGACAACTGCATTACGGCGCGGGTGTTTGGCAGTACCGAGGTACCGCTGGTCAGTTACGGCTGGCGCGACGACCCTGAACGGGCCGCCACCACTGATGGCCAGTTATACGCCTTCGACGTCAAAGTACTGGATGAGGAGGGCAACGAGGTCCCGGCGGGTGAAGACGGCGAGATCGCTGCCCGTGGCCCCGGCATGATGCTGGGCTATGCCGACCCTGCCCAGCACGCCGCCGCGCATACCGAAGACGGTTTTTTCCTCACCGGCGATATCGGGCGCGTGACACCCGAAGGTGCCGTGCTGATTACCGACCGCAAGAAAGACATCATCATCCGTGGCGGCGAGAACCTGTCGGCCCGGGAGATTGAAGACGTGCTGCACCTGCATCCCGCAGTGCAGGACGCAGCAGTGGTGGCGATGCCGCACCCGCGGCTGGGTGAGGGCGTGTGCGCACTGGTGATCACGCGGCCGGCGGCATCGCTTACCCTGGAAGCGTTGGCGGAATTCACCGATGCACGGGGGCTGGCGAGGCAAAAAATCCCGGAGCGCCTGGTTCTGGTGGATGAGCTGCCGCGCACACCCAGCGGCAAGGTGCGCAAGGATATCCTCCGCAAACGCCTGCAGAACGGGGAACTATGAATCGACAATTCCTGCTGAACGCGCGCCCGGTGGGCGATCTCAAGCACAGCGACTTCAAGCTGGTGGATAGCGAAATGCCCGTCCCCGGCGAGGGCGAGGTCCTGATCAAGGTGCAATACCTGGCGGTGGAGCCTGCGATGCGGGGGTGGATGGTCAACCAGGCAGATTACGTCGCGCCACTGGAACTCGGTGACTTGATGCCGGGTAACGGCCTGGGCAGGGTTATTGAATCCCGCCACCCCGATTTTCCGGTGGGCACGCGTGTCTCCGGTGGTTTCGGCTGGCAGGAGTACCTGGTCAGCAATGGCAGGAACGTCCGGCTACAAAAAGTCCCGGACAACGTGGCGCCCACTTCCGCCATGTCCCTGCTCGGTATTACCGGCCTGACCGCCTATTTCGGCCTGCGGGAAATCGGGCAGCCCAGGGAGGGCGATACTGTGCTGGTGTCAGGCGCAGCCGGGGCCACGGGCTCCGTGGTGGGGCAGCTGGCGAAGCTGTGGGGCTGCGGCAACGTGGTGGGTGTTGCCGGCAGTCGTGAGAAGTGCGACTGGCTGGTCAACGAACTGGGTTTCGATGCGGCGATTAATTATCGCGAGGAAGACCCGGCCGCGCGAGTGCCGGAACTTTGCCCCGGGGGCGTGGATATCTTTTTTGACAACGTGGGCGGCGAGATTCTGGACGTTGCCCTGGCCAATATCGCGGACAACGCGCGCCTGGTTATCTGTGGCGGTATATCGCGCTACAACACCGACGGTGCGATTCCTGGACCCGCGAACTATTTCAATCTGGTGCTGCGCCGCGCACGCATGGAAGGCTTTATTGTGCTGGATTACCTGCCGCGGTTCGGCGAGGCCCTGCGTTATCTCGAAGAACAGCTTTCCCAGGGAAAGCTTAAAAGCCGGGAAACGGTGACAGAGGGCTTCGAGCGCATGCCCGATGCACTGATGGGGCTATTCAGTGGCGAAAATATCGGCAAACAGCTGGTGCATCTCGCCGATTGATCTCTGGCCCTACTGTGCCGCGCGTTAAGCGCGCAAACAAAAAGCCCCGCGAGGTAAGCGGGGCTCAGCATGGCAGCGTGCTGCCTCGTCAGGTTGGTTGTTACTTGGCGGTGCGTGCGACCTGGTCGCCGGCGGGCGTGCCCACCTGTACCAGCGTCAGCGTTTCCAGACGGCCGTTGTTGCGCGCCTTGCAATCCGCTTCCCAGCGGTGGGTTTCACCGTTCGCGTCTTTC
>JAZBPS010000116.1:0-4186 GCA_036353375.1 Halieaceae bacterium | reverse complement strand
GCTGTACGTTCATTCGCAACGGAAACGAATACGATGCCCCGCGTGCCGCGGCGCACCTCACGCTCAAATACCAGCGCGGAAAACAGCACGTCGAGTCCGCGGAGCAATTTATCAACCGATTGGCCAGCGCAAGTTCCTGGACCCAAACCCCGTATCGGGTGCGCTGCGGCCGCGACGAGGAGACCAGCCAGGCCTGGCTGCAGCGCGCTCTCTCAGACTACCGGGCGAACCAGCACTGCACCGATCAAAGCATGCTTGAAGACGGTGACACGACCTGCGTAAATATGCAGTAAATATCCCTTTTCCTCAGCCGCTGGAGCACACCGTACTTATGGACGCGTTCACGACACCCTTACTGGGCGGAATTCTCATTGGCACCGCAGCCAGCGGCCTGCTCTGGTTACTGGGCCGCATCGCCGGCATCAGCGGGATCGTGTGGTCCGCGCTGAGTCAGGCCCTGCCCGATAGCGCAGCGGCGAGCTGCGGCACCGAAAAGCCCAGGGACGGTGTTTGGCGCTGGTGTTTTGTCGCAGGCCTCATCGGCGGTCCCGTGCTGTATCACAGCATCAGCGGAGCACCTGTTCCGGCACCCTCAAACCTCGCCTGGCCCTGGGCCGTCGCCGCGGGACTCATTGTGGGATTTGGTACGCGCCTGGGCAGTGGCTGCACCAGCGGTCACGGCGTCTGTGGCCTGGGCCGCTTGTCGCTGCGCTCACTGGCAGCCACCTGCACCTTCATGGCAACGGGCATCGCCACGGTCGCCTTGCTGCGACATGGTATGGGGGTGGGGCTGTGAAGAATATCGCGGCGCTGCTTTGTGGCCTGTTATTCGGTATCGGGCTGGCCCTTTCGGGGATGACCGATACCGCCAAGGTCATCGGCTTCCTCGACCTGTTCGGCCACTGGGACCCGGACCTCGCGTTTGTCATGGGCGGGGCCGTGGCGGTCACCCTGATCAGCTTCCGCTTCATCTTGCCTGGCAGACCCCTGCTGGCAGAGGGCTTCAGCCTGCCCGGTAAAACCGCACTGGATGCCAGGCTGCTGACCGGCGCGGCGCTGTTTGGTGTGGGCTGGGGTATGTACGGTTACTGTCCGGGGCCGGCACTTTCCGCACTCGCCTACCTGGACGTGAAGGCCGTCAGTTTTGTACTTGCCATGCTGGCGGGAATGTCCCTGGCCGGGCTGGTTGCCGGCAAGCGTTAGCAGGCCAGTCTTGGAAACGGGCGCTCCGGCGTTTTGCCCAGGCGGGCGCAGTTGAGCAGGTAGTCATCCACCGCAGCCTCGAAGGATTCCTGCAGCGTGGTGCGGGTATCCCCCTCGTAGCACACGAGCGTGCTGATATCGTCAATCTTCCCGAAGAAGCATTGCAGCTCTTCACTGAAATTGATGGTTCCCCGGTAACCGCGATAGGCAAGGTATTGCTTCATGTGCCCTGTATACCAAGTACAGCACTGAAAAAACAGTCGCGAGAGGCTTTGTACATGGCTCGGGTGCAGCGCGACTGCTAGAATCGCGACCTCTTTCACAGATTGCACCCCATGCGCGGTTTCACTGACCTCATTCGACAGGAGTGGCGGCTGCTGGCCTACGGCTTCGCCATGATGTTTGCCTGCTCCTATGGGCAGACCTACTTCATCGCCCTGTTCGGCGGCGAGATACGCGCCGACCTCAGTTTGAGCCACAGCGAGTTTGGCGCGGTGTATTCCGCTGCCACACTGGCAAGCGCTCTGCTGTTATTGAAAACCGGCAGCCTGATAGATCGACTGGACCTGCGCGTATTCTCCCTGTTGGCCACGGGCGGATTGGCACTGGGAGGCCTGGTGCTGGCCAGCGCGACCAGTCTGCCAATGCTGTTCGTGGCCTTCCTGCTGCTGCGCCAGGCTGGCCAGGGGCTTATGGGAATGGCGGGGCCCACCGCCATGGTTCGTTACCTGCCAGAACAGCGTGGCAAGGCAACCGCACTTACAGCCATTGGCTTTTCCGTCTCGGAGGCCATACTGCCCTCCGCCGTGTTCGCCATGCTGGCCATCCTTAGCTGGCGCCAATCCTGGTGGGTCTGGACTGCGCTGCTGGTCGCGCTGCTACCGCCCCTGATACACATCCTTCTAAAGGGTCATCCCCAGCGACATGCGGGCTACCTCGCCTCACTCGCGCCGGATACCGGACACGGCGACGATGCCGCAACAGCTGCGCCGCGACAGCGCCAGTGGACGCGGGACGAAGTCATTCGCGATCCGTTGTTCTACCTGTTCATGCCAGCGCTGGTGGCGCAGCCCATGCTGTTCACGGGATTCATGTTTCACCAGGTGCACATGGTAGAGGTCAAGGGCTGGTCGCTGGCGCTGTGGGGCGGTTTGTACACCCTGTACGCCCTGGCGTCGACGGTGGTGAAGCTGTTCGCAGGGGTGCTGGTAGATCGCTACGGCGCGATTAGACTGGTGCCCCTGATCTGCCTGCCCTTTGGCCTTGGCCTGCTGGTACTTGCCAGCGCCAATGGGGTCTGGGTCGCTTTCGTCTTTATGCTGCTTCTGGCCGTCAACGTGGGCATCTACGGCACACTTTCGTCGCCCTTCTTCGCCGAAAAGTACGGCACCCTGCATCTGGGTGCGATCAAGTCCGTGACCACGGCGGTGATGGTGTTTTCCAGCGCCATCGCCCCGGTGTTAATGGGCTGGCTGATCGATGCGGGGGTGAGCATCGAGGCCCAGGCGCTGGGCGGCGTGATATACACCGTGCTTGCCGCGGCGATGGCGTGGAAGGCCATGCAGCTGACGTTCAGGGAGCAGGCCGGCGCGGTCTCGCAATAGCCTGGCAGACGATCGTTGCCCGCCCCCTCCCGACTGCCAGCGGACCACCGCTCTGTCCGCCGGGCGGTCCCTGCCGGGGACGCTCAGGCAATCGTGCCCGCTTCCCGCGCCATGTCCAGGGCCAGATCCTCGATCATGTCTTCCTGCCCGCCAACGGTCTTGCGCTTGCCCAGTTCGACCAAAATGTCCCGGGACGACAGGTTGTACTTCGCTGCACTGCGCTTGGCAAACAGCAGGAATGAGGAGTAAACGCCGGCATAGCCCAGGGTGAGGGAATCGCGGTCGATGCGCACCATCTCGTCCATCATGGGCACGATCAGGTCGTCCGCGATATCCATGGCCTTGAACAGGTCTACGCCGGTTTCCACGCCCATCCGCTCGCAAACCGCTATAAACACCTCCAGCGGCGTGTTGCCGGCGCCCGCGCCCAAACCGGCCATAGAGCCGTCGATTCGGTTGGCGCCCGCTTCCACCGCCGCCAGTGAGTTGGCGATGCCCATCGCCAGGTTGTGGTGGCCGTGGAAACCCAGCTCTGTTTCGGGTTTGAGTTCCTTGCGCGCCAGCGCCACGCGCGCCGTGACGTCATCGGGCAACATGTAGCCCGCGGAATCTGTGATGTAGACGCAATTGGCGCCGTAGGACTCCATCAGCAGCAGCTGCTCAAGCAGTTCCTCCGGTCCAATCATGTGCGCCATCATCAGGAATCCGACGGTGTCCAGGCCGTCGATTTCACTGGCGATCCCGATGTGCTGCTCCGAGACGTCTGCCTCCGTGCAGTGCGTCGCGACACGGATCGTGGAGATGCCGCAATCCACCGCCATATGCAGATGATCGACCGTGCCGATACCGGGCAGCAGGAGTGCTGACACCCGGGTGAAATCCACCGCCGAGCATACGGCGCGCAGGTACTCTTCATCGCTGGCAGCGGGGAAGCCGTAGTTGACGCTTTTACCGCCCAGGCCATCGCCGTGGGTCACCTCGATGAGAGGCACCCGCGCCTCGTCCATGGCCTTTGCCACAGTGACCATCTGCTCCACCGTGATCTGGTGGCGCTTGGGGTGCATACCGTCTCGCAGGCACATATCGTGGACGGTAACTTTCTTGCCTTTCAGGTCCATTGCATTCTCTCCATTGGCCGTTTACGGCGCGTTACGCAGCTGAGACTTCAGGTGTGAATTTGCCCGCAAGTATCTGTTCTGCATAGACTTCTGCGGTTTTCAATCCCGCCGCTGTCATGATATCGAGGTTGCCCGCGTATTTCGGCAGGAAATCCCCTGCGCCCTCCACTTCCATATAGATCGACACCCGGTTGCCGTCGAAAACAGGGCCATTCTTGAGGGTGTAGCCGGGCACGTATTTCTGCACCTCCGCGATCATGT
>JAZBPS010000014.1:0-3216 GCA_036353375.1 Halieaceae bacterium | reverse complement strand
GTGAATTCAAGGTAGGCTGCCTGGGATTTGTTGTTTGCTTCCAGATCCCTGGGGCCGCCCGGCGAAACGAAGCCGGTGGGTACAGAGGGAGATTCCCCCGGCCAAACGACGAGCTGAGTGCCGCGTTCGTTGATCTCGGTTCCGTTTTCGTCGAACCAGTACAGTCCCGCGTTGTAGCTGAGCGAGTCATTGAGGGTGCCAGTAAACTGCAGCTCAATGGAGCTGTAGTCGCCTTCGGTATTGATGAAGCTGGTCTCGTACTGGAAGGGCGGAATCATCGCGAACTCGTCCCGCGTGTCCAGTCCGCTAGCGCCTGTCAGGCCCGCGCCTCCCGCCTGCAGCATCGCCTGATAATTGTCCTCGTACTCCCTGTAGCCCAGCAGTGCTCGCATCGAGTGGTTTTCCGAGTACGCCCATTCGACTGACAGGGTATGCCCCGAGGCCCACACCTCGTTGCCGACCAGGTTGCCGCGAAGAGAGAGATCGTCCAGCGGTTCGTCTTCGCTGCAGGTTGAGGGGTCCACCAGCGAGCCCAGGAAGCCAGGCACCAGGGTCGTACACTGGAAAGGCTGTGAAAAGTAGTCAACCTCGGACCGGTCATAGCCATAGTCTATTGTCAGGTCTTCCGTTGGCTCCCAGCGCACGTCAAAGCGGTACGCATCGGCCTCGCGATCGTTGATCGGGCTTCCGCCGGGGAACGAATTATCAATCCAGCCATCCTGCTCTTCCCGCAGGTAGTTGGCGCGCACCGCCAGTGTGTCGGTGATGGGTATGTTGACGGTCGTCCGTGAGACAAACCTGTCAAAGTTACCAACCGTGAACTGCTGGCGAAACTCGAACTCATCACCCGGTTTTCTGGTGACGTAGTTGATTGCACCTGCCGTCGCGTTGCGCCCGTACAGGGTGCCCTGGGGGCCTCGCAGCACCTCGACTCGCTCGAGGTCCTCCACGTTAAGGTTAAGACCGTTGCCCCGGGCGATGTAGATGCCGTTCAAGTGCAGAGCCGTGGTCAGGTCCTGGGTGAGTTCTATCGCGCCGTCTTCCACGCCTCTAAGTGTGAAGCGCAAGTTCTGATCGGAAACGGGGTTGGGTCTGATGGTCAGGGACGGCACCAGCATGCTCAAGTCCATGATGTTAGTGACGCCATTACGTTCCAGCGCCATCTCGTCCAGGGCGGTAATTGAAATCGGAACTTCCTGGATGCTTTCGGCCGTTTTCTGGGCGGTAACAATGATCTCTTCGAGAGCCGCTCCGCTTTGAGCAAGTGCGCTTTCAAGAGACAGCGAACTTAACGCTATCAGGCTGATGCCTCTAAGGCTTTTATTGTCCATGTCCACAGTCCTCTATTAATCGTTATTTTGCGGATGCCGCGATCAGTGTCTGTATGGGATAAGAGTGATCTTTCGATGGTTGAGCTCGCCCATGCGGAAATGCGAACTCTCTACCTTTCTTTCTCCTGAAAAGGCTATGGCGCTCATGTTAGTGGAGGCTTATGCGGGCTTCTTGTCCAAAGCTGACGTTTTTGCTGTCAAAATCTGCCTTCGTTGAGTTGCACCCCAGGCCGGTCGGCAGGGGTCATTTCGCCGACACAGGTGCGCTATTTGCGTTGTGTAACGCGAGTAATCGGATAAAGAGGCTGGACAGAAGCACGCAGCAGACCAGCAACAGAAACGCGTTTGAGTAATTATCGCTGAGGTCATACAGCAAGCCTGTTACGTAAAGTAACAAGACGGCGATGGGCTGCATTAACACCACCATGAGCCCCATCGTCGCACCATAATTTTTTGCGCCGAACTGGCTTGCCAGCAGGGTCATCCACACGGGATAGACCCATCCTACAGCGATGCCGAAAACGGCCGCTGCGGTGATGATGACGAAGTAGGCGGGTTGCAGGGAAAAAACGAGCAGCAGCAGGATGTGGCAGCAGGCGACCATCAGGTACACCCCGAACAGGTTTATGCGGTCGGCCATGTAGCCCACCAATAGCTTTCCCGTGATCGCGGAGAACGTCATCAGCGAGGCAACAAAGGCGCCCTGTTGCAGGCTAAGCCCAATGCTGACAAAGAAGGGAACCTGGGACACAAGCAGCGCCTGATCACTGGCCAGGAGGAGGCCAATGCCCAGCGTTAGCAGCCAGAAGCGCTTGTCCCGAAACAAAGCGGCGGTTGAGCGTGCCGCATTAGCGTGTTCTGCAGTGTCCCCGGCTGCGCTGGCGCCACTGTCGAACTCCCTGTTGTACCCCGGTTCGTCGCCCTGGGGCGTATTGCGAATGAATATAACTGTCATGGCGTACATAAGCGTCATCACGAAGACACCCTGCAGTTGTAACGCTGTGCGCCAGCCAAAGTTGTCTACCAGGATCGCCGCGGCTGGTGTGAGCAACAGCCCGCCTGCAGATGTTGATACCGAAAGTATTCCCAGAGCCTGCCCGCGCCGTTGCTGAAACCAGCGGACAGCAACCGTGTTAGCCGCCAGAGAGCCACAGGCGCAGGAACCGAAGGAAACCGGTACTGCGATCAGTGCAGGAATCCATGCAGGTGAGGGGACGTACGAGCAGGCAATAAGGCCTGCCCCCAGGGAGATCGCGCCGAACTTCATTATTGTGTTGGCGGATAGCGCGTCCAGCAGCCTGCCGACGATGGGAGACCAAACCGCGATACCCGCCATAAGCGCGATGAAACCAAGGTTTCCCTCAGAGCGGGATATACCGTATTCCGCGGTAACTGGAACAAGGTAAACGCCAAACACGTAGTGGGTGCCACCCACCGCAAGCAGGGAGCAGACGAAGCCCGCTCCCAGTACCAGCCAACCCGTATAGAAAGACTGGTCGTAAGCGCCTGCCTGAGTCTTCAAGCGTCACTCAACCTGGTCGCTGGCATAGCGCGGACCCTGATGGTGACGTCCGAAAACAGTTGCAGGACAGTCCTCTGCGCCGCGCTCCTTTGCCGCTCGGCCTGGCGTTCGATCTTGCTGCGCCTGCGCGGAATGCTACAACCCCAGCCCGAAGCATTGGGCCGCGTTTTCGCTGGTGATTTTCTTGCGGTCCTGCTCCGGTATGCCAGCCTTGGCAAACTGTTCAGACACCTGCTTCTGCGAGTTCGGCCAGCAGGTAGCCGGGTGCGGAAAGTCGGTAGACCAGTACAGACTGTCCGGACCAAGTGCGCGGTAGTAGCCCTCCAGCGCCTGGGGTTCGTACATGAAGGTGGCGCCCATCTG
>JAZBPS010000003.1:0-2226 GCA_036353375.1 Halieaceae bacterium | reverse complement strand
GAGTGCCGACATCACCTTGATGGACGTGCAGATGCCGGTCATGGATGGCTTCACCTCGGTGGGCTTGATGCGCGAGCGCGGTATTGAGAAAACCGTGGTGGCGCTGACGGCGGATGCAATGGAGGGCGCAGAACAGAAGTGCCTGGATGCCGGTTACAGCCGCTACCTGACCAAGCCGGTGAATATCGACAAGCTGCTTGGCGTGCTGGCGGAAGAACTGGGCGGCACTCGCGAGACTGTCAGCGTCAGTGATGTGGTCGCCACATCCGTTGCGGCGTCGAGCGAACCACAGGCAACACAAACCGAAACAGTCCGTGCCGAACCCGAGACTGTAGCTTCGACAGAAAAGCCAGAGGAACCTGCAAGCATTTCCGCCGCAACATCGGCTGCCGCAGCATCGGCTGCCGCAGCATCGGCTGCCGCAGCGACGGCTGCCGCAGCGACGGCTGCTGCAAAGCCTGCAGCGGGCCCACTGATTTACTGCACCCTGCCCGTCTCCAACGCCAAGCTGCGCGATATAGCCCAGAGCTTCCTCAACAGGCTGGGTTCCCAGCTCCAGGCGATGCGCGAGGCGGAGGCTGCCGGTGATCTTGACGAACTGGCAGCGCTGGCTCACAAGCTCAAAGGCACCGCGGGCTCTGTGGGATTCCCCGCGATGACCGAACCCGCCGCTGAACTGCAGGACAGTGCCAAGGCCGGCAAGGCCGACGCCTGTGGTCCGCTGATAGCCAGCCTGGAAAATCTGCAGCAGCGTTTCCGGTTGGAAGACACTGGCGAAGAGGTCGCTGAGAACGCACCCGGGGCGCATGCCGCCACGGAAACCTTGCCGGACAGCATCGCATCAGTTCTGGCCGGTCGCGGCGAGCGTTTTGACAGCATCATCGTGAGTTTCGCAGACAAACTGGGCAGCCAGATCGACGCAATGGACCAGCACCTGGCCGCCGGGGACCTGGATGAACTGGCCAAGCTGGCTCACTGGCTCAAGGGTTCCGCCGGCAGCGTCGGCTTCGGCAGTTTCACAGAACCGGCAGCAACACTGGAACAGGCCGCCAAGAAAGGCGACACTGAACTCGCTGCAGAGCGCATCACTTTCGTCAAAGAGATGAGTCGGCGCATTGTGGTACCAGAGGCAGACAACCGCGGTATCAACGAGAGGCAGGCGTCGCCATGACCGAACACAGGGAAGGTTCCACGCCAACTGCGCAGACAGGCGCGGTAGCACAGGGACAGAACGAGTTCCGCGACGACATCATCATGATGGTAGATGACGAGCCGTTGATGATCAGCGTGCTCGAGGTTTACCTTCAGGAGCAGGGATTCGAGCATTTCATTGCCGTCAACGATTCCACGCAGGCCATGGACACCATCCTGCGCGAACGCCCGGACTGCGTATTCCTCGACCTCAACATGCCGGAGGTGGACGGCTTCGAAATCCTGGAAAAAATCCGCTCAACGCCGGAAATCCAGCACCTGGCAGCCATTGTGCTCACCTCGGATACCGACCCGGAAACCAAGCTCAAGGCGCTGGAGCTGGGCGCCACCGATTTCCTGGAAAAGCCCATCGACTCCAGTGAGCTGATCCTGCGCCTGCGCAATACCCTGCGCGCCAAGGCCTACCAGGACCAGCTGACCTACTACGACGGCCTGACCCGCCTGCCCAACCGCACCTTCTTCCTCGAACGCCTCGGGGCCAGCATCCAGCACGCCAAGCAGCGCCGCAATGACCTGGCGCTGGTGATGCTCTCCATCGATCGCTTCCAGGCAGTAAATGACAGCCTCGGCCCTATGGCCGGTGATGAGGTGCTGAAGGCCATTGCCGGCCGGCTGCGCAAGATCATCAATGACGCCGGCGCCGGCGCCCACAAAAGCCAGGACTACGGTGACCGCATCCTGGCGCGCATGGGCGGTGACGAGTTTGCCATTGCGCTGCCGGGCCGTATGAGCAAGTCGGAAGTGGTGGAGCTGACCGATGAGATCAGGAACGCCCTGCGCAAGCCCTTCGACTACCAGGGCAAGCAGGTATTCCTGACAACCAGTATGGGCATGGCACGCTATCCCCACGACGCGGGTGAAACCGGCCAGTTGCTGAAGAGTGCCGGCGCCGCCCGAGAGCTGGCCAAGAAGAACGGCGGCAATAGCCTGGAACAGTATTCCAAGGACATTACCGCCAAGGCCGACGCCCGCCGCAGCCTCGAAGCCGAGCTGCACGACGCCCTCGAGAAGGAG
>JAZBPS010000115.1:0-22258 GCA_036353375.1 Halieaceae bacterium | reverse complement strand
GCGTGATCGGTGCGGACATGAACGCCATCGCCCCGGGCAAGCGCATGCTCTCTTCCATGTCACCCACCTTGTTGCTCAAGGATGCGACGCCGGTGATGGCCCTGGGTACACCAGGAGGCAGCACCATTTTCACCTCGGTATTCCAGGTGCTGTTGAATCTTGAAGACTATGGCATGGACGCGCAGGCTGCGGTGGCCGCGCCGCGCTTCCACCACCAGCTGCCGGAGCAGACCCGCCTGCGCCACGAGCCGGGGCACGGTCCCACAGCGGCAGAGCGGGCGCAGCTTGAAGGTCTGGGCTATGAAGTGGTGGAGAACTGGTGGGGCACCATCGGCGATGTGCAGCTCGTCCGTGTCACGGGCGACGGTGACGTTCAGGCCGCCGCCGACCCCCGCGGGCGAGGCCGTGCACTGGTGTTCGATGTGCCGGAGCCTGTCTCGCAGCAGTAAAACCGGGTCTCAGGCCTTGCGCGTCTTCCGCGCCCGTTTGCGGTTGGGGTAGCAAAAGCGGCAGATGTCGCACACGGTGCCGTCGCAGCCCCGGGCCGTGCAGTGTTCGCGGCCGTAGAAGATGATCTGCAGATGCAGGTCGTTCCAGCAGTCTTCGGGGAACAGCCGCTTCAGGTCGCGTTCGGTCTGCACCACGTTGCGGCCGCTGGTCAGTCCCCAGCGCTGAGCCAGGCGGTGGATATGGGTGTCCACCGGGAAGGCGGGCTGGCCGAACGCCTGGGCCATCACCACGCTGGCGGTTTTGTGGCCGACACCGGGCAGGGTTTCCAGGGCGTCCATGTCGCGCGGCACATCGCCGTCGTATTCCTCAACCAGTATTTCGCTGAGCCGTCGAATGGCCTTGCTTTTCTGCGGCGACAGGCCACAGGGCCGGATAATCTCGCGAATGGCCTCCACCGACTGCTGCGCCATGTCCGCCGGGTTGTCGGCGAGGGCAAACAGCGCCGGCGTGACCTGGTTGACCCGCTCGTCGGTGCACTGCGCGCTCAGCAGCACGGCCACCAGCAGGGTAAACGGGTCGCTGTGGTCCAGCGGAACGGGAGGGTCGGGATACAGCGCCTGCAGGCGCTGCTGGATATACGCAACCCGTTCCGCCTTGCGCGGGCCGCGCGGCCTGCTGACGGCGGCGCTCTCAGCCATGGGCACCGGACCTGCCCAGGCTCACGATCACCTCACTCAGGCAGTCGGCGGCGTACAGGCAATCCTCGACGGGGGGCACCAGCGCAATACGCAGGTGGCCGAAGCCGGGGTTGCCGTTGCCGCTATCCCGGCCCAGGTACTGGCCGGGCAGCGTGGTGAGGTTGTAGCGCCGGTAAAGCTCAAGGGCCATGGCCTCGTCATCAACACCGAGGTCCGGCCAGAGATAAAACCCCGCCTCGGGCATCTGCAGTGGCAGGGTGCCGGCAAGTCGCGCCAGCACCTGCTCAAACTTGCTGTTATACAGGCCCCGGTTTTCCCGCACGTGGGCCTCGTCCGACCATGCCGCCGCGCTGGCAATCTGGTGGTGCACCGGCATGGCGCAGCCGTGATAGGTGCGGTAGGCGAGGTAGCGCTGCAACAGCCCGGCGTCGCCCGCGACAAAGCCTGACCGCAGCCCAGGCAGGTTGGAGCGCTTGGAAAGGCTGTGGAATACCAGGCAGTTGCGATAATCGGTTACGCCCGCCGCCTGCGCGGCCTGCAACAGTCCGGGGGGTGGCCGCGCCTCATCCCGGTAAATCTCGGAGTAGCACTCGTCGGCGGCGATCACAAAGTCGTGTTCCTGGGCCAGTTCCACCACCTGCACCAGGGTATCCAGCGGCGTGACGGCGCCGCTGGGATTGCCGGGATTGCACAGGTAGAGCAACTGGCAGCGCTGCCAGGTGTCGTTGTCGACAGCGGCGTAGTCCGGCAGGTAGCCTCGCTGCGGTTCGCAGTCCAGCAGTTCAAGCTGCGCCCCGGCCAGAAGTGCTGCTCCCTCGTAGATCTGGTAGAACGGGTTGGGGCTGATCACCAGCGGGTCGCGGCTTCTGTCCACCACCGCCTGGGCAATGCTGAACAGGGCCTCGCGGGTGCCGGTCACCGGCAACACCTGCGCTTCCGGGTCCACCGCTTCCAGGCCGAAACGCCGCTGCAGCCAGCTCGCGACAGCCTGGCGCAGTTCAGGCAGGCCCCGCGTAGCCGGATAACTGCGCAGTTGAGGTAATGCTTCTGCCAGCGCCTCCAGCACGAACGCCGGTGCGGCATGCTGTGGTTCGCCCATGCCGAGGTTCACCGGTTGTCCCGCGGGCTTGTCCGCCCCCGCGAACAGCTGGCGCAGGCGCTCGAAGGGATAGGGCTTGAGCAAATCGAGATCAGGATTCATATCGGCGTGTCGCCCGGAAGCGGCCTCAGGCAGCTACCTGCTGGTCCAGCTCCCGGCAGATGGTGCCCTGTATGGCATTGACCAGGGCCTCGTCCTGCAGCGGGGCACCATTGCTGTCGGTAATGAAGAAGACGTCTTCCACGCGCTCACCGAGGGTAGTGATTTTGGCGGCCTGCAGACGTATGCCGTAGTCAAAGAAGATGCGGCCAATGCGCGCCAGCAGTCCGGGCCGGTCCGGGGTGATAACCTCCAGTACGCTGACGTTCATGGCGGTGTCCAGGTGCAGGTGCGCCTCGGTGGGCATGGCGAAGAATCTTACCTGCCGCGGCGTGCGCCGGGCCACCACCTCCGGGAAGCGCTCCCGGTCGCTCAGGGTCTCGCACAGGTACGCCACGATGTGCTGCAGTCGCCGCGTATCCTGCGCGATGGACGCGCCACTCGCGTCCAGCACATAGAATGAATCCAGCGCCATCCCCCCGACGGCCTGGTAGAGGCGGGCATCCAGCACGCTCAGGTTGAGCTGCTCCAGCGCGGCGGTTATCACCGAGAACAGGTAATCCTGCAGCGGTGTGTGTATGAAAACCTGGGTAGCGGCGTCTGCATCCAGCGTACTTTCCGGCTTCACCAGCACCAGCGGGGTGCTGCGGTCGTGGTGCTGGGCGATGGCCTCGGTCTGCCACACGATATCCTCAACGGATTCGCGCAGGAAATAATCCTCGCTGGCCTCCGCCCACAGGGTTTGCAGGTCCTCGGCGATAAAGCCCCGGTCCTCCAGCTGCTCCATGGCCGCCCGCTGGTTCCTGAGGATCGCCTCTTCCTTGCCCACCCGGTTTTCCAGGCCCCGGCGCAGCGCGCGCCGGGTTTCGGTATACAGCTGGCGCAGCAGCGAGCCGCGCCAGGCGTTCCACAGCGTGGGGTTGGTGGCGGTGATATCGGCCACGGTCAGCGCCAGCAGATAATCCAGGTACAGCTGGCTGCCCACCTGGCCGGCGAACTCGGCAATCACGTCCGGGTCGGAGATGTCCTTGCGCTGGGAAACGCCCGACATCAGCAGGTGATTCTCCACCAGCCAGACCACAAGGTCAGTGTCCTTGCGGTTGATGCCGTGGCGCTCGCAGAACAGGCGCGCATCCACAGCGCCCAGCTCCGAATGGTCGCCGCCGCGGCCCTTGGCGATGTCGTGATACAGGCCGGCAATGTAAAGCAGCTCGATCTTGGGCAGGCGTCCCGCCACCCGCGAGGTGACCGGATAGCGTTCCTTCTCCTCGGGGTACAGGAAACGGCGCATGTTCTTGACCACTTCCAGGGTATGCGCGTCCACGGTGTAGATGTGGAACAGGTCGTGCTGCATCTGGCCCACGATGCGCCCGAACTCCGGCAGGTAGCGTCCGAGCACCCCGTAGCGGTTCATACGACGCAGCTGCAGGGCCAGCTTGTTGTGGGAACGCAGGATTTCCATGAAAAGCTCGCGGTTGCGCGGGTCGTCCCGGAAGCGCTGGTCGATCAGGTCCCGGTTCTCCCGTACCTGCCGAATGGTGGAGGCATGCACGCCCTCAACCCTTTCGTCCCGGGCGCAAATCAGGAACACCTCGAGCATGGCGGAGGGGTTCTCCTCAAACAGCGTTGCACTGCGCGCCTGCAGGTAGCCGTTGCGAATGTGGAAGCGCTCATTGACCTCGATGATTTCATCCGCGGTATCCGAGCGGAGGATCACCTGGTCGAAGTGCTGCATCAGCACCTCGTTGAGCTGGGCCACCGCCAGCGCAGCGCGGTAGTAGCGCTGCATGAACTGCTCCACCGCCAGCCGCATATCCGAGTCTTCAAAGCCGAACAGCCGCGCCAGCTCCCGCTGGTATTCAAACAGCAGCCGGTCCTCGTTGCGCCCTGTGACCATGTGCAGCGCGTAGCGCACCCGCCACAGCCACTCCCGGCAGCGCAGCAGGATATGCAGCTCGTCCTCGGTCAGGAACCCCAGTGCCTTCAGTGCCTGGGGGTCGCCGGTGCGATAGTGGCGCAGGGCGATCCAGCTGATAGTCTGGATGTCGCGCAGCCCGCCCGGGGAGGTCTTCACGTTGGGCTCCAGCTTGTATTCGGTGTCGGCATACTTGGCGTGCCGGCTGATCTGCTCGTCCCACTTGGCGCGGAAGAAGTCGGCGCTGTCCCACAGCTGGTCCGGTCCTATGGCGTCGTGCATCTGCACCCGCAGGGCCGCAGACCCCACCACCAGGCGGGATTCCATCAAGGTCGTACAGATCGTGATGTCGTTGCGCGCCGAGAGCTGGCAGTCCTCGATGGTGCGCACGCTGTGGCCCACCTCCAGCTTGATGTCCCAGAGCAACTGCAGGAAGCGTTCTATGGAGGCATCCTGCTCGCCACTGTTGTCGTCTATCAGGATCATCAGGTCGATGTCGGAGCGCGGATGCAGTTCGCCGCGGCCGTAGCCACCCACCGCAACCAGGGCGATGCGGTCCTCGCTCCAGTCGAACAGGCCCCAGATCAGCCGCAGCAGCTGGTCGACAAAGGCGGCGCGTAGCTTGAGGAGCTCATCGATGCTGCGTCCGTCATGAAACGCCTGGTGCAGCCACTGTTCGCCAGCGGCACAGGCTGCCCGAAGCGGGGGAACCGGGCTGTCCGACGCTTCGCAGGCCGCGGCCAGCGCCTCGCGGTCCAGCAGTGCGGTGGGACAGGAAATCATCCGAAGTTCTCTTCGCTCCTGGCGGTGAGGACTTCGCAGCCGGTGGCCGTTACCGCGATGGTGTGTTCCCACTGGGCCGACAGGCGTCCATCCCGGGTGCTCACGGTCCAGCCATCGTTTTTGTTCAGCTTCACATGGCGACGCCCGGCATTGAGCATGGGCTCGATGGTAAACGTCATCCCCTCCTGCAAGGCCAGGCCGGTGCCGGGGCGACCGTAGTGCAGTACCTGGGGCTCTTCATGAAAGCCGCGCCCGATGCCGTGACCGCAGTACTCCCGCACCACCGAGTAGTAGTTCTTCTCCGCGTGGCGCTGGATCACGTGGCCGATGTCACCCAGCGTTGTACCGGGCTTGACGCTGTTGATGCCCAGATACAGGCATTCCTGGGTGATGCGCACCAGGCGCTCTGCATGGGGCAGGGGCTCGCCCACGAAAAACATCTTGCTGGTGTCGCCGTGGAAGCCGTCCTTGATCACCGTGATATCGATGTTGACGATGTCACCGTCCTTGAGGATTTTTCGCTCGCTGGGAATGCCATGGCAGACCACCTCGTTCACCGAGGTGCAGATGGATTTCGGGAAGCCGTTGTAGTCAAGGGGCGCCGGTATGGCGTCCAGCTCCTCGGTGATATAGCGATGGCAGATCGCGTCCAACTCGCCGGTGCTGACGCCGGGCACCACGTACGGCCCTATCATCTCCAGCACGTCCGCTGCCATACGCCCCGCCACGCGCATGCGTGCGAGGTCCTCGCTGTCTTTTATGCTGACGGTCATTACTTCGTCGGGTACCTGATGATCTTCCATGGGGTTTGTTCCGCGAGCACGCCTCGCGCAAAAAAAGGCCGACATTGTAACCTGACTCGCCAGCCGAAGCGCAAATCACGCTGAAAAAACAGTGCCTTAGGGGGCGGTTTATGGTATAAAGCGCGCCGTTCCGGGGCAGCTATGCGCCCGAGAACAAAAATTGAGCAGCAGACTGCGCTGGATTCAGTGATCACGGGCAGGCCCGGGTCGCCGCCAGCACAGCGGATTGCTCCAACGACGCACACAGGTCGTCACATGTCACAGGGTGCTCATTGTACAGGCTTCTGGTCTGGAAACTGGGTTGTGTCATGGGATCTGTGGAGGATTAACCCGTACAAACAGGTAATACTATGACGCAGGTAAGTATGCGCGACCTGCTGCAGGCAGGCGCACACTTCGGGCACCAGACCCGCTACTGGAACCCGAAAATGGGTGAGTACATCTTCGGTGCTCGCAACAGAATCCACATTATCAACCTTGAGCACACCGTGCCGGCCTTTAACGAGGCGCTGGACCTGGTCAAGCAGCTCGCCGCCAACAAGAACAAGGTGCTGTTCGTGGGCACCAAGCGCGCCGCGGGCAAAATCATCAAGGAGCAGGCTGAGCGCGCCGGCATGCCCTACGTCAGCCATCGCTGGCTGGGCGGCATGCTCACCAACTACAAAACCATCCGCGCCTCCATCAAGCGCTTCCGTGACCTGGAAACCCAGCAGAACAACGGTACGTTTGAAAAGCTGACCAAGAAGGAAGCACTGATGCGCACGCGCGCCATGGAGAAGCTGGAGCGCTCTATCGGTGGCATCAAGGACATGGGCGGCCTGCCCGATGCCCTGTTCGTGGTCGACGTGGACCACGAGAGAATCGCCATCACGGAGGCCAACAAGCTGGGCATCCCGGTGATCGGCATCGTCGACACCAACTCTGACCCGGACGGCATCGATTACGTCATTCCTGGCAATGATGACGCTATCCGCGCCATCAAGCTCTACGTGTCGGCTGTCGCTGACGCCTGTATCGCCGGGCGCGAGCAGGCGGGCGAGGCTGCTGTTGCCAAGGATGAGTTTGTGGAAGTCGAGGCCGGGGCTGAGGCAGAGGCTGCCGAGGCGGCTGCCGAGTAAGACGTATCGGGTGACCGCTGGTCGCCCACTCCCTGAGAACGCGGGGGTCAGCCCCCGCGGCATCCTGACAATGATCTAGGCCCCGGAGCGGGCCAAACGGAGGAATTCCAATGTCTGTAGCACTGGTTAAGGAGCTGCGCGAGCGCACTGGCCTGGGCATGATGGAGTGCAAAAAAGCACTGGCTGCGGCCGACAATGATGTCGAGAAGGCGATTGAGGAACTGCGCAAGTCCAGCGGCATGAAGGCGGCCAAGAAAGCCGGACGCACGGCTGCCGACGGCGTCGTGGCCGTGCGCCTCGCCAGCGATGCCAGCAGCGGCACCCTGGTGGAAGTGAACAGTGAAACCGATTTTGTAGCGCGCGATGAGGGCTTCCTTGGCTTCGTTGGCCAGGTCACCGATGCCGCCCATGCGGCGGGTACCACCGATGTAGCCGCCCTGATGGCCGGCGAACTGGAATCTGCGCGCGAGTCGCTGGTGCAGAAAATCGGCGAAAATATCGGTGTGCGCCGTATAGCGCAGGCAACCGCGTCTGACGGCGTGGTCGGCAGCTACGTACACGGCAACAATCGCATCGGCGTGCTGGTCGAGCTCAAGGGCGGTGATGTCGAACTGGCCCGGGACGTTGCCATGCACATCGCCGCAGTGAACCCGCAGGTGGTGAAGCCCGAAGATATGCCAGCCGAGGTGGTCGACAAGGAGAAGGAAATCTTTACGGCCCAGGCGCAGGAGTCTGGTAAGCCAGCGGAAATCATTGAGAAAATGATAGGCGGCCGTATCAAGAAGTTTCTCGCGGAAAACAGTCTGGTAGAGCAGGCTTTCGTGAAGGATCCCGACGTAACGGTCGGCAAGCTGGTCGCGGCTGCTGGCGCGGAGGGGGTTTCGTTCACGCGCTTTGAAGTCGGTGAAGGTATCGAGAAGGAAGAAGTCGACTTTGCAGCGGAAGTTGCCGCCCAGCTGAAAACAGACGCCTGAGAGGCGACCGGGCACCGTACTCCGTGGGGACAGAGAGCATGCCGAAGAAGTTTGGTGACAGGAAGTACCAGCGCATTCTGCTGAAGCTCAGCGGCGAGGCGCTTACCGGCAGCGAAAGCTTCGGGATCGATCCCAAGGTGCTGGACATGATGGCCCTGGAGATTGGGCAGCTTGTCGGCATCGGTGTCCAGGTCGGGCTGGTCATCGGTGGCGGTAACCTGTTCCGCGGCGCGGCCCTGAACGCGGCCGGGCTGGATCGCGTGACCGGTGACCACATGGGCATGCTGGCTACCGTGATGAATGCCCTTGCCATGCGCGATGCCCTGGAACGCTCCAGCATTGCCACCCAGGTCATGTCGGCTATCCCCATGAGCGGTGTGGTCGACCACTACGATCGTCGCAAGGCGATGCGAGCCCTGACCAACGGCGACGTGGTGATATTCGCGGCTGGCACCGGCAACCCTTTCTTTACCACCGATTCGTCTGCCTGCCTGCGTGCCATTGAAGTGGAAGCGGACCTGATGCTCAAGGCAACCAAGGTGGACGGGGTCTATAATGCGGACCCGATGAAGGTCGAAGACGCTGTCAAATACGACGAGTTGAGCGTTGACCAGGTGCTCAAGCAGGAATTGGGCGTCATGGACCTCACCGCTATCGTACTCTGCAGGGATCACGGCCTGCCGGTTCGGGTTTTTGCCATGGAAAAGAAGGGCGCATTGCTGAACATTGTGCGCGGCGGTGACGAAGGCACGCTGATCCACCCCTGAGGGGTCCAAGGGAGCAGAACAAGTGATAGACGATATAAAAAAGGAAGCGGCCGAACGCATGGCCAAGAGCCTCGAAGCGCTGCACCACAACTTCAACAAGATTCGCACCGGGCGCGCCCACCCCAGCCTGCTGGACGATATCCGGGTGGAGTACTACGGCGCGGAGACGCCGCTCAACCAGATGGCCAACATCACGGTTGAGGATGGCAGAACCCTGGCGGTGACGGCCTGGGACAAGTCTGTGGTCCCCTCTATCGAAAAAGCCATTATGAAGTCAGACCTGGGCCTGAACCCGGCCACGGCTGGCGATGTTATCCGCATCCCCATGCCGCCGCTGACCGAAGAGACACGCAAGGGCTTCATTAAGCAGGCGCGGCAGGAAGCAGAGTCGGCCCGGGTCTCCGTGCGCAACGCCAGGCGCGATGCCATGGCCATGCTCAAGGAGCTGGAGAAGGAAAAAGACATTTCAGAGGACGAGGAACGCCGCGGCCAGGACGAGGTGCAGAAACTCACCGACCGCTACGTCGCCGATATCGAGAAGGCGCTGGAGGAGAAAGAAGCCGATCTCCTCGAGATCTGAGTACCCCTGACGATGGTTCCGCAACATATTGCGATCATCATGGATGGCAATAATCGCTGGGCAAGCCGTCGTGGCCTGCCCGGGTCAGCCGGTCACCGCGCCGGCGTGGAGGCAATCCGGAATATTCTGGAGGCCTGCAATGATCGCGGTATCAAAGTCCTTACCCTGTTCGCATTTTCCAGTGAAAACTGGGGCAGGCCCCGCGCCGAGGTGCGCTACCTGCTGTCGCTGTTTATCCGCTACCTGCGAAACGAAACACAGGCCCTGCATAAAGACGGGGTGCGCATACGCTTTATCGGTGAGCGACAGCGCTTCAACCGGCGACTGCAGGCGCTGATGGCCGAGGCCGAAGCACTCACCGAAAACAACCAGGACACAACCCTGGTGATTGCCGCGGACTACGGCGGTCGCTGGGAAATGGCCGAAGCCGCGCGGCGTATCGCCGCGCGGCTGGCCGCAGGCGAGATCGCCGAACAGGATATCAAGCCTGAACTGCTGGATACCGAGCTGTCGCTGCCGGAGCTGCCCCCGCCGGACCTGTGTATTCGAACGGGTGGCGATCACCGCATCAGCAATTTCATGCTGTGGCAGCTCGCCTACACCGAGCTGTACTTCACCGAAACGCTGTGGCCGGATTTCGGGGCGGCAGACCTGGCGCTGGCCCTGGAGGATTTCAGCGGCCGCGAACGCCGCTTTGGCCTGCGCGGAGACTGCGATGCGCGCTAAGCTGCGGCAGCGCATCGTCACCGGCTTGTTGCTCGCTGGCAGCCTGATTGCCGCCGTTGTGCTGCTGCCGCTGCCCGCACTGGCGACCGTGTTCGGCGTGGTGGTCGTGGTGGGGGCGTATGAATGGACCGGCCTTGCCGGCTACACCAGTGTTGCACTACGCGTGGGCTATCTGCTGTCGGCGGTAGCCGCCATGCTGGTTCTGTATTTTTATGGCGAGTTTGGCTCTGTGCCCACCGTGGAAACGCTCAAACCCCTGTTCGGTGTGGCCTGTCTGTGGTGGGCCATCGCCCTGCTGTGGATAAAGGCCTACCCGGCCAGCGCACCCCTGTGGAGTACCCCGCCCATGCTGGGCCTGATGGGGCTGCTGGTGTTGCTACCCCCGTGGCTGGCCGCTATCTTCCTGCTGAGTTTCGATCAGGGAAAGCTCATGTTGCTGGCGATGGTGGTCCTGGTTGCCATAGCGGACATCGGTGCCTATTTCTCCGGGCGGCGATTTGGCCGCACCAAACTGGCGCCCCGGGTAAGTCCCGGCAAAACCTGGGAGGGGGTTGTGGGTGGCCTGTGCGCCTGCACCGTGCTGGCGGTGGCAGCGCATGTGCTCCTCGGGCTGGCACAACCCAGTCTGCAGGCCATGGTCGCCATCGCCCTGGCGGGGGCATCGGCATCGGTGGTAGGTGACTTGTTGGAAAGCATGGTCAAGCGACAGCGCGGGGTCAAGGACAGCGGCACCCTGTTGCCGGGGCACGGGGGTGTACTGGATCGTATTGACGGCATTACCGCGGCGGGCCCGGTGGTGGCGCTGGGTCTGATACTGGCGGGCTGGTCGCCGTGACGGACACACCGATAAAGCAGGTCACCGTGCTGGGGAGCACCGGCTCCATCGGCCTCAGCACGCTGGACGTGCTGGCCCAGCACCCGCAGCGCTTCGCCGTTTATGCGCTTACTGCGAACCGTTCTGTGGACGCCCTCTACCAGCAATGCATGACCTACCAACCTGTTTACGCGGTGATGGCCTGCGTCGACAGCGCCGACCAGCTGCAGCAGCGCCTTGCCGCGGCGGGCTCGGCAACGCAGGTGCTGGGCGGCCCCTCCGGCCTTGAGCAGGTGGCCTCGGCCGATGCCGTGGACGCCGTGATGGCGGCCATTGTCGGTGCAACCGGGCTGGCGCCCACCCTGGCGGCGGCCCGCGCCGGCAAAACCGTTCTGCTCGCCAACAAGGAGGCGCTGGTCATGGCAGGGCACCTGTTTATGGCCGCGGTGGCGGAGTCCGGCGCAACCCTGCTGCCCATAGACAGCGAGCACAACGCGATTTTCCAATGCCTGCCGCCTGCGGCTGTGGGCGGCGGCGTGGGCACCACGGGCGTGTCAAAAATACTGCTGACCGCCTCCGGCGGGCCGTTTCGGGACTGGACCGCAGCGCAGATCTCGGCGGCAACGCCGGAGCAGGCCTGCGCGCACCCGAACTGGTCCATGGGTCGCAAGATCTCTGTCGATTCCGCGACCTTGATGAACAAGGGGCTGGAGCTGGTGGAGGCCTGCTGGCTGTTCGATGTGAGCAGCGATTTTGTTGAGGTTGTGGTGCACCCGCAGAGCATCATTCACAGCATGGTGCAGTACGTGGACGGTTCGGTGCTGGCGCAGCTGGGCAACCCGGATATGCGCACCCCCATCGCCCACGCACTGGGCTGGCCGGAGCGCATCGCCTCCGGCGTGCGCGAGCTCGATATGATTGAGATTGGACGGCTGGATTTCGAGCCGCCGGACGTCTCCCGTTTTCCCTGTCTGGAGCTGGCGCGGGACGCCGTGCGGCAGGGGGGCACCGCGATGGCCGTGCTGAATGCGGCCAACGAGGAGGCTGTTGCGGCATTTCTCGACGGCCGCGTGGGGTTTATGGACATCCCGCGGGTGATTGCGTCGGTGCTGTCGCGTGCTGACGCCCCTGAACCCTCGTCGCTGGATGTGGTCACACAAACCGATGAACAGGCGCGCGAGCTTGCGCGCCAGACAATCGCTGGCAGGTAATACGTGGATCTGATTTACACACTGGGCGTAACGGCTTTTGCCCTGGCGCTACTCATCGCCATTCATGAGTACGGCCACTTCTGGGTGGCGCGCCGTTGTGGTGTCAAAGTGCTGCGCTTCTCCATCGGCTTCGGTACGCCGCTGCTGCGCTGGCGCGACAAGCTGGATACCGAGTACGTCATCGCCGCCATTCCCCTGGGCGGCTACGTCAAGATGCTGGATGAGCGGGAGGCAGAGGTTCCCGCCGCGGAACTGCCCATGGCGTTCAACCGCAAACCGGTGCTGCAGCGCATGGCAGTGGTATCGGCAGGTCCAATTGCCAACCTGTTACTGGCCGTGCTGGCTTACTGGTTTATTTTTCTCTCTGGCGAGAGCGGTGTCGCCCCTGTTATCGGCGAGGTGCAGTCGGGCTCGGTAGCCGAGGTCGCGGGCCTGGAAGCCGGCCAGGAGCTGGTTGCGATAGACGGACGCGAAACCCCGACCTGGCAGGCCGTGAATTATCGCCTGCTGGATCGTATTGGTGACTCCGGTCCCATCTCCTTCACCGTGCGCTACCCGGGCTCTGACATGCTGTACCGCTCGGAGGGCAACCTGGACGATTGGCTGCGTCAGGCAGAGGAGCCGGATCTGCTGCGGGGGTTGGGCATTACCATGTACCGGCCGCCGGTGCTGCCCAGGCTCGAGACCGTGGTTGAGGGAAGCCCCGCGGCGGCGGCGGGACTGGCCCGCGGCGATCTGGTTGTCAGCGCGGACGGAACGCCCATGCCGAGCTGGAATGACTGGGTTGACTACGTACAGGCGCGACCGGAGCAGACCATTGCGCTGCGGTTCGAGCGCGACGGCGTGACCATGGAGACGGATCTCACGCCGGCGCGCAAGGTGGACGCAAACGGCGAGGCCTACGGACAGGTGGGCGTCGGGGTGCAGGTGCCCGAGTGGCCGGACGAGATGCTGCGCAGCTTCAGCTACGGGCCGCTGCAGGCGCTGGGCAAGGCGGTAAACCGGACCGGCGAACTGGTGGTGTTCACGCTGAATTCCATCAAGAAGATGCTGACCGGGCTGATTTCCCACAAAAACTTGAGCGGCCCTATCACCATTGCTAAAGTGGCGACCGCTTCGGCACAGTCGGGCCTTGAATCCTTCGTCGGGTTTCTGGCGCTGCTCAGCGTGAGCCTGGGCGTGCTCAACCTGTTGCCCGTGCCCGTGCTGGATGGCGGTCATCTCATGTACTACACCATCGAATTGCTGCGAGGGCGGCCGGTATCTGAAAAGGTACAGGTGGCCGGCTACCAGATTGGGCTGTTTATTATCATCGGCATCATGATGCTGGCGCTGTACAACGATTTTGCGCGGCTGTGATACCCGGCCTGCCAGTATGCGGTTCTGCCCCACGGGTCGGGCACAGTGGACGGGGTGAGAGGCGCAGAAGAGGCGTGGCAGAGCCGCGCCGTCCGGCCGGAAATGCGATGCGCGTATAATGGAGGCCGCGGTCGGGTGCAGGGGCGCCCGCCGCCAAGCGGAAAACAATAATTCAGGCATGCAGTTTTTTCATCACAGGACGTATCCCGGCCAGCGCGGCGCGCTTCTGGCATGCCTGTCACTGGCGCTCGCCCTGGCTGCGCCGCTGCTGAATGCCCAGCAGGCGCCGGCCGCGTCTCCGCCGGTAGAGGCTGCGCCCTTCGTGGTGTCCGATATCCGGGTGGAGGGTTTGCAGCGTATATCGGCAGGCACGGTGTTCTCCGCCATGCCCCTGGCGGTGGGCGACACGGCCACCGGTTCACTGCTGCGGGCGTCCGCCAGGGCGCTGTTCGCGACGGGCAACTTCGACGACATCCAGCTGGGCCGCGACGGCAATGTGCTGGTCGTGATCGTGGCCGAGCGCCCCAGCATTTCCGAAATCAACATCACCGGTAATGAGGCTATCGAGACCGAGGCGCTGCTGGACGGACTCAAGGGCGCGGGGCTCTCCGAGGGCCAGGTGTTCCGGCGCTCGACGCTGGAGGGTATGCAGCTGGAGCTGCAGCGGCAGTACGTGGTGCAGGGTCGCTACGATGCCAACATCGAAACCGAGGTCATCGCGGAGCCGCGCAATCGGGTGGCCGTCAACATCGATGTTGATGAGGGCAGTGTCTCCAAGATCAAGCACATCAATATCGTCGGCAACGAGGCCTTTGATGACGAAGAGCTGCTGGACCTGTTCGCCCTCAAAACCACCAACCTGCTGTCGTTTATCCGCAGCGATGACAAGTACTCCCGGGAGCGCCTCAGTGGTGACCTGGAAACCCTCACATCCTATTACATGGATCGCGGCTACCTGCAGTTCCGTATCGACTCCACCCAGGTCTCGGTGAGCCCGCAAAAGGATGCCGTCTACATCACTGCCAACGTCTCCGAGGGTGATGTATTCACCGTGAGCAGCGTGGACCTCTCCGGTGACCTGGTGCTGCCGGAGGAGGACCTGCGTCGCTTTCTGGTGGTGCGCGAGGGGCAGACCTACTCCCAGCGCCTGGTGACCAGTACCGAGGAGTACCTGACCCAGCGCCTCGGTAACGAGGGCTACAACTTCGCCAAGGTGACCGGCATTCCTGAGCTGAATGTCGACGACAAGACTGTGGCCATGAAGTTTTTTGTGGACCCCGGCAAACGCACATACGTGCGGCGCATCAGCTTCCGCGGCAATACCCGCACGGCCGACGAAGTGCTGCGCAGGGAAATGCGGCAGATGGAGGGCGCCCCGGCGTCAGCGTCGGCAATTGAACAGTCCCGGGTGCGCCTGGAGCGGCTGGGCTTCTTTGCCCAGGCCAGCGTGGATACCCCTGAGGTGCCCGGACACGACGATCTTATCGACGTCGAGTTTGTGGTGGAGGAGCAGTCCTCGGGATCTATCGGTGCGAGCTTTGGCTACGCCCAGGGTGCTGGCCTGATCCTGGGCCTGAACCTGCAGCAGGACAACTTCCTGGGTTCGGGCAAGCGCGTGGGCATCGGATTGAACTCCAGCCAGTTCCAGGAATCCTACAACTTCAGCTACACCAACCCGTATTACACGGAGGATGGCGTCAGCCGTGGTTTCAACGTGTTCTATCGCTCCACAGACCTGAACGAAATCAACGTGGCCAACTACACCACCGATACCTTCGGCGGCAGTATCAACTTCGGCTACCCGATTCGCGAGACCGAGCGCCTCGGCTTCAGCGTGGGCATATCGGACACGCGTATTACCGTGGGGCAGTTTGCGGTGCAGGAAATCCAGGCCAGCCCCCGCCTGCTGCGCGGTATCGACGGCTACTTCGACAGCACACGCCTGCCCGACGGCACCTTCTCGGCACCGGAAATTTTCCGGCCCATCAATACCATACCGCCAGACTACCTGGTGCAGGACCTCGAACCCGGTTTTATCGACATCAACGGGGATGAATACCTCAACTGGACTATCACCTCCAGCTGGAGCCAGTCCACGCTGAACCGGGGGCGCTTTGCCACCAAGGGTATGGCCAACTCGGTAGCCCTGGAGCTGTCAATGCCGGGCTCTGAGCTTGAGTTCTACAAGCTCACCTACCGGGGTGAGCTGTTTGTGCCCGTCACCAATAGCTGGACGCTGCACTTCCGCACGGAGCTGGGCTACGGCGATGGCTATGGCGATACCAGCGAACTGCCGTTCTACGAGCACTTTTTCTCCGGTGGCTTCGGCTCGGTGCGGGGTTACCAGATCAACACACTGGGACCGCAGAGTACGCCGGCCTCCCAGTACATCAGCGACCGCCCGGTTACCGGGATCGACGAAAACGGCAATCCCACCGAGGTCGGCGGCCCCAATGGGCAGCAGTTCGGTTACCGCGCCGTGGACGGCGAGCTGCAGGTGGGTCCGGTGCGGGACAGGCCGCGGCCCTTTGGTGGCAATGTTCTGGTTGAGGCCGGTATTGAGTTAATATTCCCGCTGCCGTTTATCAAGGACCAGCGCCAGATTCGCCCGGCGTTCTTTATCGACGCCGGTAATGTTTTCAGCACCAATTGCCGCAGCACCCAGCGTGTTTGCAGCGATGTGGATCCCAACGAGTTGCGTTATTCTGTGGGGATAGGTGCAACGTGGATCAGCGGCTTTGGCCCGATCACGTTCAGTATTGCCCAGCCGCTCAATGCGGGTGAATTCGACCAGGAAGAGGTTTTCCAGTTTACCCTCGGCCAGGGCTTCTAATTTTTTATCGAGACGGAGAGAGCAGTGTCTATAAGCTTACGAGTATTAGCCGCCAGCCTGGTGCTGGCCATCCTGCCCCTGACAGTGCAGGCCCAGGGCCGCGTCGCGGTGGTGGACCTTGAGCAGGCTATCCTGCAGACCGACGAGGCCCAGAATCGCGTCAACCAGCTGCGCGAGACCGAGGACTACAAGTCGGACAAGGCCGAGCTGGACCGGCTGCAGCAGGAGCGGGAAGAGCTGATCAAGGAGGTTCAGAACGATATCGCGATCATGAGCCCCGAGCAGCAGGCCGCGGCTCGCAAGCGCCTCGCCAGCAAGAACGCTGACCTGGAGCACGTCGTGCGCAAGCTGCAGCAGGCGGAGCAGGCCCTGGGGCAGGAGCTGTTGCAGGAGATGACGCCCATGGTGCAGGCGGTGCTGCGCGACCTGATTACCAGTGAAGGTATCGGGCTGCTGATCCAGCGCAGCGCCGTGATCCATGCCGACAACGGCTACAGCATCACCGCCAAGGTGACCGATAAGCTTAACCAGCAAGCAGTACAGCAGTAAGTCGGCCTGGGCGAGGCGGGTATGGAAACGGTGATGGATATCGATGAAATCCGTGAGTACCTGCCCCACAGGTATCCCTTTCTGTTGGTAGACCGTGTGGTCGAACTCAATCTGGGCGAGAATATCGTCGCCTACAAGAACATCACCTACAACGAAGAATTGTTCCAGGGGCATTTCCCCGGCAAACCGCTGTTTCCCGGCATGCTGACGCTGGAAGCGATGGCCCAGGCTGCGGGCATTCTCGGCTTCAGGACCATGGACAAGAAGCCGGCGGATGGCTCGATGTATATGTTCGTCGGCGCAGACAAGGTGCGTTTCAAGCGCCAGGTGGTGCCGGGCGACCGGCTGATGCTGCGCGCCAAAGTGCTGTCAGTGCGCCGTGGTATCTGGAAATTTGACGTCAGCTCCGATGTGGATGGGGAGCTGTGTTCCGCGGCTTGTATTCTTTGTGCTGACCGTTGATAACGGTCAGCCGCTCTGGCTAGGCGCGCTAATGCTGTTCAGAGGGGCACACTCCTTATCCTGAGTTTTGTTTAGACGCTGACCGTTAATAACGGTCAGCCGCTCTGGCTCGGCGCGCTAATGCTGTTCAGAGGGGCACACTCCTTTCCTGAGTTTTGTTTAGACGCTGACCGTTAAAACGGTCAGCCGCGCGGGCTAGGCGTCCTAATGCTGTTAAGAGGGGCACGCTCCTTGCCGGAGCGTTTGTTCAGTCGTTGATTGAGTCGCCCGGTTTGGGCGCTTGAGCGGGGCTCCGCGCAGTACCTCGTCTCCGGTCGCGAGCGCGCACCCATCGAAATTCCTCATTTGTATGCCCCCGCGCTCAGAAAAGGCGCTGTGCGGCTTTCGTCCCAGCGGGGGTGGCGGTATGCTTGTGCGCATACCCTAGAAGTCACTCGAAGCCGTAAGCGGGGCGATACACCACCCTTGGATGACGACCTGTTCAGCGATCTTTCCTACCAGTATCTCGCCGGCGTGGACGAGGTGGGCCGCGGCCCCCTCGCCGGTGACGTGGTCGCCGCAGCGGTCATACTGGACCCGGCCCGGCCGGTCGCAGGCCTCAACGATTCCAAGAAGCTCACCGCGCTCCGGCGCCAGCAACTGGCCGAGGAACTGCGCGACACGGCGGTCGCCTGGGCCGTGGGCCGGGCGTCGGTGGCAGAAATCGACAGTCTCAATATCTTGCAGGCCAGTCTGCTGGCCATGACCCGGGCGGTCGAGGCGCTGGATCCTGCGCCCGATTACGTGCTGGTCGATGGCAACCGGCTGCCGCGCTGGCGCTTTGCCGCCGAACCGGTGGTGGGAGGCGATGCCCGCGTGCCGGCAATTGCCGCGGCTTCCATACTGGCCAAGGTGCAACGCGACAGCGAGATGCTGGAGCTGGACCGGCAGTACCCGGGCTACGGGCTTGCCCAGCACAAGGGCTATCCCACCCGCGCCCACCTCGACGCCCTCGCGCGCCTGGGCGTCACCCCTGTACACAGAACCAGCTTCGCGCCCGTGCGCGCGCAGCTGGACATGGAGGCCGCACGCTAGCCCATGAATCCAGCCACCAGTTTTGTCCACCTGCGCCTGCACACCGAGTACTCCCTGGTCGACAGCCTGGTGCGCATCAAACCCATGGTGGAGCGGGTTCGCGAGCTGGGAATGCCGGCGGTGGCGGTTACCGACCTGTGTAACTTTTACGGCCTGGTGAAGTTTTACAAGGCGGCTGCGAGCAGCGGTATCAAGCCGCTGTTTGGTGCCGACCTGTTGGTCCGGGAAGGTGATGACAGGGAAGCGCCCACGCTGTTGACACTGCTGGCGGCCACGGATGAAGGCTACCGCAACCTCACTCGCCTGATTTCACGTGCCTATCTGGAGGGCCAGCACCTGGGTATGCCGCAGGTGGAGCGGGCCTGGCTGGCAGCGGCCAGCGAGGGCCTGATCGCAATGTCCGGCGGGCGCGACGGTGATATCGGGCACGCCCTGCTCGCGGGCCGGCGCAGCCAGGCCGAACAGCAGCTGCGCCAGTGGATGGACATCTACCCGGACCGCTTCTACCTGGAGCTGCAACGCACCGGCCGCGACAACGAGGATGCCTACCTGCGCGACGCCTGCGCCCTGGCCATGGAGCTGGCTTGTCCGGTGGTCGCTACCAACGATGTGCGCTTTCTGTCCGCGGATGAATTTGAAGCACACGAGGTGAGGGTATGCATCCATGAGGGGCGCACCCTCGACGACCCGCGCCGCTCCCGACGCTACAGTGAGCAGCAGTACCTGCGCAGCCCCGAGGAAATGTGTGAGCTGTTCAGCGACATTCCCGAGGCGATTGAGAACAGCGTGGAGATCGCCCGGCGCTGCAACGTCACCCTGGAACTGGGCAAGGCCTACCTTCCGGATTACCCCGTGCCCGGCGGCCTGTCGATGGACGCGTATTTCCGCAAAGTCTCCCACGAGGGGCTGGACGCCCGCCTCGCCAGTCTGTTCGATCCCCAGACCAGTGATTTTCCTGAGCGCCAGCAACGGTATCGGGAGCGGCTGGATTTCGAGCTGGATGTCATCATCCAGATGGGTTTCCCGGGCTATTTCCTCATCGTGATGGACTTTATCCGCTGGTCCAAGCAGCAGGGCATTCCCGTGGGCCCCGGACGCGGCTCCGGTGCCGGTTCCCTGGTGGCTTACGCGCTCGAAATTACCGACCTCGACCCCATAAGGTACGACCTGCTGTTCGAGCGCTTCCTGAACCCCGAGCGGGTGTCCATGCCGGACTTTGACGTGGACTTCTGCATGGAGCGACGCGACCGGGTAATCCGCTATGTATCGGACGCCTATGGCGCCGAAGCGGTGTCGCAGATCATCACCTTCGGCACCATGGCGGCGAAGGCGGTGGTGCGCGATGTCGCCCGCGTGCAGGGCAAGAGCTACGGCCTTGCGGACAAGCTGTCCAAGCTGATTCCCTTCGAGGTGGGTATCACCCTTGAGAAGGCCTACGAGCAGGAGGACGTGCTGCGGGAGTTCCTGGCGAGTGACAGCGATGCCCAGGAAATCTGGGACATGGCGCTGCAGCTGGAGGGCTTGACCCGCAACGTGGGCAAACACGCGGGCGGCGTGGTCATTGCACCCTCGGCGCTCACCGACTTCTCACCGCTTTATTGCGACGAGGCCGGTGCCGGCCTGGTCACCCAGTACGACAAGAACGATGTGGAGGATGTGGGCCTGGTCAAGTTTGACTTCCTCGGCCTTCGCACCCTTACCATCATCGACTGGGCGGTTAACATCATTAACGAACATCGGGCGAGCCAGGGCGAGACGCCGCTGGACATCTCCAATATCCCGATGGATGACGAGGCCACGTTCGCACTGCTGCAAAGCGCCCGCACCACCGCCGTATTCCAGCTCGAATCCCGGGGGATGAAGGATCTGATTGATCGCCTGAAACCGGATTGTTTCGAGGATATCGTGGCCCTGGTGGCGTTGTTCCGCCCCGGCCCGCTGCAGTCCGGCATGGTGGACAACTTCATCAACCGCAAGCACGGTCGCGAGGCCATCTCCTACCCGGATCCCCAGTACCAGCACGAATGGCTCAAGCCCATTCTGGAGCCCACCTACGGCATTATCCTGTACCAGGAGCAGGTCATGCAGATCGCCCAGGAGCTGGCGGGCTACACGCTGGGCGGCGCGGACCTGCTGCGGCGCGCCATGGGCAAGAAGAAGCCCGAGGAGATGGCCAAGCAGCGGGAAGTGTTTGAGCGCGGTGCCGCGGAGAAGGGGGTGGATCCGCAGCTGGCCATCAAGATATTCGACCTGGTGGAAAAATTCGCCGGCTACGGCTTTAACAAATCCCACTCGGCGGCCTACGCACTGGTGTCCTACCAGACCGCCTGGCTGAAAACCCATTACCCCGCCCAGTTCATGGCGGCAGTGATGAGCTCCGAGCTGCAGAACACCGACAAGATCGTCACCTTCGTCGACGAGTGCCAGAGCATGGGGCTGCCCCTGAAGCACCCGGACGTGAACGTTGGTGAGTTCATGTTCACAGTGAATCCGGCCGGCGAAATTATCTACGGCCTGGGCGCGATCAAGGGCCTGGGTGAGGGGCCTATAGGCGCCATTCTGGAGGCCCGCGAGATTGGCGGCCCTTTCACCGACCTGTTTGATTTCTGTGCGCGCACCGACGCGCGACGGGTGAACCGTCGTGCAGTAGAGGCGCTGATTCGCTCCGGGGCCTTTGATTCCCTGGGTGAGGATCGCGCCGTCCTCTGGTCTGCACTGGAGGAGGCCCTTGGCGCGGCCCAGCAGAACGCCGCCAACGCCAGCGCCGGGATCACCGATATGTTTGGCGGCGCTGTTCCCGATGCCGATGGCGGCGACGTGTATGCACGGCACCGCAACGCCAGGCCCTGGCTGCCCAAGCAAACCCTCACCGGTGAGAAAGAGACCCTGGGCCTGTGGATCACGGGTCACCCCTTTGACGAATACGAGGCAGAGTTGCGGCGCATTGCGCCCACCCGACTGGCGGAGCTGCGCCCGGATGGCTCGCGCAGCCAGACCGTCACCGGGCTGGTGGTGTCCATGCGGACCATGAAAACGAAGCGCGGTGACACCATGGCGGTGCTCAGCATCGACGATCGCAGCGCGCGACTGGAGGTCACCCTGTTTGGCGATGTCTACAGCGAGTATCGCGAGCTGCTGGTGAAGGACAGCATCCTGATTATCGAGGGTACTGTCGCCGTGGACGACTACAGCCAGGCCCTGGGCATGCGGGGTAATTCGGTGCGCAGCCTGGAGCAGGCGCGGCAGTCGGCCCGGGCCGAGCTCACCATCGAGGTGGCCGCCGACATGGTGGACGAGGCCTTCGCCGAGAAGCTCCAGTCGCTGCTGGAAGCTGCCGACCAGGGCGCCTGCCCGGTGGCGTTGCTCTACAAGCAACCCGCCAACACGGCACGTCTGCCGCTGGGGGAGCGCTGGCGTATCTGCCCCAGCGATGACCTGATACAGGCGCTGCAGGACTGCTGTGGCAGTGAGGCCGTGTCATTGAATTATCGGCAGGCAGCGCACAATTGAAGCCAGCCTGAGCAGGATCAATTTTCGCCACTGACAAGCGGGCGAATTTCTTTAACTATGAAGCGGTGACTTCCACCGCCCTTAAATTGAACCGTGGCACCGCCTGGATGGACCTGCTGCAGGGCGCATCCGGCCTGGTGCTGGTGCTGTTCATGTGGGTCCACATGTTCCTGGTGTCCAGCATCCTGCTGGGCAAGGACGCCATGTATGTGGTCACGCGCATGCTGGAAGGTGAGTACTTCTTCGGCCGCGCCTACCCCGCGCTGGTGAGCGGTGTCGCCATTGGCGTGCTGGCGATATTCCTGCTTCACGCACTGGTTGCCATGTGGAAGATCCCGGGCAGTTATCGGGAGTACAGGGTGTTCTGGCAACACGGCCGCAGTTTCAGCCACGCGGACACCTGGCTGTGGCTGGTGCAGGTGGTTACCGGCCTG
>JAZBPS010000114.1:0-5785 GCA_036353375.1 Halieaceae bacterium | reverse complement strand
TTGCGACTGGAGCCACTCGATCTCCTCCGCAACGCTGACCGGGCGCACCACCACCTCGAACTCTCCCTTGCGGTCCGAGAGTGTCAGGCGCACGCGCTCATCGATGGTGTTGTCCAGAAGGGCGAAGTAATTGGTCCCGCTCTCCAGGCGTACACCATTCACGGCGACAATCCGGGTACCCGCGCCAGCGCGATCACTGGCCTCCGCCAGTGGGCCCTGGGTAAGCACCTGGGCAATGCGGACCCCGTCATCGGCATCCGCCAGGTCGAGAATGGCGCCGATAGCACCGCTGGTGTTCTCTGTCTCCGGTCGATAGCGGCCGGCGGCATGGGATACATTCAACTCACCTACGAGCTCATCGACCAGTTCGGCAAAGTCGCGGTTGTTATTAATGCCCGGCAGCTTGGCGGCGTAGGCGGCGTACTTATCGTCCCAGCTGGATTCTTCCAGCACTGCAGGCAGGTAGATGCGATCGCGGGTGGTCTGCCAGACGTGGTGCAGCATGGCTGTGCGCTCCGCCGCCGGATCCAGGTCCATGGTGGCCACAACCGGCACCGACTCCGCCTCGGGTTCGTCGTCCTCCAGGTCGACGATCATCAGCTCGCCGTCGGCCAGCACGATCGCAGCACTGTCGTCCTCGAGCAGTGCCAGCGAGGCATCATCAGCATCGATGGCGGCCAGCCGCTGGGTTTCCTCGGCGCGAAAATCGTGCGACCACAGGTCGTAGCCGCCTTCGAAGGCGCTCAAGTAATAAAGTACTGAAGCGTCGCTGTTTAACGCGAAGTCGGCCAGGTCAGAAGAATGAATAGTGAGCCGGGCCTGGCGCTCGCTGGCCCGGTCCAGTTCCACGCTAACGGGTTCGACGGGCTTTTCCTCTTCTTCGTCTTCTTCCGCTTCTTCATCGATTTCCGCAAGGCTCACCTCTTCCTCGGTGCGGCGGAACTCATCCCAGGCATCCTGGTTAAGGAACTGTGCATACACATCAAACTGGGTGCCATGGCCACCGTGCTCGCGCAAGCCGTAGCGACCGGTGATCCAGGTGAGGATGCCCCCACTGTCGTGCCAGCGGGGGCTGCCGTCGGTGTACCCGGAGCGAGTGAGCTGGCGAGGTTCAGCGGAACCGTCGGCAGGCACAATGGCAATTTCCGGGAAGAACAGCCGGCCGTTGGGCTGGATATCCACCGCCAGCCAGCGGCTGTCCGGCGACCAGGAAAAACCGATCTGGTCGTTGCCTACCGAGAAATTGAGATCAGCTGACACCAGCGAAACGGAGCGCTTGCGACGCCGGTCGAACACGCGGATTTCCGCCCAGTCCGACAGGTAGGCGATTTTCTTGCCGTCCGACGAGGGAGCGGGATGGGTGACAGCCACCCGGGGTTCTCCTGGCCGCTGGCTCTTCTCGCCCTGTATCAGTCGGATTTCACGGATACGCGTGGCCAGGAAGAAGTGCGACTCCTCCTTGTCTTCCAGCACGCTCTCGTAGATCTGCCACTGGTCCAGCCTTTGCGAGGAGTACAGCAGTGCCCGGCCGTCCGGCGCATAGGCCAGGTGACGTTCCTCCCCGGGGGTGTGGGTAATCTGCCGCGTGCTGTCGAATTCCACGGCAGTAGCGAACACGTCGCCACGAGCGATGTAAGCAATTTCCTTGCCGTCCGGCGACAGTGCGAACTCGCTGATGTCGGCATCGGCTTCGATACGTTGCGCCGCTGCCGCGAGCCTGGCAGTAACAATGGTGATGGGCACCGGCGCTGCACGCTCCCCGGCAGGCCCGAAATGCACCTGCCCATGCAGGCTGTAAGCCATGTCGCCCCGGTCGGATACCGACAGGTCGCGCACCGGGAAATTCTCGTGGAAGCTGAGCTGCCGGGCGCTGCCCTCGCCCCCGGCAAACTGCTGGTGCCACACATTGAGGCTGCCGGAACGTTCGCTGAGAAAGTAGAAGCCCTCCCCTGTCTCGTCCCAGGCCGGAGTGTGGTCGTTCCAGCGGTTGGTGGTGAGGCGCTGGTACTGCTGGTTTTCAGGTGACAGACGCCACACATCCCGGGCAAACGGGGAATCGTCGTATTTGCGATGCAGGCCCTCACCCTTGTCGTCGGCAAACAGCAGTGCATCGCCCGCTCGGTTCCAACGTGCCTGACGGGCATAGATCGTGGACAGCTGGACGGGTGTGCCGCCCGTGCGCGCCACTTCATAGAGTTCCGGGGTGCTGCGGTGTGGATCGGCACTCGCATTCAGCGCGTCATAGCGGCTGCTGGTGAACAGCACATGCTCGCTGTCGGCGGAGAAGCCGGTAACGACATCATCCGACTCATGGTAGGTGAGCCGCCGGGGGCTGCCGCCGGCGGCGGGCATAACAAATACGTCCAGGTTGCTGTGCAGATCGCTAGAGAAAGCGACCCACTGGCCATCCATAGACCAGGTGGGGTTGGCCTCGACACTTTCGGAACTGGTCAATGGTACAGCCAACCCGCCACGGGACGGCACCCGGTAGATGTCACCCATATGCGTAAAGAGGATGAACTCGCCATCCGGGGAAATCGCGGTATCTCGATGCCAGCTTTCCGATGTCTGGCCGACGGCCAGTGCGGATACCAGCAGGCAGGCCAGGCCCAGTACTTTGACAATCCCAGTTCTCATCGGAAGCTCCCTCTCACATTATTTACTGCGCTTACCGCGTGAGTGAGTATAGAGCGCTTTCAAGACATGTCATGTGGTGGGGAGAGTAACTGGAGCGGGTGACGGGAATCGAACCCGTGTCATCAGCTTGGGAAGCTGAGGTTCTACCATTGAACTACACCCGCGACGAGAGCAGTTTACTCAGGACTGGCAGTCCCTGCCAGTCGTCGGCGGCTAAACGCAGTGCATTGCGATGGCTGATTGGCGGTTATGAACTAAACTGGAAAGGCTGGAAATTGCGGAGCCGCCTGGCTCCAGGAAGGCCGAGCAATGCGACACTCGCGCATCCTGGCTCTTATCTTGCTGTCCGGTAGTCTTACCGCCTGCAAGCTCACGATCACCGTGCCCGAAGGTGGACTGGTGGAAAGCGAATCCGGCACCTGGATCTGCCGCGCCGGCGAAACCTGCACCATCGACATAGCCGATGTCTTCTTCGACGAGACCTTCGTGGCCGTTCCCGATGAGGGCTACTCCTTCACGCAATGGCGCGAGGAGCGAGGCTACTTCTGTGGCGGCACGTCAACCCCATGCCGCCTGTTTACCACGCTGTTTGCCGGCAATGCGTTGCTGGAAAGCCTGCTGGATGCCGATATCGACTTCTACATCCAGCCGATGTTTTCCGGGGCAGGCGCAAGCGCCAGCCATACCATCACAGCCACAGGGGGCAGCTTCGAGTTCCCCAATGGAATCGTTCTGGACATCCCCGCAGGTGCGGTCGATGGCGACATTACCCTGACCGTCAGTGACCTGGCCAGCGACGTAGCCGACTCTGTACTTTCCTTTCACACCCGCGCAGTCACCGGAAAACGCTATATCGGCGGGTTTTCCGTCTCGCAGGATGTCGAGTTCAATGTACCGATTATCGCCAGCTTTCCTGTCAGCGGACTCGAACCCTATGAATATCCTGTGCAGATAGAAGTAGTCAGGGAGGAAGACAAGTACTGGATCGAACCCACGGTTCTGGACTACCAGCCAGATACGGGTGAATTGTCGATGGAGGTGCGTCATTTTTCGGATGTAGGCGCCGCCGCCATGCAGGGACTGGATGGCGAGACGCTGGACATCATTTGCACCGATCCGGATCTCTTCAACAACGAAATCTGCGAAGCATTGGACACACTGCAGCCCGCCGCCTGCTTCCTGAAACCGGAGGAGCGCCCGCCCGGCACCGATTGCTGCCGTGAAGGCCTGATCAGCGTGCGCTCGGAAGCCCTCGATTTTTTTGAAAGCCGCAACTCGCAGTTCTGCGAGATGTTGTCATCCCTGGTTGAGGTGACCTACCACGAATGCGAACTACCCGACGGCTCCGTACCCACTGAGGTCAATGACCTCTGCGAAATGTCCGTGAACTGTCCCCAGGATGAGTTCCTGGGAGCGGAGGTGTCTATCGATGCTTCCCCGCCCGCCTGCTTCCTCAAGGGCGACCAGCTTGCACTGCAGGCGAGTGTGATCGATGGGGACGGCAACGAGTTGCCCTCAGTGGGCGTGCAGTGGCGCAGCGCCAGCAGTGCAATCGCCAGCGTCAGCCCGACCGGGTTGGTCACAGCAGAGGGTGCTGGGCAGGCAATCGTTGAGGCGAGCTACCGCCGCTTCTGCAAGGATTTCGCTGCGACCACCACGATTCCCGTTGGCGACCTCAGTGGCACCTGGTCGGCGACGGAGATTGCTGACGAACGCGGCTGTGAAGAAGGGATCAATACCTACCAGGCCACGGTCACGATTGCCCAAACCGGCAACCAGGTGCAGGTCTCGGGGCCGGCGGGCCTGAACATCTCCGGTACTCGCAACGGGTGTGGGATGCAGCTTTCCGGCAGCGTGCAGGAAGACGAAGGTCGCTCCTTCGGCAGCGGTAGCGCAACTATCAACCCGACGGGCAACTCGATTACCGCCTCCGGCAGCTGGACCTGGAAGGGTACGGACCCTGACACCGGTGAAATGCTGACGTGCTCCGGCTCGTCCCAGTTCACGCTGTCTCGCTAGAGCTGCGCTTTACCGTGGGCAACGGGCCGCTACGGGGCCGAAAAAACATGTCGCATCCTGCGAAGTCCCGCAGGAGTTAATCGCCCGCCGCATTACAGCGTTTTCAGGTACTCAAGCAGCGCCAGCCGCTGCCGCTTGCACAGCGGTTTCAGCAGGTCGCCGTTCATCTGCCGGGTGCGACCGGCGGCGTACTCGTGGCCAGTGTTGTGGTTGCTGGGCAGGCTGGTGTCCATTTCGAAGCCGTCGTAGCCGGCATAGCGGAAACCCACCAGCTCAGGGTTAAACTCCCTGGACCCCACCAGGAAACTGTCTGGCCGGTATTCCACCACCTCATTGCCACAGGCGTCGGCATACCACTGGGCGTAGGCCTCGTCGCCGTCCTGTTTCGACAGTAGCAGGTGATAGAGGGTCGGCACCGAGCCGTTGTGCAGGTAGGGCGCAGTGGCCCAGATACCGTTCAGCGAACGCCCCTTGTAGGCATACAGCGGTGCGAAGGGATCATTGGTGGTCGCCGGCGTATAGTCGCCTTGCCGCAGGCTGGCCTTGACCGTGTTGTCCAGCAGCGACTTGAGCGTGTCGTACAACCACTCGGCGCCGCGGCGGATACGGTTTTTGTCAGGATCAGGTGTGGCCACCACGTTGATGGTGGAAAAACTCACCAGCGCCGCCACCGGCGCCGTGTCCTGCAGCACCAGTTTGCCGAGCGCGTTTTCAGCGTAGTAGTGCCTGAGCATACCGCTGCCGCCCGTGTAGGTAATGGCATTGCTGGCCAGTACCGGGTCAGTACCCACGTTATCGACGTGGCTCATCTGCGCAATCACCCGGCGGTCGCGGTCGTCGCGATCGATGTTGGCGTGACAGCCCGCGCAGTACTGGCGGAAATACCCCTCGCCCTCCTCCGCGAGTGACTCGTTGATCTCCGGCAGTGGCGCATCCCGCCATTGGGGTGACCAGAGCTGCCTGATCAGCGATTCCACGCGGCGCAGGTTGCGTTTATCGATGGAAGACTGGAAGTTGATATAGGAGTCACCCAGCCCCTGGCCGCCCAGCAGCGTCCAGATGCGCCAGCGGGATTCCGGGCGCCAGTCCAGGGTGCCGAACACGCCGATCACCTGGCCCACGTTGCGGC
>JAZBPS010000113.1:0-12429 GCA_036353375.1 Halieaceae bacterium | reverse complement strand
TGCGATTGCGGCGGCAGCAGAGTTGGCGGGACTGGCGCCAGGCGAATATCGCGCCGTGGATTATGCGCCCGCGCCCAGCCCCCGCGAGCAGTTCCTGCGTAGCCTTGCCGGCAACGCCTCGCTGCTCTCAGCAGAGCGCCGTCCGCTGTGGCAGTCCGCCCTGGAACGCATTGGTGCGCCCTTCATGCCAGCCCTGACGCTGCTGGATAACCTGGACGACCCACGCCACCTGTACGCGCACTGTTTGGCCTGCGCTGCCCCCTGATGTGATGACGGAGCGCTTCAGCCTGCGTGCGCGACTGGCCAGTTTCCGCTACGCGGGCATGGGGCTGGTCACCCTGCTGCGCGAGCAGCACAACAGTCGAATTCATCTGTTTGCCACGGTGGCCGTGGTGGGCCTGGGCGCCTGGCTGGGCCTGACGCGGCAGGAGTGGGTCTTGCTGCTGCTGGCCATGGCCCTGGTGTGGATAGCAGAGGCCCTGAATACCGCGCTGGAATATCTCGCAGACGCCGCGATGCCAGAGCGCAACCCCCTGGTAGGCAAAGCCAAGGACGTGGCGGCTGCCGCCGTACTGATCGCCGCGGGGGTGGCAGCAGTGATCGGTTGCCTGCTATTTTTACCGCGGTTGCTGTAAGTCGATAACAAGATAAGAAACAAGGGGAGAGCGCTGTGGATGCCAATATGGAAGCCGCCCTGCAAACGCTGCTGGACAAGCAGGCGATACGCGAGCTGCTGGCGGCCTACTTCAACGCCGCGGACCGGCACGATAACGAGAAGATGCGCAGCCTCTACCACGAGGACGCCATCGACGACCACGGTGTGTTCTTCAAGGGCCTGGCCATGGAGTTTGTCGACAAGCTGCCGGAAATACAGGTGCCTATGGAAATCCTGCACCACAACATGACCACCGCCAATATCAAGGTTGAGGGTGACTATGCGGAAGGCGAGATTTATGTGTTGGCTTTCCACAAGGTCAAGGGTGAAAACGGCAGCTTCGACCTGCTGATAGGCGGGCGCTACTTCGACAAGTATGAAAAGCGCGACGGGGTGTGGAAGTTTGCGCACAAGGCCGTCGTGGCAGACTGGGCAACGGTCACCGATCCGTCGGCGGTTGACCTGTTGCACCCGCTGCTGGAAGGATCCTACATCGGTAAGCCCGGCGAGGCGGACCCGTCCTACGACTTTTTTACCCTGTTGCGGCGCGGCGAGCGCTAGTCGCCTTACCGCACCCAGGTCGGCGCTGCATGCCCTGTCTGTTCGCCAGGACGCGACCGTCAGGCGCGGTTCCCCGCAGTGTCGTTCTCCTCCAGCTTGCTGGCCAGCAAGGTGGCCAGGTCTTCATAGCGCGGTCGCCCGGCCAACTGGGGGAAGGCGCTGCAAATCATCCCCAGCGCCAGCATCGAGAAGACGGTGAAAACGCTGCTCACCGCGCCGGCGAGCAGCGCCGCCACTATCAGTAACATGGCGACGATACAGATGATCCTGGCCTGCCTGGCGCGGTCCAGCCTGTCTCTGGCGGCGCGAATCGTGGCCTGCTCCTTCTCTGAGAATTCCATCGTCTGCTCCTGTCAATTGAACCAGTAGTACCGGAAGAAGGCAGTCTGGCTGCGTAAGAAGCCGCAAAAACGCGGCAGGTTGTCCTCAATATCGGCCACACGACGCTCGTAAAACAGGTGGGCCGAGGGTGCAGGCAAATCCCCAGGGTCTTCCGCCATTGCGACGGGTACCATGACCAGGTCGGGTAGCAAGATCGAGTTGAAAAGCTCTATGGCGGGATTTCCGCAGCGGCGGCATTTCCCCCGCTGTACGTTCGGTGGTGGTTTGTAGGTATCGAAGCTGACCGAGGGCAGGTGCGGCAGAGCAACATCCCCGCGGGCATAGACCAGCATGTCGGAGTAGTCTGCCTGATTGTAGCGTTGGCAGATGCTGCAATGGCACAGCAGTCGCACCCTGGGCGGTTTCAGCGCACTGAACTCGACCTCTTTGCAGCTGCAGGCAAAAGACTTCATTCGCTGATATTACATTCTGGCGCGGACTCGCAGTACAGCTTACTGGCTCCCCGGGCCGACCCCGCGCAGCAGACCGAACAGGAACAACCCGAAGCCCAGCACAACGCTCCAGGCGGCCAGCAGGAAAAGATAGCCGTTGAAACGGGCCAGTACATCGAGTTCGCCGCCCATTGCATCGATCAGTATGGATAGCCAGATGCCCACCAGGCCGACGAGGCTGGACCAACCACAGAGGGCAGCAAAACGGCCCAGCCTGGCGTGTTGCCAGGCCAGCCCCAACAGCATCAGCAACATACCGTGCTGCAGTGCTGCCACGTGTGCACTCAGGGCCAGCGCCGCATCATCGAACAGCGTGAGGTCGAAGCCCATGAGCAGCCCGACCAGAACAAGCGCCGTGCCCGCTGTCAGTAACCGTCGCTGCATGGATTCGCCATCTCCCCGTGCCAGGCCGGTGCAGTCGCTGCTGCCTGACGCTGCCTACTTGTGGGCAATGGGTTTATCGGTGAACAGGTAGTCTTTCAGCTCGCTGTCGAAAGTGGGATCCTGGCGCCGTATCCACTCCATGACCATGGCCGCGTGCTCTTTCTCTTCGTCGCGGTTGTGTTCCAGGATGCGCTTCAGTTCCTCGTCCTTGCAGGCGTCAACGCGCTGGTTGTACCAGTCCACGGCTTCGAGCTCCTCCATCAGGGATGTAATCGCCCGGTGCATGTCACGGGTGGCGTCGCTCAGTTCTTCAATCGGTTCGTGATAACCCTCGTTCGCCATGATGCTGGCTCCTTATGTCTGGTAGGTATTGCAGGGCACGCTGCGGTGCCTGTCGCGGCTATCGCCATCCCATCCTGGTCTGGCGATAGCCCTAGATTTATCAAGGGTAAGCGACGCTGTCTACCGCCGGTCGCTGTGTCGATGCTTATTTGTAGATCAGCCAGAGTGCGTGAAGTATGCCTGGCACATAGAAGAACAGGCACAACACGATATTGATCAGCAGGTCCTTGCCTGCGCCGTTTTTCAGGAACACCGCCAACGGCGGTAGCAGAATGGCAATAACAGTGAGCAACAGCTTGTTCACGCGTTTGATCCTCCGGGTTCAGTTAGTCTCTACTGCGCCGGCCCCACTGCCGGCGCCGGACGATTATGCGTGCAAACAGCGCAATTGCCTAGCTGCGGCCCGGCAAGGCGTCGGCTGTGTCATCGGGCAGCTCGCCACGCTTCAAAAGGGCGCCCATGTCGTCCAGGATGACATACAGGGAAGGCACCAGCAGCAGGGTGATGACCGTTGCAAACACAATGCCGAAGGCCAGCGACACGGCCATGGGAATGATGACGCTGGCCTGGGTGCTGCGCTCGGTGAGCATGGGTATCAGCGCGGAGAATGTGGTGAGCGAGGTCAGCACGATAGCGCGGAAGCGGCGTGTGCCGGCCAGTACCGCGGCTTCGGCCCGCGGCATGCCGTCTTTCACGGCGCGATTGACGTAATCCACCATAATCAGGCTGTCGTTCACCACCACGCCCGACAGGGCGATGATGCCCATCAGCGACATCATGCTGACCGCATACCCGGTTACCAGGTGACCCACAACCGCGCCGATGATGCCGAAGGGAATCACACCCATGATGATCAGCGGCTGCAGGTAGGAGCGCGTCGGAATTGCGAGCAGTGAGTAAATGCCGAACAGTGCCAGCACAAAACCGATGGCCATGCTGCGACCCATTTTCTCTTCTTCCTCCGACATACCAGAGGTATCGAAGGTCAGGCCGGGGTACTTTTTCTGCAGTGCAGGCAGGAAGTTCTTCTCCAGCTCGGCTTTGATGCGACCGGGCTCCACCTTGTCCGTTTCCGCCTCTGCGGTCACTTCAACCGCGCGCTTGAAATCGATGCGCGTGGTCTGGTTGAAGCCGGGTTTAACGTCGACGGTGGCCACGGAGTTGAACGGTACGGCGTCCCCCTGCGGCGTGCGTATGAACATGCTGTCCAGGCTGGCCGTGGTGCGTCGGTCTTCTCGCGGATAGCGGACCATCACCTTGATTTCGTGCGTACCGCGCTGGATGCGCTGTGCTTCAGCCCCGTAGAAGGCGTGGCGCACCTGGCTGCCCAGATCGTAGCGGGTTATCCCCAGTGACTCGGCCTCCGGCTTGATGTCCAGGTGGAACTCGTCGGAGATCGAGCTGACGCTGCTCTGGATGTCGTAAAGCCCGTAGTACTCCCGCAGCTTGCTCTCCAGTTCCCGGGAGGCTTTTTGCAGCGTGCCCCAGTCAGGGTGGGCGAGGTCGAAGGAGATATCAGACCCGAAACTGGGGCCGTCATCGGAGTAGAAAGACAGGATTTCCGCGCCCGGTATGGTACCGGTGCGATCCCGCCACATGCGCATGACCTGCTGGGTCGTGAGGTCGCGATTCTCTGCCAGCACCAGCTCCGCCAGCATGAAGCCCTCGATCAGGCTGGAACTGTAGGCGAACTGGTGGCGCAGCAGGGGCTGACCGTCATTGGCAGCACGATAATCGCTGTCCACATCTTCAAGCGCGTGGGTGATTTCGCGGATGGCCTCCAGCGTGCGGCGCTGGGGGGTGCCCTCGGTCATCTTCAGGCTGACCTGTATGAACTCGCCCTGCACCTCCGGGGCCAGCACCAGGCGCACCTTGCCGCCGGCAACCACGCCCACCGTGATCAGTAGCATGCTGAGGAAAGCCGCGGCTGTCAGGTAGCGACGCCGCACGCAGCGCTCAACAAACGGTTTGTATTTGTGTTCCACAAAATTGCGCAGGCGAGCGTTGGTCCACTCCTGCACTTTGTCCACCTTTGCCATCCAGCCGCGCGTGGCCGGCGGACTGTGGGCGAGGTGGGCGGGCAGTATCCACTTGGACTCCACCAGGGAGAAGGCCAGGCAGAACACCACCACAAAGCCCATGGCCTCGCCGAACACGGCCAGTCCACCGTCGATAAACAGGGTCGGCAGGAACGCGACAATGGTGGTGAGGACGCCGAAAGTGGCGGGCGTTGCCACTTTGAGTGCACCCGAGATAACGGCATTCACACTGTGCCCTCTTGCCTCCTGCTCGGTGTACGCCGCCTCGCCAATGATAATGGCGTCGTCCACCACGATCCCCAATACCAGAATAAAGGCAAAGGCGCTGACCACGTTGAGCGTGCCGCCGATCCAGGGACTGCCAAACACCGCCATACTGCCAAAGAAGCAGATGGGTATGCCTATCATCACCCAGAAGGCCAGCTTGATCTCCAGAAACAGCGCCAGCACCAGGAACACCACCACCGCGCCCATGGCGAGATTCTTCATCATCATGCCCAGGCGCTCACCCAGGTAGTAGCTGTAATCCGACCAGATATTGAGCTGCACCGACTCCGGCAGGGTCTGGTTTTTCTGGGCCACGTAGGTCCTGGCCGCGGCGGCCGCCTTGATGATGTCCTGCTCGCCCATGGCCATGATTGGCAGGCCGATGGAGTACTTGCCGTTGAACAGGGCGAAGCCGGTCACGTCTTCAAAGCCATCGATCACAGTGGCGATGTCACCCAGCAGCAGGCGCGTGCCGTCAGGGAAAGTTTTCAGTACGATCGCCTCAAAGTCCGCCTGCCGGTAGGCCTGTCCGCGGGTTCGCAGCAGGATGTTGCCGTTCTCGGTGCGCACCGAGCCGCCGGGCAAATCGATGGAGGAGCGTGCGACGATATTGGCCACCTCTCCCAGGGTCAGGTGGTACTCCTGCAACTGGTGCTCTGAAATCTCTATCGCGATTTCATAGTCCCGCGCACCCCAGATGTTTACCGAGGAGATGTCGGGATGGGAGGTCAGGTCCAGCTTCACCTGCTCGGCCAGCTCCTTCATGCTGCGCTCGTCGAGATCGCCCGAGAGCTGGATGATCAGCGCCTGGAAGGGCAGTTCAATGCGGCCGATGATGGGTTTCTCGGCGCCGTCGGGAAAGGAGGAAATCGCATCGACGCGTGTCTTCACGTCGTTCATCAGCTCGACGACCTTGTCCTCGTCCTCGGGCTCGATGATGATGCGCGCCACGGATTCCTTGGCATCGGATTCGATGCGCTTGATGCCCTCGATGTCCGAGAGGGCTTCCTCTACCCGCAGCACAATGCCCGCCTCTACCTCTTCAGGCGCGGCGCCGGGGTAGGGCACGACGATGTCGATCACGTCGACCTCAAACTCGGGGAACATGGTGCGCTTGATGTTGACCGCCGTGAGCAGCCCCACGGCAACGATCACCACCATCAGCAGGTTGGCTGCCACCGGGTTGGTCGCAAACCAGGGGATAATGCCTTTATGTCGCGTCACGGTTAGACCGCCTTGACGGGCGTGTCGGCAAGCGTGGGCTGCACCGAGGACTGGTCGGGGGTGGGCTCATCGGCGCTGCTGTTATCCGCGGCTTCCATCAGCCGCTCCTGCCGCTGGGTACTGAACCGCTCGCCTATGGAAACTTTCATGCCGGGCAGCGCATTGCTGAGCAAGGTCAGGGACACGAGGTCACCGTCTTGCAGCCCGCTGCTGATGTAGACCTCATCGCCGCCGGCGCGCAGGGTGGTGACCTCGCGGTTGCGCAGGGTCATCTGTTCGTCCACCACCCACACCAGGTTCCCGGCCCGCAGGGCGTAGCGAGGCAGTACCACGAGGTCCTCCTGCAGGCGCCCAATGATGTTCGCCTTGACGAAGGTGCCCACGCGCAGGGGCTTGTGGTCGCCGACCTCCAGCGCATACGGGTCATCCACGCGGGCCACTGCGAACAGTACGCGGGAGCGTTCGTCCAGGGCGGCCTCGGTGCGGTGCAGTCGCGCATTCCAGTGTGTGACCACGCCGCCCGTATCGGTATAGAGGTCCACTGGCGGTGCATCGGCCTGACTGAAGCCCTCCACGCCGGGCAGATCCAGATAGGCAAGCTTGCCCTGGGGAATCGCCAGCCGCACCTCGGCGAAGTCTACAGAGAACACGCTGGCGACCGGGTTGCCGGGGACTACATACTGCCCGAGGTCGCTGTGGGTTTCCTGGATCAGGGCATCATAGGGTGCACGGATAATGGTGCGGGCAAGGTCTTCCTCGGCGCGTCGCAGGTCAGCCTGCGCCGACAGCAACTGCGCCTTGGCCTGCTCCAGCTGTGGTTTGCGCAGGTACAGGTCCCGTGCCTCCGGGCTGCGCTGGCCGCGATTCTCCAGTCGCTCCCACTCGCGTTTGGCCACTTCGGCCCGGCCTTGTTCCTGGGCCAGTGCGCTCTCCGCAGTTTCGATCTGCGCGCGGGCGCGATACAGGGCTGCCTCGTAATCGCTTTGGTCAATACGTGCGAGTACATCACCCCGGGTGACGTACCCGCCGGCATTGAAACTGGGGGACACTTCGATAATGCGGCCGCTGACCTCGGCGACCAGAGTGGTATCGCGGTGTGCTGATACGGTGCCCTGGGCCTGAACGGGAATACGCAGGTCCTGCAACACCACTTCGGTGACATCGACAACGGGAATCAACTCCCGGGCCGGCTCCAGGCTGTTTTCAGGACGGCTGGTAAATAGCAGGGCAGCGATGCCCGCGGACGCTGCAACCAGCAGGACCGGAGCTATATTTCGCAGGGACAGCGCTGCCATGGGTACCTCCACCGGGACGCGCCGCGGAATAGCGGCGCCAAAACTCGATTTTAATACGTGGCCGTGCGCTTTCGGGATTAATTTTGGGTAATAAAACCGCTGTTAAATCAAGGTTATAGGGCGATCACGGTGCGAATACCGCGACCCGCGGCCAGATCGTCCATGCCTTCATTCACTTCCTCCAGCGGTCGCTGGCCCGTGACCATGTTGTCGAGGTCGAGTTTGCCGGCTTGCCAGAGGCTCACCAGGCGCGGGATATCCCGGGGACTGTTGCAACTGCCCAGCAGGCAGCCGCACAGGCTTTTTCCGGACACCGCGAAGATGACGGCACTGGGGATGGTCAGGCTCTCCTCCAGGGGCGGCGCTCCCACGCAGACCATCTTGCCGCCGGTGCGCGTGGCGTCCAGGCCGACGCTGATCAGTGCCGCAACACCCGCTGTTTCGAAGCCGTAGTCCACCCCGATGTTGTCGGTGAGTGCCATGACTTCCGTCAGCACATCCTGGCTGCCGGGGTCCAGCAAGTGGGTCGCCCCGAAATGCTGCGCGGCTTCCCGGCGCTGCGGATTGGGGTCAGAGACGATGATTTTTGCGGCGCCCGCCAGTCGCGCACCCTGTATCGCAGAAATGCCGATACCGCCGGCACCCAGGATCAGGACGGTGGCACCTTCCTCCACGCCGGCGGTGTTGAGCACAGCGCCCACGCCGGTCTGCAGGGCGCAGCCGATGACGCAGGCCACGTTCAGGGGCACGTCCTCGGGCACTTTGATGGCGCCGTTGACGGACGTGACCACGTACTCGGCCAGCGCACCCACGCCCATACCGCGCATCACTTCCTGACCGCCAACGGACAGGCCGGTGCTGCCGTCGGGGAAGCGGTTGGTCATGATGCCCTGGCTGTTGACGCAGTGGTGTTGCTGCCCGCGCTGGCAGTGATAGCAGCGCCCGCAGGGCGGTGCCGGGGTCAGCACAACCGGGTCGCCGGGCGCCAGGTCACTGACGCCGGGGCCCACGCTCTCCACGATCCCGGCCGCTTCATGCCCAACAATAATGGGCAACTCCAGCAGAGGCATGGTGCCGTCCACCACACTCAGGTCGGAGTGGCACAGGCTGCAGTACTTCACCCGCACCCGGACCTCGCCGGCCCGGGGTTCGACAATGTCAACGTCGTCGCGTATGACCAGTGGCTTGCCAGCGGCCTCCAGGACGGCGGCGCGCATTAATCAGACGCCGCTGCGGGGTTGTCAAAGTGCACATCCATCTGGGGATAGGGAATAGTGATGCCCACTTCATCAAAGCGAATTTTGACCTTGGCCTGGGTATCCCAGAGAACCTGCCAGTAGTCCGCAGACTTCACCCAGGGGCGCACGATAAAGTTGACGCTGGAATCCCCCAGCTCACCCAACTCGATGACCGGCGCCGGCTCGGGCAGGACGCGCTCGTCCTCGGCGATGATTTTCTCCAGTTCGGCCTTCACCACGCGGATGTCGTCGTCGTAGGAGACACCGAACACCATGTCCACTCGACGTGTATCACGGGCGCTGAAGTTGGTGATGTTGCCGCCGTAGATGGCGCCGTTGGGGATAATGATCTCCTTGTTGTCCACTGTCGCAAGGGTCGTGGTGAAAATGCCGATGTTCTCCACCACGCCCATCTCGCCTGCCGCGGCGATGAAATTGCCTTTGGTGAACGGGCGGAAGATGATCAACAGCACGCCGGACGCGAAGTTTTTCAGCGAGTCCTGCAGCGACAGGCCGATAGCCAGGCCAGCGGCACCGAGGATGGCGATCAGCGACGTTGTGTCGACGCCCAGCTGGTCCAGTGCGGCAACGATCACGAACAGCAGCAGCACCCAGCGGACGATAGAGGTGATGAAACCGATAAGCATGTCGTCCACTGCGGCGCGGCTCATCAGCTTGCGGATGACGCCGACCACAGCGGACACGACCATGCGGCCGACAATGAAGATAATCAGGGCCATGCCGATATTGATGGCCCAGGGCATGCCGTAATCGTTGATCAGAGCGTTGATGTCAATGTTCTCGAGCATCAGGGATTCCCTCGGTGGTATTGTTATCGAGGTGCGTAAAATAGCGTTTTTTTTTGCCGCTGTCCCCTGCTTGAAACCCTTTTATGCCGCGGGTTCAGCCCACCCGCCAGCCGTTGACCACTGCACCCGAAGTCCACTGCCGGCCTGCAGCAGATCGCGGGCCCGTCTGCAACGGCATTAGCTCACTGGCGCGGATGCGACCATGCTCGTATGGGGCGGTGATGGCCTCGCTGAAGGCCATACCCGTCTGACTTGCCCGGTTGCAGGGTCGGGCAAGGTCACACGGACCTGGAGGGCCGCGGTATCGTAAATTTCCAGCAGTACATCGCCTTTGCGCACACGGTCTCCCGGGGCAACTGCAATGCGCGCAATGCGACCGCGAAAGGGGCGGTCACGACGGTCCGCGACAAGCGCAGCTCCTGCTCAGCAAGCAGCGATTCGGCGCGGGCCAGGGCGGCCTCGGCCACGGCGATACGCTGCGGGTGATTGTCGACCTTGAGTTGCTGCTCGGCCAGTTGGATCGACTGCCTCGCGAGACTGGCTCGCGTGTCTTCCAGCTGCCCCGGGTCCTGGCTGGCGAGCCCCTCCAGACGCTGGCGTTTGGCCAGTGTAAGACGATGCAGTTCGCGCATGTGTTCCAGCACCCGCCGGTCTGCTGCGAACTGCTGGGCGAGCGTTTCCAGCGCCGCACGGGCCTCAATCACATCTGCTTCACGTTGATCGAAGAGAAGCGCTTCGTCGGCATCATCCAGCGCAAGCAGCACATCGCCTTTTTCCACGATCTGTCCCTCACTGACTGCGACGCTTTCTACCCTGGCGCTTATGGCGGCAGTGAGCTGTGCATGACGCGCAGACGCGACCGCGCCAGGCAGTCGTCGTTCCGGTGCCAGTGCGCTGGGCTCTGCGTGCCTTGAGGTGGCGGGCAGGACATTGTCCTGCGGCCCGCTGCTGGCGTGCATGGACGCAGTCGCTACGAGCGATCCGGCTGCCGCAAGTCCCGCCAACGCAATGGCGAGCTTGCTGCGGGTCTGCCTGTTGGTGGTTTGTCGCATGTCGAGTGTCATGATGACCTCCTTTGCCGGGTAAGGCGGCGTGCCAGCGGGTGGTGCGTGAATGTGTCGATCAGGTAATGTGGCTGCTGTTGTTCAGGGTGCATGTGTCGTGCCTGGCTGTGGGGCGCCTCGGCGCCTTGTTTAGTGTTATACGTAACTATAACACCAAATCAGTCTAACTATGCAAGCCGTTTTTCAGAAACCGCCGCTGGCGCTGGACGTGTTTGCGTGCGGATTTATAAACTCTTTAAAAAATAGCAACTTACGAATCATCAGGGGCGTCCTTTCGCGCCTGGCTCCACAGAGAGGAAAACCATGGCAACTGTTATTGATCACCCCGATGCCCTGCTGGAGGCGGTTGGAACCACCCTGCCGCCCACCGACTGGCTTGAGATAACCCAGCAGCGTATCGACCAGTTTGCTGACGCGACCGGAGATCACCAGTGGATCCATGTCGACCCGGAGCGGGCAAAATCCGGTCCCTTCGGCGCCACCATTGCCCACGGTTACCTGAGCCTGTCTCTGGCCAATTACTTTCTGCCCCAGCTTCTGCAGGTAGAGCAGGTCAGCATGGGCGTCAACTACGGTTGCGAGAAGGTGCGCTTTCCGGCGCCTGTACCTGTGGGTTCGCGCCTGCGCGGCAGCGGCGAAGTGATCAGTGCGGAGCCGGTTAAAGGCGGTGTGCAGGTTGTGGTTCGGGTAACCGTGGAGATTGAAGGCAGCGAACGCCCCGCCTGCGTCGTCGATACCATTTCCCGCTTTTACCCGGCCCAGTGATGCGCGCCGGCGGCATGGAGTTCAATAGCGGTGAAGAAGCGCCCGCGCACCCGTCGGCCACGGTGGTTATCGTGCGCCCGGCCCGACAGGCCGCGCAGTCGTCGCTGGAGGTGCTGCTGGTGCAGCGCAGTCAGCAACTCAAGCACATGGCGGGTATGTGGGTGTTCCCGGGCGGTCGCGTGGAGCCACAGGACGAGCGCGATGCCGCCAGTGACTACGAGGCAGCCCTGGCCGCCGCGATCCGTGAAACCCGCGAGGAGACGGCGCTGGATGTACCCGCGCAGAATCTGTTCCAGCTGTCTCACTGGACCACACCGGTGGGCGTGAAAAAACGCTACGCGACCTGGTTTTTTGTGGCGCTGGTGGACGACGACCAGGAGGTGGTCGTGGACGGGGGAGAGATCGCGCGCTACCGCTGGATGTGTCCCGCGTTGGCACTGGAAGCGCAGCGAAAGGGTGAGCTGGTGCTGTTACCGCCCACCTATATCACACTGCTGGAACTGGCGCGGCACGGCGACTGCAACGCACTGCTGGCCGACGGTTGCAGCGGCGAGCCAACGCGCTTTGAACCCAGGGTTACACAGCTCGACGATGCACTGCACTTTCTCTACGACGGGGATGCGGGGTATGAAGCCTCAGACCCCGCGGTTGAAGGGCGGCGTCACCGCTGCATTATGGTCGGCAATCAGCTCGACTACCTGTGTGACATACGCGACTGATACGCAACCGGGAGTAACGTTCGCGCCTGCCAGTAACGAGATTGGGGGCTTCGCGTCTGCAGGCAGTGTCTGCGTCAGAGGCGCAGCCCCCGTACCGCGCAGGGGCTGCTTTCGCAAGCGGTGCTTCCGCTAGATCTGTGGGATAGGCGCCGGGTCGATGGGTAGCGCCGTGCGGCCATAGCGTTGCGCGCGCTCGGTGAGCTGACCCACTGCTTCTTCCACGCCGATCATCAG
>JAZBPS010000112.1:0-8728 GCA_036353375.1 Halieaceae bacterium | reverse complement strand
CGACGGCATGATCATCTTCGTACGCACCCGGATTGCCACCACTGAGCTGGCCGAGAAGCTCAACGCCCGTGGTTATGCCGCCGCGGCGCTGAACGGCGATATCGCCCAGGCCCAGCGCGAGAAAACCGTGGATGCCCTGAAGAAGGGCCGCCTGGATATCCTCGTGGCCACCGACGTGGCCGCCCGCGGCCTGGACGTGGAGCGCATTTCACACGTGCTCAACTACGACATTCCCTACGATGTGGAAGCCTACGTGCACCGTATCGGCCGCACCGGCCGCGCCGGGCGCGAGGGCGACGCCATCCTGTTTGCCTCCAACCGCGAGCGCCGCCTGCTGCGCGCCATCGAAAAATCCACCGGCAAGACCATCGAGAAGATGGAGATGCCCAGCGCCGAGGATGTGTCCGACACGCGCGTCAAGCGCTTCAAGGCGCGTATCTCGGAAACGCTGGTGAGCACCGACGACCTCGACAAGTTCCGCCACCTGGTGGAGCAGTACCAGCACGACTACGGCGTGCCGGTGATCGAGGTGGCCGCCGCACTGGCCGCCATGGCCCAGGACAAGCAGCCGCTGTTTGCCAGGGAGAAACTGCGCAAGACGCCGGAGCGCCGCGCCGAGGAGCGCGACAAGCGCCGCGAGAAAGACGGCGAGCGCAAGCGCACGCCGGTACCCGAAGGTTCACGCCGGCCCGGCAAGGATGAGCGCGAGGTCACCCGCCCCGACAAGGGCATGACGCGCTACCGCATCGAGGTGGGCTACGACCACGGTGTGAAGCCGGGCAATATTGTCGGCGCCATTGCCAACGAGGCAGAGATCGATTCCGAGTACATCGGTCGCATCGAGATCTATGACGACCACGCCACCGTCGACCTGCCCGACGGCATGCCGAAGGAAGTGTTCAACCACCTGAAGGGCGTGTGGGTCTCCGGCCAACGGCTGCAGATCTCCAAGGCAGATTCGAAGCGTGCCCAGGAGCGGGATGCCAGCCCGGCGGCAGCTGAGAGAACACCGCGCAAGCGGCCCGCAAAAGAAGGTGACACAGCACCCCGGCCACAGCCCGTGCTGGAGGGCGACGCGCCGCCGCGCAAGAAGCCCGCAGGCGGCAGGAAGAAGCCTGCCGGCAAGCCCCGCGCCAAGAAGCGACCGGCGGTAGAGGCCCGCAAAGCCGCGAAGAAGAAAAAATAGCCGCCCTGGTGGCCGCTGCCCGGCGGCCAGCATTGTTCGTTTCCCGGCAGGCCACCTGTCGGGAGCTATTCTCCTGTAAATAGCTGGCCGCAGCAGCAGCGCAGAAACACACGGCCTAGGGCGCGGCGTCTACCCCGAACTCGGCCGCGATCGCCTGGATCTCGCGCAGCTCCTCGCCGCTGACCTCGCCATCCGCCTGGGCGATAGCATAGAGCGAGCGCACAAAATGCTCGCTGCGCTGGGCGTCAAGCCGCTGGCCCACGGAGCGGTCGCCCATGCCGTCACGGGCTCGCTTCTGCATCATCGCCAGTTCCATCACAAACTCCACCTCGTGGGGCGCCAGGTCGGCTGTTTCCTGGAGGATCTCGCGCATGCGTTCGCGCTCGCTGTCCTGCACCACGCTGTCAGACCAGGCCACCCGCGCCAGCGCGAAGGCAAAAGCGGCCAGGAAACTGGCGGCTTCCGGGTCGTGCTTCTCCAGCATGTTGAGCATCTGGCTGGTGCCTTCCGACACGGCTTCGCTCAGCGGCTTCATATGGCCGTCTTCCAGGTGCAGGATGTGGTCGGCCACATCAAGAATGCGGTTGTCGTGGGTCACCAGGATCACCGCGGCGCCGTCTTCCCGCGCCAGCGACTGGATGAGGTTGACGACATCGCGGCCTGATTGCTTGTCCAGTGACGCGGTGGGCTCATCGGCGAGAATAATACCGGGCCGGTTCACCAGTGCACGGGCGATCCCCGCACGCTGCTTCTGCCCGCCCGAGAGCTGCTCGGGAAACTTTTTCGCACTGTCTGCAAGCCCCACTCGCTCCAGCACCTCAAGGGCGCGCTGCTTGCCCTTGCCGGGGCTGACACCGGCCAGCTGCAGGGCCATCTGCACGTTCTGCTGAATGTTGAGGCTGCGCAGCAGGTTGTGCGACTGGAACACATAGCCGATCTGCCGGCGTACCTTCACCAGGGTGCGCTCGCGGGCATTGTTGAGCTGCTGCCCCAGCACCTCGATGCTGCCCTGCTGGGCCGAACGCAGCGCACCGATCAGCGTCAGCAGCGTGGTTTTGCCCGAGCCCGAAGGGCCGGTGAGGATGACGATTTCGCCCGCCTTTATCTCGGTGCTGATGTCGAACAGGATCTGTTTGCGCAGCGCGCCGGCGCCGTAGCTGTAAGACACCTCCTGCAGTGCAATCGGGACGGCATCGCTCATGCGAACACCTCCGCCGGGTCAACGCCGCGCAGCCTGCGCAGGGCCAGCAGCGCCGAGCCCGCGCACATGAATACCGTTAGCGCGAACACCCCCAGCGCGCTCTGGGTGGTCATTTCCAGCGGCAAGCGGGTGGCGTCGGCACCGCGGGTAAACACCAGGTGGGCCACCGCCAGGCCTGGCAGGTAACCCAGCACCGCAAGAATCAAGGCCTCCTGCAACACTACGCGGCGCAGGTAGCCATTGGAATAGCCCATCGCCTTCAGGGTCGCGTACTCCTTGAGGTGGTCCTGCACGTCGGCGAACAGGATCTGGTAGACGATGATGAAGCCCACCACCAGACCCATGACTGCACCAAATGCAAAGATGTAGCCGATCGGCGTTGTCTTGTTCCAGTACTGCCGCTCCAGCTCCATGAACTCTTCCCGCGTCAGCACCCGCACATCTTTCGGGATAGTCGCCACAATAGCCGCCTGCACTGCCACCGGGTCGGCGCCCGGTTCAAGCTTGATCAGCCCGAAGTCAATCGCCGACTTGCTGCGTGAAGGCAACAGGCGCAGGAAATTAAGGTCGGAGGTGATCACCCCACCGTCGAGCCCAAAGGAGGTGCCCACCCGGTACATGCCGGCCAGCGTCACCCGGCGGTCGTTGATCTCTACCTGCACCTCTTCACCGGCATCGAGCATCTCGCGCACCGGGCCGTACTCGTCGCGGCCCAGTCGGTCGAAAATCACCTGGTCAGGTATCTTGATCGCCTCGACCTGTGCAGGCGTCAACAGGCGCTGGAAGCCGGGCTCCGCCGGGTCGTAACCGATGGCGAGAATGTTGCGGGCCTTGGATCGGTCAGAGGGGTTGCGCCAGCTCACCAGGCGCATATACACCGGCGTGACGGCCTCGACCCCGTCGAAGCCCTTCACCTGGTAAAGCCGGCTGCGGGCAAACTGCTTTGACGACACCATGAAGTCGGTCTTGGGGCTCAGCATGGCAAGGTCGTAATCCATAGCGGTGTGGTAGCGCACGGCGCTTACAAACAGCGCTTCGCGAAACTCCAGCTGCACGAATATCAGGATCACTGCAAAGCTGATGCCCAGGGTGGCGGCCACCAGGCGCAGCTTCTGGTGCCAAAGCTGCAGCCAACCGAGGGGTATGGAGCGAATCATCAGGTCTGAATCTCGACTTTCACCTGCATATTGGTAAAGCGCGCCACGGCAGCGGGGTCATCTAGCAGGATGAACACTTCCACCACCCGGGCATCGGTCTTGGCGATGGGGTCGGTGCCCACCGCATCCAACCGGCCTACCTTGAGGGAAATACGCTCTACCTTGCCGGTCAGCGGCTCGTCCATGGCCGAGGTGATCACGCGGGCCGCCTGTCCCACCGCGACCTGGGTGATATCGGTTTCATAGACCTCAGCCACGGCATACATGCGGTCGGTGCGACCCAGCTCCATGATGCCCTCCACCCCGACCCGCTCCCCCGGGTAGGCGTGAATCTCAAGAATCTGTGCGCGCATGGGGGCGCGCACCAGGGCCAACTCCAGCTGCGCCAAGGCGGCGGCCAGGTCTGCCCGGGCGATATCCAGTTGCATCCTGGCGGCGTCGAGTTTCGACTCGCTGGTCGACGAGGTTTTCTTGAGGTTGTTCTGGCGCGCCATTTCACGCTCGGCATTGGCGAGTATGGCCTTGAGGCGAGTGACCTCGGCTTCCCGCACGGCGTAGCTGTCGAGCCGCGCAATCACCTGATCTTTTTCCACCCAGTCGCCTTCGGCCACTTCCATCGACTTGATAACCGCACCCCTGAAGCCGTTACCCGAAGGCCCTGCCAGTTCCAGCACCCCGTTTTCCGGCTCCAGCCGGCCCAGGCTTGAAACCAGGCGCGGTTCCGCCGTGGCGCCTGCCGCCGCGAGCAGCAGGCTGAGACAGGGGACAAACCACAGATCGCATCGCATTGCTGACTCCTTTTAGTATTGCCTTAGCTATTCAAGCTGTTCATTGCTGTTTGCTCGCTGCCGACCGCAGCCATTTGCGCGGACGTCTGTGCGTAACGGCCACGTGCCGCGGCAACGCCGTCCAGAAGGGCGCGAATCTGTCCAGCGAATTTCTCGTACCAGAGGAAAGCATAAGACCTCAGGTCCTCCACCCTCACAGCCGTGGTGTTGTCGAGCTGCATCAGCGAGCGCGGCAGTTCATCGTTGATGCGCAGGTAGCGTTCGCCCAGCAACTGCTTGCACTGGTGGGCACTGACTGAGGAGCTGGCGCTGAGCATATTGTCCAGCAGGCCGTTGGACAGCCAGCCGACAATGCCCCAGTGGCGCGAGTTCTCGCCGATACGGTCACGTTCCTGGTGGCTGAGGTCGTGGGCCGGCCTGCCGGTGCCCAGCGACAGCATCCAGATATCCTCAAGGCGGTGACCAATGGCCAACGCTTCGGTGATGGCGCACTGGCTCGGATCGTTGGTGGCAATCGCGCCGTCCATCAGCCAGCGTCGCCTGGGCGCCGTGGTCGGCACCGGCGGGTACATGGTGGGTGCGGCCGAGGCGGCGTCACAGATTTCCGCCAGGGTCGGGTTGTACAGGGCGTCGTGGCCGCGGTTGTTCTTGAAGGTCACCAGCTCGCGGTTGATGAAATCGTAGGCCAGGATCAGCAGGTGTTTGTCTACCACCTCGTTGATGCGCACGCCGTCCAGCTGCTGCTCGATGTACTCGCGCTTGCTGATGCCGTCATACTTGGGCTGGTTCTGGATGCGGCCCAGCAGCTTGTCCCAGATGGACTTGTCGAAAATTTCCGTGAGCCGCTCGGAGGAATAGCCGTCGTTCGCCAGGTCGCTCATGCTGCCCGCGTTCTTGGCCAGGTAGGCCGCCACCATAGCGCCGGTACTCACACCGGCAAAGAAGTCGAACTCCTCCCGGATCGAGAGCTTGTCTTCCCGTTCCATGTAGGCCAGCAGATTGGTGGGAATGACACCGCGGGACCCTCCCCCGTCGATACTGAGAATAAGAATTGGCCCTTTCGTGGCCATGCGGCGGCGCTCCCTACCTGTTCTTATTCCTTTAGTGAAGTCGCCGAACGGCAATCGCGCAAGTCGGCTTCTTAAACCAATCGGCGCCATCGCCCCGGGCCCGCGGAATGGCCCGCATCGGTGGTAATTGCAGTTCCCGCCAACCAGCCGGCCTGCTAATCTCACTATCCCATGCGGGACCCTCAGCAGATACTCCAGGACACCTTCGGTTACAGCGAATTTCGCCCACCCCAGGGCGAGATTATCGATACCGTGATGGCCGGCGGCGATGCCCTGGTGCTGATGCCCACCGGCGGCGGCAAGAGCCTGTGCTACCAGGTACCCGCGCTGGCGCGGGAGGGCTGCGCCATTGTCATCTCACCGCTGATCGCCCTTATGCAGGACCAGGTGGATGCACTGAAGCAGCTGGGCATTCGCGCCAGCTTTCTGAACTCCACCCTGCCGCCGTTCGAGGCCGAGGAAGTAGAAGCCCGACTGCTGCGCGGTGAGCTGGACCTGCTATACATCGCCCCGGAACGCCTTGCCCAGCCACGCATGCTGGAGCTGCTGGCGCGGAGCGACATCGCCCTGTTCGCCATTGATGAGGCCCACTGTGTGTCGCAGTGGGGGCATGATTTTCGGTCCGATTATTTTCGCCTGAGTTTGCTGCATGAGCAGTTCCCGCAGGTGCCGCGTATTGCGCTGACGGCCACCGCCGATGCCCGCACCCGCGCCGAGATCGTCAGCCGCCTGGACCTGGGCGAGGCGCGGCAGTTTATCGCCGGCTTCGACCGGCCCAATATCTGCTACCGCATAGCACCGCGCCACAATCCCAAGACCCAGCTACTCAAGTTCCTGAAAAACGAGCACCCCAACGACGCCGGCATCGTCTACTGCCTGTCGCGCAACAAGACCGAGCAGACCTCCGCCTGGCTGTGCGACGAGGGCTTTACCGCCCTGCCCTATCATGCGGGTTTGAGCGCTGAGCTGCGCGCCCACCACCAGTCGCGCTTCCTGAAGGAAGACGGGGTGATAGTGGTGGCGACGATTGCCTTTGGTATGGGCATCGACAAGCCCGATGTGCGTTTCGTGGCCCACCTCGACCTGCCCAAGACGGTGGAGAGCTACTACCAGGAAACCGGTCGCGCGGGGCGCGATGGCGCCCCTGCGGACGCCTGGATGGTCTACGGCCTGCAGGACGTGATCAAGCTGCGGCAGATGATGGCCAACTCGGAGGGCAGTGAGGAGCACAAGCGCGCCGAGCAGCACCGCCTGAATGCCATGCTGGGCCTGTGCGAAATCACCAGCTGCCGACGCCAGGCGTTGCTGGGCTATTTTGGCGAGGAACTACACGAGCCCTGCGGCAACTGCGACACCTGCCTGACGCCGGTCGACACCTGGGACGGCACCGAGGCCGCCCGAAAGGCGCTAAGCGTGGCCTACCGCACCGGCCAGCGCTTCGGGGTAAACCACCTGATCGATGTACTGCGCGGTGCTGAGAATGACCGCATCTACCAGTGGGACCACCACCTGCTGCCCACCTATGGGGTGGGCAAGGACCTGGACGGCAATCAATGGCGCTCGGTGTTCCGGCAGCTGGTGGCGCGGGGATATTTCAGTGTGGACCTGGAAGGCTTTGGCTCGCTGCGACTGGAGCCCAAGTGCCGGCCGCTACTGAAGGGTGAGGAATCCATCGACCTGCGCCGCGAGGTGAAACAGGCCGCAGCGAAGCGACAGACCAAAACCCCGCTACCGGAAGATATCGACGTGGGCCTCTGGGAGGCGCTGCGGGAATGCCGGCGCAAGCTGGCGGAAGAACAAGGCGTGCCGCCCTACGTGATTTTCCACGATAGCACCCTGCAGGAGATGTGCGTGATGCAGCCGGGGTCGATGTCGCAGTTTGCCGAGCTCAGTGGGGTGGGCCAGCGCAAACTCGACAAATACGGCGAAGCCTTCCTGGCGGTGATTGCGGAGCAGAAATAAAAAAGGGCCCCAAACGGGGCCCTTGCACATCGAAATATGAACCGGGATGGTGCTTTAGAAGCTGAAGTTGTAGCGAATGCCCAGGTCGACGATCAGGGATTCGGTTTCAATATCGAAGCTGGCCGGCAGCAGGTCTGAGTTGAGGTCTGCTTCGTCGGTTTCGCGGTAACGCACAGAGCCGGTCAGTTCAAACTGCTCGTTGAAGGCGTAGCTCACACCACCCATGACCTGCCAGGCGAATACATCGTCATCTTCGTCGATGATGCCCACATTGGACGGTGAGTAATCCACATCAACATTTGAGTAACCGATGCCTACGCCGATAAACGGAGTCCAGTTGGTGCTGGTCTTGAAATCGTAGTACGCATTTACGAACAGGCTGTTGGTTTCTACTTCACCCTGGCCGTTATTCACCAGGTCGCCGGTCGTTACGCCCAGGTCTTCTGTGTTGCCAGTAAGCAGGATGCCGGCGTCGATGGGATCCAGGCCAATGCCCGCCGCCGTTACGTTGGAGTGAGAATCCACGTCATTGGTGGTGTAGGAGTACTCCAGTTCGGCGCGCCAGGACTGGCTGAACAGGTCGAACTTCATGCCGAACACCAGACCGATGCCGTAGCCGCTATCCAGCTCGGTATCCCAGTTGACGGACTCGCCAGCGGGAATAGTCAGCGGCGAACCGGGAACATCAGTAACCTGGCCGGTGACGAAGTCAGAGGTAAAGTTACCGTCGGTGTCGATATCGTCCATGTCGACGTAGCCGACGGAACCGCCAACGTAAAGGTCAGCTGCCTGGGCCATAGGCGCGGCAATGAGCAGGGCGCCGAGCGCGCTACGTGCAAAGAGGGTGTTGCTCTTCATGTGATTCTCCAAATGGGGAAAGTACAACGTACGTAAGCCTGATTGGCTTGCGTGTCGATACGCCGGGAGAGTCGGTCGAGATCAGTGAAATTGTTCACATTGAACAAAAATGAGACCAGCGTCCCTGTTCATGATTTATGCACGGACAGCTAAGGCTTTCCGCCTACGCGGAGATGACAGTTCTGTGACTATAACCCCTCGCGGCGTGGGGTTATGGGGTCAGCTTCAGGAGCCGCCCGCCCTGGTCGCGGCGCTCGTCTTCCAGCACCCAGATGGCGCCGTTGGCGTCTTCGCCCAGGGCGCGGATGCGTTGGCCCATGTCGTAGCGTTCGACTTCCTCGGCGCTGCCGTCTTTTTTCAGTTCCACGCGGATGATGGCGCGGGAGGCGAGGCCTGCCACCAGGGCGTCGCCGCGCCAGGCTTTGAAGGCGTCACCGGTGTAGATGATCATGTCGCCTGGCGCGATGGTGGGGGTCCACCAGATGGCCGGGGCGTCGAATTCCGGG
>JAZBPS010000457.1:0-1770 GCA_036353375.1 Halieaceae bacterium | reverse complement strand
GAGGATTAGGGGCCGTGAACACAGCGCCGCCACATCTGGCGACGAACCCGATCCAAAGCATACCCAACGCCTTCAACCTAGCTCACAGCTCAGATGTTCTCGCGTTGCAGCAGCGTATGTTTACAAACCCAGCATCTTCACCTTTCAAGTAGCAGCCTACCGTGTATACATAAGGACACCTCGATTAATCGGCCTTTTCATCGGCAGTGAGACTCATCTGAGACTTGGATGTTGCTCAAGGCTGTAAGAGACTCTTCTGCCTCTTCTGCCAAAGTCCTTACTTCGGAACAAACGACCCATTTGCTATCCCGAATTCATCTCAATCGAGACAATTATCCTGCGACCTCAGTACTGCCTGCCTGCGATTTGAGAAAGACCAAGCGCTTGAAGTTGTACACCAGGTTCTGCAAGCCTAGATTGGTTTTTGCTCTAGCGATGCCAATCGTGCGGAGCAACTTGCCCCCACTGCTACTGACCCAACTGCCGAAGACATGCTCGACTTTGGCGCGGGTCTTGGAGCGCTCTCGGTTCGTCGCTTTCTGCTCATTACTCAACGGTGCATTGCGATAGGCTCGCTCGTTAAATAGCGGCGCAAAGCCCATCCACTCCAACACGTCTAAACGAGCTTCAGAGCGATAGGCACTGTCGGCCCAGAGGCGCTCGTCCGGGTTGTCAATATCGAGCAACTCTCCCAGCACTTGCGAGTCATGGACAGCGGCATCGGTCACGACGTAACGGCGGATAAAACCGAAGCCGCCATCAATGCTGATGTGGTCTTTATAGCCAAAGTGCGACACGTTGTTCTTCTTTGTCCAACGAGCATCGATATCCTTTTGCGCTCGTTTATCAGGCTGTTGTGACCAGTCCTCGGGCATTTGCCCGGACTTAATCTGTTGGTTTTCTGCCTTGCCGTTGCGCTGCTTGGGTACCGGCACCAGCGTCGCATCCATGATTTGACCGTCTTTCGCCTGATAGCCGGCCTGCTGCAGATAGCTTTCAAACTGCTCGAAGAGCGCTTCCACCAGTCCCTGCTGTTGCAACTGTTCCCTGAACAACCACACCGTCGTCGCATCGGGCACCCGGTCCTCGAGTCCCAGGTTCAGAAACTGCATGAACGAGATGCGGTCATTCACCTGATATTCCAAGTCTTCATCGCTGATGTTGTAGAGCCTTTGCAGCACCAGCATTTTGAACAGCAGCACCTCGTCTAAGGGCTTACGACCCGCTTTGCTTTTCCGGGGTTTTTCACAAATTTTCTTCAACGTCGGGCGAAACGTTTACCAGGGCACCAACCGGTCGAGACGCGCTAAGAAGTCTTTCTTGCTCGCTAGCGTTTGCTGACGCGATTGCAGATCCCAGAATCCTTGCTGTCCCATTTTCCGTAGCCGTTAGCTTTAGTCTCCCTCAGGATCTCATAATGAGATTGCCTTGGCTATTTTTCGAGGTGCCCATAAGTCAAAGAGTTATCCAAGTCAAAGTGATGCAGAGTAATCCGATAGAAATCTATGCCAGTCATCGCCATCAAACCGTATTTACGCGATGTGCAACTTTCAGTTCAACGATTTTCCGCCATTTCAGCCTCTACAGAGGGCAAAACCTCGCCACTAAAGGAGTAAATAGCCCTTCGCAAATGAGAATATTCTCAATAAGCCGCTAAAGATTGCCCAGCGAGTGGCAATAGAGGCATCCACGAATTGCCTAAACCCCTTTCTCTGCAAGGTGTACTGTCATTTTGAGGTGATCGGAAATTAGTTGCACATCGCGTTATTT
>JAZBPS010000456.1:0-1794 GCA_036353375.1 Halieaceae bacterium | reverse complement strand
GTCGGCGTGAGCACCTTCACCCAGGACGATGGTGCCGTGAACGTGTTTCTCGGCAACGGCCAGTCCCTCGTCGTGGGCAACATCGCCTCCAGGCTCGACACCTTCCCCGACCCCTTCCAGGCCGGGCGGGTGAACGTGGGGATATCGGGGCTCTCGCTGCAGTCCGACATCAGCCGCTTCCTGAGCGGCGGCGAGCTCGGCGCCCTGGTGGATGCGCGCAACACACTGGTTGACCGCAGCCGCGCCCAGCTCGGCGTCATCGCCGTAGGTCTGACGGAGTCCGTAAATCGCCAGAGCCGCCTCGGCCTCAATCTCGACGGCAACCTCGGCACGGATTTCTTCCGGCCCCTCGAGCCGTCGGTCACGCCCCAGAGCACGAACGCCGGCACTGGCACCGTGAGTGCGGTCCTGGTCGACGTCGCGGCGCTGACCGGCGACACCTACGAACTGCGCTTTGACGGGACCGACTACACGCTGCGCAACACGCGCACGGGCGCCGCGCAGACGGGTCCCGGGCCCTTCCTCGTGGACGGGGTCGAGATCACGCCCTCGGGCAGTCCCGCCGCCGGTGATGCCTTCCTCATCGATCCCGTGGCCCAGGCCGGCAGCCTCTTCGAGGCGCTGATCACGGATCCGCGCACCGTCGCCGCGGCGAGCCCCCTGCGCAGCGCGCCCTCCCTCGCCAACGCCGGCAACGGTGAGCTGCGGGAGCTGGCCGTCGAGGACGTTACGAACCTGCCCCTGGCCACACCGGTCACGCTGACCTTCGATTCCAACGCCCTCGGGCCGGGCCTGCCGGGCTTCGTGGTCAGCGGCATTGCCGGCGGGCCGATTGCCTATGACCCGGCCGTCGACAGCGCCGCCGGTATCAGTGCGACGCTCGGCGGCTTCTCCTTCCGCCTGGTCGGCACGCCCACGGACGGCGACGTCTTCACGATCGAGAACAACGTCAGCGGCAGCGGTGACAACCGCAATGCCCTGGCCATCGCCGCGCTGCAGACGGAACCCCTGCTGGCCGGCGGCACCGCCTCCTTCCAGGACAGCTATGCGATCCTCGTCGCCGACGCGGCCGTCCAGACGCGCCAGGCGAGGGCCGCCGCCGACACCGAGGGCACCCTCCTGGACCAGGCCGTATCGGCCCGGGACGGCATCCAGGGTGTCAACCTCGACGAGGAGGCCGCGGACCTGATCCGCTTCCAGCAGGCCTACCAGGCGGCGGCGCGGGTTGTCCAGGTGGCCGACGAGGTGTTCCAGACGCTCCTCGCGGCGACGGGGCGCTGAGGAGGTCGCATGGTCGAACGCCTGTCCACACTGCAGACTTTCCAGCTCGGGATCGCGACGATCCTCGACAAGCAGGCGGATCTGCAGCGCACGCAGCTCGAGCTGGCCAACGGCAAGAAGATCCTCTCGCCGGCCGACGATCCGAGCGCCGCCGTCAAGGTGCTGGATATCGAGGAGGACCTCGCCCGCGTCGATCAGTTCGGGCGTAATGCCGTTATCGCCCGGGGCCAGCTCGCCCAGGCGGAGACGGCCCTGTCGCAGATCGGTGTCGTCCTGCAGCGCGTTCGCGAGCTGGCGATCCAGGCCAATAACGCCACGCAGAGCCCTGAAACGCGCAACGCCATCGCCGTGGAGCTCAGCGAGCGCCTCGACGAACTCGTCGGGATCGCCAATACGCGCGATGCGAACGACGAGTTTGTCTTCGCCGGCTTCCAGGCCCGCAGCCAGCCCTTCACGCGCAGCGGCAACGCGGTCACCTACAACGGCGACGACGGCCAGCGCTTCCTCGATATC
>JAZBPS010000111.1:0-2553 GCA_036353375.1 Halieaceae bacterium | reverse complement strand
GGGAAAGTGATTTCTTTGCGACTTAGCGAGCCGGGTAGAGGGTAGGGCTTTCTCGGAGAAACCGAATTAATTGATCCTCTTGCGGCGACACGGAGATGCAGGGAATGCGAAACTCATTGCGGGCAACAAGACGGCAGGCCGGATCAGGCGCAGACGCATCCGGCAACGCCGATGCCCGGAGTTACGGCGGATGTGCTGCGCTTATCCGCCCCACAGTTAACACCGCCTGGTAGTTTGGGGCGAGCACAGCGAACCCCAACGAATTCCGTGACCCTGTGACGCGCCTCAGTCCTGGGCAATCTGCGCGAACATCCCGCCGGTCAGCTGGCACAGATCCCCAGGACTCAGTTCGATCTCAAGCCCCCTGCGTCCGGCACTGACGTAGATGGTCGGGAAGCGTGCTGCGGATGCGTCGATAAAGGTCCTGAGCCGTTTCTTCTGCCCCAGGGGGCTCACCCCGCCGAGCACATAGCCTGTCACCCGCTCCACCTCGGCCCTGTCGGCCATGGCGGCCTTTTTCGAACCGGCGGCCCTGGCGATGTGTTTCATGGAGAGCATGGCCGCCACGGGCACCACGCCCACCGCCAACTGCCGCCCGTCGAGGCTCACCACCAGGGTCTTGAACACCCGCTCGGCCGGCACACCCAGTTTCTCCGCGGCCTCAAGCCCGTAGGCCTCGCTGGCGGGATCATGGGGGTACGCGTGGACCTTATGAGCGACCCCCGCCTGTCTGGCGATGTTGATTCCGGGGGTCATGAGACACCAGCACACCGGAAGGGATCAGGCATCAGCGTCGATCGAACCAGGGGATCGAAGCCGGCGAACCCGGCGCTCCTGCCATCGCAGTGACAGGGCATGGGTGATGAAATAGCCCGCGATCGCGGCCGGGATGGCCACCGCCAGACTGCCGGCAGCCGTGCACAGGATGTCATCGCCCGCACCCCGCAGGTACCCGAGATCGACCCGCGCCAGCAGCGTCGCCCAGGGCGAGAGAATCGCCTCACCGAGTTCGTGAAAGGCCCACACCATGGGCGCGAGGGTCAGCGGATTGCTCACCCAGGAAACAGCGAAGGCGGCAGGAAAGTTGCCCGCGACCAGGACACAGAGTGTGATCATCAGGACGGTCTGGATACCCACCGTGGGTGTGAGTCCGATCAGCAGCCCCACCGCGACGCCCCGGGCGATTGCCTCCGGACTGCCGTGCAGGCTGCCGGTGCTGTGCAGCAGTGCATGCACGCGGGGATGGGTCCTGAGCCAGACATGGGCCCGTCTGCGCATTGCGCGCCAACGAATATGACTTGCGTCCAGCATGGGTGACCTCACCCCGGGATAACCAGGTCAGTCACGCCGCCGGTCATGGCTGACCCGCTCACGGACCACCACGTACTCGGCATCCAGGACCGTGGGGGCGCCGGACCTGCGCAGCTGCCGCCTGAGCCACCACAGCCGTACGGCCAGGACGATGGCGAACAGGACGCCCAGGCCGAGCACGGCCAGGAACAGGAAGACACCCAGCATCATGGCCACCAGCAGCACGGGGATCATCAGGGCGACGGCAAGCCAGGGGCGCCATCCGACGGGACGGCCAGGAGTATTCATGCCGGGAAAACCTCACTGCGGGCAGGGGGCACTCTCCTTAGAGTGAGGCCGTAGGCGATCGGTTTCAAGTGCAGGGACATCCCGTGGATGACCCACCCCTATTGCCGGAAGGCACTACAGCGCCACGCCGGATGGCGGGTTGAGCCTGCATCAGGCTTCAGCCCGACCTGCGTGAGGGAAGGCCCGGGAACAGAGCAGCCGGAACAGCATGCCCCGACAGGATCATCTAACCCGGACATTGCATCAAGGCGGCCGGCGGCGATGTTCAAACTGTTACCGCGGCTTTATAATCAAATATGCTGGTTTATGACGCATATTCAAAGGGTTGCACGAAGCCGCCGGCCGCCTTGATGCAATGTCCGGGCTAAAGGGCCAGGCTCACCATGGCCACCGTCGCACCGATGCCGGCTCCGGCCAGTACGTCGCTGGGATAATGCAGGCCCAGCACCAGTCGGGACAGTGCGACCAGCGCCGTAAACGGCACCACCAGAAGGGCCCATTCCGGGTAATAGGCCAGCAGCACGATGGTGAAACCCACCGCGTGCATGGTGTGCCCGGAGGGGAAACTGAACTGATCCAGGGCCGGGACGCTGCGGTGGATCAGCACTTCCCGGTCGCAGGGACGCGAACGCACCGTGGTGTGTTTCAACCATTTGTAGATGGGCAGGGCGACCACACCCACAACGGCCATGTGCAGGCTGGCCCAGATGGCTTCCCAGCCGTGGATCACGGGCAAGGCAATCATGAGCACGTACCAGAACACGCCATCGCCCAGGCGGCTGACTACCGCGAACACCCGCCCCGGCACGGGGCGCAGGCTGGCCCGGTTGAACGCCAGGCACAGATTCATTTCAGCTTCACCGATTCGCTGTAACAGACCCATGGGATATTCCTCCCTGTGCATGAGCCCGGAGCAGTGACTCCAGGGTGTCGTAGATATGCTCCCAGTCCACG
>JAZBPS010000110.1:0-12247 GCA_036353375.1 Halieaceae bacterium | reverse complement strand
CGTATCGATCGCCGCCGCAAGCTGCCGGCCACGATCCTGCTGCGGGCCCTGGGCTACAGCTCGGAAGAAATCCTGGAAATGTTCTATGAGGTGAACACCTTCCAGACAGATGGGGATGGCAATTACACCATGACCCTGATTCCGGAGCGCCTGCGAGGCGAGGTTGCTGCGTTCGAGATCAAGGTTGGGCGCAAGGTTATCGTGGAGCAGGGGCGGCGTGTGACTGCGCGCCACATCCGCCAGCTGGAGGATGCAAAAATTACCGAGCTGGAAGTGCCTGTCGAGTACGTGCTCGGCCGTGCGCTGGCCAAGAACGTCGTCGACACCAAGACCGGCGAAGTGCTGCTCGAGTGCAACTCTGAACTGACCGCGGAAGCACTGGCCAAGCTGGACGAGGCGGGTATTCGGGAAATTGAAACCCTTTACACCAACGACCTCGACCAGGGGCCGTTCATTTCGGACACCCTGCGTAGCGACACGACGACCAATGAGCTGGAAGCGCTGGTAGAAATCTACCGTATGATGCGCCCCGGCGAGCCGCCTACCAAAGAATCCGCGGAAAACCTGTTCCAGAATCTGTTTTTCTCCCCGGATCGCTACGACCTGTCAGCGGTTGGTCGCATGAAGTTCAACCGCCGGCTGGGTCGCGAGGAGTCCACCGGCAGCGGCATCCTGGATCGTGACGATATCGTCGACGTGCTGAAGACGCTGGTCAATATTCGCAATGGCCAGGGTATGGTCGACGACATCGACCACCTCGGTAACCGCCGTATCCGCAGCGTTGGCGAAATGGCTGAGAACCAGTTCCGGGTTGGACTGGTCCGGGTAGAGCGCGCTGTCAAAGAGCGCCTGTCCATGGCGGAAAGCGAAGGCCTGATGCCCCAGGACCTGATTAACGCCAAGCCGGTGGCGGCGGCGGTGAAGGAGTTCTTTGGCTCCAGCCAGCTGTCCCAGTTCATGGACCAGAACAACCCGCTGTCAGAGGTGACGCACAAGCGTCGCGTATCGGCCCTGGGCCCGGGTGGTTTGACCCGGGAGCGTGCCGGATTTGAGGTGCGCGACGTGCACCCGACCCACTACGGCCGGGTTTGTCCTATCGAGACACCGGAAGGTCCGAATATCGGCCTGATCAACTCGCTGGCGGTGTACGCTCGCACCAATGAGTACGGCTTCCTGGAAAGCCCCTATCGCAAGGTCGTGGACGGAAAGGTTACTGACGATATCGAATACCTGTCCGCGATCAACGAGGGTCAGTACGTTATCGCGCAGGCATCTGCCGAGCTGGACAGCAAGGGCAAGTTCGTTGAAGACCTGATTGCCGTTCGCTACCTGAACGAGTTCACGGTCAAGCCGCCGGAAGACGTGGATTACATGGACGTGTCGCCGCGGCAGGTGGTATCGGTTGCCGCATCACTGATTCCGTTCCTGGAGCACGACGATGCCAACCGCGCCCTGATGGGCTCGAACATGCAGCGTCAGGCAGTGCCTACCCTGCGCGCCGACAAACCGCTGGTGGGCACAGGCATGGAAAGCCATGTCGCCCGTGACTCCGGTGTGTGCGTGGTGGCGCGTCGCGCGGGTGTGATCGACAGCGTGGACGCCAGTCGCATCGTTGTCCGTGTCAGCGATGCTGATGTGGGCAAGGACGAGGCGCCCGTCGATATTTACAACCTGATCAAATACACCCGTTCTAACCAGAACACCTGCATCAACCAGCGCCCCATCGTCAAGGAAGGCGACGTTGTTGATCGCGGTGACGTGCTGGCTGACGGTCCCTCTATCGATATGGGTGAGCTGGCCCTGGGCCAGAATATGCGCATCGCCTTCATGCCCTGGAATGGTTACAACTTCGAGGACTCTATCCTCGTTTCCGAGCGTGTTGTGAAGGAGGACCGCTTCACCACCATCCACATCCAGGAGCTGACCTGTATTGCGCGGGACACCAAACTGGGCCCGGAGGAAATTACCGCCGACATCCCCAACGTGGGCGAGAGCGCGCTGAGCAAACTCGACGAGTCCGGCATTGTCTATATCGGCGCCGAGGTGGACGCGGGCGATATCCTGGTGGGCAAGGTTACGCCGAAAGGCGAGACCCAGCTGACGCCGGAGGAAAAACTGTTGCGCGCGATCTTTGGCGAGAAGGCCTCTGACGTGAAGGATACGTCCCAGCGTGTTCCATCCTCTACCAAGGGTACGGTCATTGACGTGCAGGTCTTCACCCGTGATGGCCTGGAAAAAGATGCCCGTGCACTGCAGATCGAGCGCGCACAGCTGGATGAGTACCGGAAGGACCTGAACGAAGAGTACAGAATCTTCGAGGAAGCCATGTACGCGCGCCTTGGCAACTTGCTGAAGGGCAAGAAGACAGCATCGGGTGCAGGGCTCGCCAAGGGTACGACCCTCACGGCCAAGGTGCTCGAGGAGCTGGAGCGCGACAAGTGGTTCAAGCTGAAGATGGCCAGCGCCGAGCTGAATGACAGCCTGGTGGCTGCGGAGGCGCAGCTCAAGCAGCAGCGCGACTTGCTGGAAGAGCGGTTCGAGGACAAGAAGCGCAAGCTTCAGTCCGGCGATGACCTGGCTCCTGGCGTACTGAAAATCGTCAAGGTCTATCTGGCGGTCAAGCGCCGTATTCAGCCGGGTGACAAGATGGCGGGCCGTCACGGTAACAAGGGCGTTATCTCCGTTATCATGCCGGTGGAAGATATGCCCTATGACGAGCGCGGTGAGCCCGTGGATATCGTGCTCAACCCGCTGGGCGTACCCTCGCGCATGAACGTGGGCCAGATTCTTGAGACCCACCTCGGCATGGCTGCCAAGGGACTGGGCGACAAGATCGACGAGATGATTCGCGAGCAGCGCAAGGTGGCAGAGGTGCGCAAGTTCCTCGAGGCCATCTACAACAACGGTGCTGGCCGCGAAGAGGACATCGCATCTCTTACCGACGACGAGGTGCTGGCGCTGGCGAACAACCTTCGCGGCGGCGTGCCGATGGCAACGCCGGTGTTTGACGGCGCCGAGGAGTCGTCCATCAAGTCCCTGTTGAAGCTCGCCGATTTGCCGGAGAGTGGGCAGTTCACACTGTACGACGGACGCACAGGCGAGGCCTTCGACCGACCTGTGACCGTGGGCTACATGTACATGCTCAAGCTCAATCACCTGGTCGATGACAAGATGCACGCCCGCTCCACGGGATCTTACAGTCTTGTCACGCAGCAGCCGTTGGGCGGTAAAGCCCAGTTTGGCGGCCAGCGGTTCGGCGAGATGGAGGTCTGGGCGCTGGAAGCTTACGGCGCTGCCTACACGCTGCAGGAAATGCTGACAGTGAAATCTGACGACGTGGCAGGCCGTACCAAGATGTACAAGAACATTGTTGACGGTGATCATCGAATGGAGCCGGGAATGCCCGAGTCCTTCAACGTACTGGTCAAGGAAATCCGTTCCCTCGGTATCGATATCGAGCTGGAACACGATTAAGCCAGGACCTGTAGCAACGGACGAAATGCATTTCCCATTGGAGGAAAAACCTTGAAAGACTTATTGAATTTGTTGAAGTCCCAGGGGCAGTCGGAAGAATTCGACGCCATTCGGATCGGTCTGGCGTCCCCCGAAATGATCCGCTCGTGGTCGTTCGGTGAAGTGAAGAAGCCCGAAACCATCAACTATCGGACCTTCAAGCCGGAGCGGGACGGATTGTTCTGTGCCAAGATCTTCGGCCCGGTAAAGGACTATGAGTGCCTTTGTGGAAAGTACAAGCGGCTCAAGCACCGCGGCGTAATCTGTGAGAAGTGCGGCGTCGAAGTCGCCCTTGCCAAGGTGCGTCGCGAGCGTATGGGTCACATTGAGCTGGCAAGTCCTGTTGCTCATATATGGTTCCTGAAATCGCTGCCCTCCCGCATAGGCCTGCTACTCGACATGACCCTGCGGGATATCGAGCGCGTGCTGTACTTTGAGTCCTATGTGGTAACCGATCCCGGCATGACCACGCTGGAGCACGGGCAGCTGCTGACCGACGAGCAGTACTACGAGGCAATGGAGGAGTTCGGCGACGAATTCAGCGCCAAGATGGGAGCCGAGGCGGTTCACGACCTGATGAGCCAGCTGGATATCGATCAGGAAGTGGCAACGCTGCGTGAAGAGATTCCTGCGACCAGTAGTGAAACCAAGATCAAGAAGCTGTCCAAGCGACTCAAGTTGCTTGAGGCCTTCGCGACCTCAGGCAACAAGCCGGAGTGGATGATCCTCAATGCACTGCCGGTGCTGCCGCCGGATCTGCGTCCGCTGGTGCCGCTGGACGGTGGTCGTTTCGCTACCTCGGACCTGAATGATCTGTACCGCCGGGTTATCAACCGTAACAACCGCCTTAAGCGCCTGCTGGACCTCAATGCGCCGGATATTATCGTGCGCAACGAGAAGCGAATGCTGCAGGAGGCGGTCGACGCCCTGCTGGATAACGGTCGTCGCGGCCGCGCAATTACCGGATCCAACAAGCGTCCGCTGAAATCCCTGGCAGATATGATCAAGGGTAAGCAGGGTCGCTTCCGGCAGAACCTGTTGGGCAAGCGCGTGGACTACTCCGGTCGTTCGGTGATCGTTGTGGGTCCGGCGCTGAAGCTGCACCAGTGTGGCCTGCCCAAGAAAATGGCACTGGAACTGTTCAAGCCCTTCATCTTTGGCAAGCTTGAGTTGCGCGGGCTCGCTACGACTATCAAGGCTGCCAAGAAGATGGTGGAGCGGGAGCCTCCGGAGGTGTGGGATATCCTCGCGGAAGTTATCCGGGAGCATCCGGTACTTCTGAACCGGGCGCCCACCCTGCACCGCCTGGGTATTCAGGCGTTCGAGCCAGTGCTTATTGAAGGCAAGGCGATCCAGCTGCATCCGCTGGTTTGCGCCGCCTACAACGCCGACTTTGACGGCGACCAGATGGCCGTGCACGTCCCGCTGACGCTGGAAGCCCAGCTGGAGGCGCGGGCGCTGATGATGTCGACCAACAATATCCTCTCTCCCGCCAGCGGTGAGCCGATTATTGTGCCGTCGCAGGACGTGGTGCTCGGCCTGTACTACATGACGCGTGACCGTATCAATGCCAAGGGCGAGGGTATGGTCTTTGCGGACGTGACCGAGGTGCACCGCGCGTTCAACGCAGGCCACGTACACCTGCAAGCGCGCATCAAGGTGCGCATCACGCAGCATGTTGAGAACGAAGATGGTGAGATGATCCAGTCCACGTCCATTCAGGACACGACCGTGGGACGCGCCCTGCTGTGGGAAATCGTACCCAAGGGACTGGAGTACGACCTGGTAAACCAGGCGATGAACAAGAAGGCCATCTCACGCATCATCAACCGCTGCTATCGGGTTGTCGGCCTGAAGGCGACGGTGATCTTTGCCGACCAGCTGATGTATACCGGCTACGAGTACTCAACGCGTTCAGGCGCCTCTATTGGCGTCAACGATTTCGAGATCCCGGAAGCCAAGGCAAAAATCATCGAGCACGCCGACGCAGAAGTGAAGGATATCGAGGATCAGTACGCTTCCGGCCTGGTTACCCAGGGTGAGAAGTACAATAAGGTCATCGATATCTGGTCCAGGGCCAATGACCTGGTTTCCAAGTCGATGATGGAAGGGCTCTCCAAGGAGACTGTGATCAACCGGGATGGCGAGGAAGAGGAGCAGGCCTCCTTCAACTCGGTTTACATCTATGCGGACTCCGGAGCGCGTGGCTCGCCTGCACAGATTCGCCAGTTGGCGGGTATGCGGGGTTTGATGGCCAAGCCCGACGGTTCGATTATCGAAACGCCAATCACCGCAAACTTCCGCGAGGGGCTAAACGTACTGCAGTACTTTATTTCTACCCACGGCGCGCGGAAAGGTCTGGCAGATACAGCGCTGAAAACCGCGAACTCAGGATATCTGACTCGCCGGCTGGTGGACGTGGCCCAGGATCTTGTGGTCACGGAAGTTGACTGTGGCACTGACACAGGGTTGCTGATGACGCCGGTTATCGAAGGCGGCGACATCATTGAATCCCTTGGCGATCGCGTACTGGGTCGTACGGTGGCCCGCGATGTCATCCGCCCCGGCACTGATGATGAGATCGCGGTGACGGCTGGAACCATGCTGGATGAGCGCTGGGTCGATCGTCTGGAAGAGATGGGCATTGACGAAATCGAAGTCCGTTCGCCCATTACCTGTGAGACGCGCCACGGTATCTGCTCCATGTGTTATGGACGTGACCTCGCGCGCGGTCACCGGGTCAACCTGGGCGAGGCTGTCGGTGTAGTGGCGGCCCAGTCTATCGGGGAGCCCGGCACCCAGCTCACCATGCGTACCTTCCATATCGGGGGTGCCGCATCCCGGGCAACCGCGGCTGACAGCATACAGGTGAAAGGTAACGGTACCGTGCGCCTGCACAACCTGAAGCATGTCGAGCGGGCAGATGGCAAGCTGGTCGCGGTTAGTCGCTCGGGCGAGCTGACGGTATCAGACGAGCGTGGCCGGGAGCGTGAGCGCTACAAGCTGCCCTACGGTGCGACGATTACCGTTGCTGACCACGCTGAAGTTGCATCCGGCGATGTCGTCGCTACCTGGGACCCTCACACCCACCCCATCATTACTGAAGTGGCGGGTATCGTGAAATTCTCCGGCATGGACGAAGGCATTACCATCAAGCGCCAGACGGATGAACTGACGGGCCTGTCCAGCATTTCGGTGATGGAGACCGGTGAGCGTCCGGCCGCGGGCAAGGACATCCGTCCTGCTATTACTCTGGTCGACAAGAAGGGCAAGGAATTGATGATCGCGGGCACCAACGTGCCAGCGCACTACTTCCTTCCGGCCGGTGCCATCGTCTCACTGGAGAATGGGTCCGAGATCGGTGTGGGCGAGTTCATCGCGCGCATACCGCAGGAAGGCTCCAAGACGCGTGACATCACCGGTGGTCTGCCGCGGGTTGCCGACCTGTTCGAAGCCCGCAAGCCCAAAGAACCTGCCATTCTGGCGGAGATCTCGGGCACGGTGAGCTTCGGCAAGGAGACCAAAGGCAAGCGTCGCCTGGTGATCACCCCCACAGACGGCAAGCCCCTGCCGGACGGCAGTGATCACTATGAGGCGCTGATTCCCAAGTGGCGGAACATGTCTGTGTTTGAGGGCGAAACCGTTGAGAAGGGTGAGGTTGTTTCGGAAGGCCCACCCAGCCCCCACGATATCCTTCGTCTGAAAGGTATTGAGGAGCTGGCCAAGTACATCGTCAACGAGATCCAGGACGTGTACCGCTTGCAGGGTGTGAAGATCAACGACAAGCACATCGAAGTGATTGTTCGCCAGATGTTGCGCAAGGTAACTATCACCGCGTCAGGTGACTCCAGCCTGATCAAGGGAGAGCAGGTGGAATACACCACCTTCCTGGAAGAGAACGAGCGCCTGCTGGCAGAGTCGCTGGTGCCCGCCCAGGGAGAGCGTGAACTGCTGGGTATTACCAAGGCTTCGCTGGCCACAGAGAGCTTCATATCTGCAGCGTCGTTCCAGGAAACCACGCGAGTGCTTACCGAAGCGGCGGTTACCGGCAAGCGCGACAATCTGCGTGGCCTCAAAGAGAACGTCGTTGTAGGTCGCCTCATCCCTGCGGGTACGGGCCTTGCGTATCACGAAGAGCGTCGCAAGCGGCGCGAAGCGGATTCACCGGAAGGCAGTGTCAGCATGCAGGAGATCGAAGCAGCGCTCACCGAGGCTCTGCAGGCCGATACCTGATAACGACGCCTTGAAAGCTAAAGGCGCACCCGGCTGGTGCGCCTTTTTTTTGCCCGCGTCAGCCGAATTGGCGCAGTATGGCTGTGACGCTGGCGCGGTAGCTGCTGCCGAACAGGGTGAGGTGGTTCAGCAGATGGTAGAGCTGGTAGACCGGCAGCCGCTCGCGCCAGCCCGGCTCGGGCTGGAAGCTGTTTTCCCAGCTTTCGAAAAACGTGGGCGGGAAGCCGCCAAACAGGGCGCACATTGCCAGGTCGGCCTCCGGCCAGCCCCAGTAACAGGCGGGATCAATGACAAGAGGGCGGCCGTCTTTATCGAAAAGAAGATTGCCACGCCACAGATCCCCGTGCAGCAGCGCGGGACCGTGGTCCGGGATCAGGCTGGGCAGGCGGGAGCAGAGTCTTTCCACCGAATCATACTCGCCGCTGGCGAGCAAGTTCGACTGCAGGGCGATATCGGCCAGATAGTGCAGACGGTGCCGGGCAAAAAAGGCATGTCCGTCCTTCATCCGTGGATTAGGTTGCAGGGTGGCACCGCAGTAGGTGTCCGCGTCGAAACCAAAGCAGGGTTGAGGCAGTTTGTGCAAGGCGCCGAGTTGTTCGCCCAACTGGCGCCAGCTCGCTTTATCGGGCACACCTTCTTCGATGCGCTCGGTTACGATCTCCGAAGCATCCACGTGCAGTATCCTGGGGGTTAATACTGTGTCTGTCGCGGCCAGTGCCGCCAGGCCGTGTGCCTCCGCCGCAAAAGCGCTGGTGCTGCCACTAGCCAGCGACTTCCTGAACGCCGGTGTCCCGTCAGTCCACTGCAGAAATTCAAACGATGGCATATTTTGTAATCGCCTGGTCATATATTCGGCTACTACGCCCGACCCGGGGCGCCTGTTCCAGCCTAGCGTACCAAAGCGGGCGCCGGGCTATTTGCTGCTGAATCCGTGCGTCGGGCCTGATAGCGTCCGTGTCACCGCGTAGGGGTGCTGTATCCAGTGCGTCGAGTAAGTAGTATGCTCCCGTCCGCTGTTAAGCTATCGGAGACAGGCGCCCAACCTGGCTTGCCATCTGTTGTGGAGTCGGCTGCGCCGGGTACGAATTCGAGGAGGCTTGACGGGTTTTGGTGGCTATTATTCCGCCCGTGGCGGTTGTGCTTGACTACCCCAGGGTGCGTCTATAGAATGCCGCCTCCCTTAATCGGGGGGACATCATTCGTCCCGAATTTTCGTAACGGAGTTTCACTAAACATGGCAACGATCAACCAGTTGGTCCGCAAGCCAAGAAAGCGCAAGGTCGCAAAAAGTGACGTGCCCGCCCTGCAGAGCTGTCCGCAGCGCCGCGGCGTTTGCACGCGCGTTTACACGACGACGCCGAAGAAGCCGAACTCTGCACTGCGCAAGGTATGTCGTGTGCGTTTGACCAACGGTTATGAGGTTTCCTCTTATATCGGCGGCGAAGGCCACAACCTGCAAGAGCACAGTGTGGTTCTGATTCGCGGCGGTCGTGTCAAAGACCTTCCCGGTGTTCGCTACCACACAGTACGTGGCAGCCTTGACACCTCTGGCGTAGCAGATCGCAAGCAGGGCCGCTCCAAGTACGGTGCCAAACGGCCCAAGTAACAAGGTACCTGCATAAACAACGAATGGGGCGTATGCCCCAAGTAAGGCCGGAACCCTGCACCCCCGCATGCGGCAGGTCAGTGTCCGGATAACCTGAAGAGAAGAGAGAGGCAACCATGCCGAGAAGACGCGTAGTCGCTAAGCGCGAAGTCCTGCCGGATCCCAAATTCGGGAACCAGACCCTGGCAAAGTTCATGAACCACGTGATGGTGAGCGGCAAGAAATCAGTAGCCGAGCGTATCGTCTATGGCGCGCTGGATATTGTCCAGGACAAGCTGTCCAAGGACCCCATCGAGGCGTTCGATGAGGCGCTTGAAAATATTGCCCCCATGGTTGAGGTGAAGTCTCGCCGTGTGGGTGGCGCTACCTACCAGGTGCCCGTCGAAGTGCGTCCGGCACGTCGCATGGCACTTTCCATGCGCTGGCTTGTCGAATACGCGCGGTCGCGCGGTGAGAAGTCCATGACGCAGCGCCTGGCGGGCGAGATCATCGATGCCTCCCAGGGTAAAGGCAATGCGGTTCGCAAGCGTGAAGACGTCCACCGTATGGCCGAGGCCAACAAAGCGTTCTCTCACTACCGCTTCTAGAGCCGGCAGTACACAGACGCTATCTACAACCTACTTATTTACAGGATTTGAAACGTGGCACGTAAAACCCCGATCAATCGTTATCGCAACATCGGTATCTGCGCGCACGTGGACGCGGGTAAAACCACGACCACGGAGCGCGTTCTGTTTTACACCGGGCTGTCCCACAAGATCGGTGAGGTGCACGACGGGGCGGCCACAATGGACTGGATGGAGCAGGAACAGGAGCGCGGCATCACGATTACGTCTGCGGCTACCACCTGCTTCTGGCAGGGCATGGATCAGCAGTTCGACCAGCACCGCATTAACATCATCGACACCCCTGGGCACGTGGACTTCACCATTGAGGTGGAGCGCTCCCTGCGTGTCCTGGACGGCGCAATCGTCGTGCTTTGCGGGTCTTCTGGCGTCCAGCCGCAGACCGAAACGGTATGGCGCCAGGCGAACAAGTACGAAGTGCCGCGCATGGTGTTTGTAAACAAGATGGACCGCGCCGGTGCAGACTTCAAAATGGTTGTAAAGCAGCTGAAAGAGCGGCTGGGTGCTAACCCCGTGCCCCTGCAGATGACCATCGGTTCCGAAGAGAACTTCAAGGGTGTGGTAGACCTTGTTTTGAACAAGGCCATCATCTGGAACGAGGACGACATGGGAATGACGTTCGAATACCAGGATGTTCCCGCAGATATGGCCGATGAAGTCGAAGAAATGCGCGAGTTCATGATCGAAGCCGCTGCTGAAGCGACGGAAGAGCTCATGGACAAGTACCTTGAGGACGGTGAGCTGTCCGTTGAAGAGATCAAGTTGGGTATCCGCCTGCGGACGTTGGCGAATGAGATTGTGCCAGTGCTGGGCGGCTCTGCGTTCAAGAACAAGGGCGTTCAGGCCATGCTGGACGCGGTGATTGAGTACATGCCCGCGCCCACAGAGGTCAAGGCGATAGAAGGCACCCTGGAGGACGGCGAGACCGTCGAGAAAAGGGTTGCCGATGATGACGAGCCGTTCGCGGCCCTCGCTTTCAAGATCGCTACGGATCCCTTTGTAGGTACATTGACCTTTTTCCGGGTGTATTCCGGCAAGCTGGAAGGCGGTACCGCGGTGTACAACTCGGTCAAGATGAAGAAAGAGCGCGTTGGCCGGATGGTGCAGATGCATTCGAACAGCCGCGAAGAGATCAAGGAAGTACTGGCCGGTGATATTGCCGCTGCGGTTGGTCTGAAGGATGTGACCACCGGCGACACGCTTTGCGACATCGACAAGCCCATCGTGCTGGAGCGCATGGAGTTCCCCGAGCCGGTTATATCCGTGGCGGTGGAACCCAAGTCCAAGGCTGACCAGGAAAAAATGGGTATCGCGCTGGGCAAACTCGCCCAGGAAGACCCCTCCTTCCGTGTAAAAACCGACGAGGAGACGGGCCAAACCATCATCTCGGGTATGGGTGAGCTGCACCTGGATATCATCGTGGACCGCATGCGGCGCGAATTCAGTGTAGAGGCGAATATCGGCAAGCCCCAGGTGGCTTATCGTGAGGCCATTCGCAATACCTGCGAGATTGAAGGCAAGTTCGTGCGTCAGTCTGGCGGCCGCGGTCAGTATGGCCACGTCTGGGTGAAGTTCGAGCCGGGCGAGGACGCGTCTGCCGAGGGTCTCGAATTCGTCAACGAGATTGTGGGCGGTGTTGTTCCCAAGGAATACATCCCCGCGGTCGAGAAGGGTATTGCCGAACAAATGCAGAACGGTGTGTTGGCCGGTTACCCGCTGCTGGGTCTGAAGGCCACGCTTTACGACGGCTCCTTCCACGATGTGGACTCGAACGAGATGGCGTTCAAGATCGCCGCTTCTATGGCAACCAAAAAATTGTCTGAGAGCGGCGGTGCGGTACTGCTTGAGCCGATTATGTCGGTAGAGGTGGTTACCCCCGAAGAGAACATGGGTGATGTCGTAGGCGACCTGAACCGTCGTCGGGGCATGATCGGCGGCATGGACGAAAATGCGAGCGGCAAGGTCGTTCGCGCCGAAGTGCCTCTGGCTGAAATGTTCGGTTATGCGACCGACCTGCGCAGTGCGACCCAGGGACGCGCAACCTACACCATGGAGTTTCTGAAGTACGCAGAAGCGCCAAATAACATTGCTCAAGAAATCATTTCCAAAAACAGCTAGTTACGCACTAGTTTATTGTTAGAGGCTTAACACTATGTCCAAACAGCAATTCGAACGCAGCAAGCCCCACGTGAATGTGGGAACGATTGGCCACGTTGACCACGGCAAGACGACGCTGACGGCGGCACTGACGCGCGTCTGCGCGGAAGTG
>JAZBPS010000109.1:0-7022 GCA_036353375.1 Halieaceae bacterium | reverse complement strand
GCCTGCGCGACCACGCGCTGGAGGCCTGCAGGCTCAAGGACTCGGAAATCAGCGTGCCCTACCAGGCCACCAGTCTCAACACCATTGTCCAGATGGTCGCCAACGGCATTGGCGTCACCCTGCTACCCCAGATGGCGCTGGATGCACATATCCTATCCGGGACCGACGTGCAGACGCGCCGCTTCGCGGAGAACGACGTGTCCCGCAGCATTGGCCTGATGTGGCGCAAGAAGACACCGCGGCGGGTGGAATTCACCCTGCTGGGCAAGTTCATCGCCGAGCATTGCGCCCCGGCGCAAGCGGCCGCCTGAGCACGCGGCGCGTCTGTTCGAGTCTGCTCCAGCGTGACATAATCGCGGCCTTTTTTGGCGCGTGGCAACTGCACGGCAGCGCCATCATGTTAGCAAGACGAACAAGAGAGGATAGGTTCCATGAATACAGGGTTTCGCAAGCTCGGAGCGCTTGTGCTGGGCGCTGGCGCGCTTGTCTTCGCTGCTGCTTCCAGCGCAGATGAAATGGTGATGAAAAACGGCTCGCGACTGGTGGGCAAGCTGATCAGCGCAGAGGGTGGCCTCGTGGTGTTCGATACGCCTTTTGCGGGAGAAATCAGCGTGAAGAGCGCCAACATCGACACCATCCGTACTGACGAGACGGTGACGGTACAGATGGCAGATGGGCAGGTGTTCCGCGAGAAGCAAATCGTTGCGTCAGGGGACACCTTGACCATGCAGCGCGCGGGAGAGGCTCCCAGAGCCTATGACATCGACGATATCGCGCTGGTGAATCCCCCTGCCTGGAAGCTGGGTGAGGGCTATCATTTCTCGGGCCGCTCCAGCGCCGCGTTTGCGGCCCAGCGCGGCAACGCCGATACCGATGATGTGAATGCAGACTATCAGGCGACCTGGCAAAGCCTGCGCGATCGCTACGATTCCCGGGGCTATTTCGAGCGGGGATTGGCGAACGGGGAGGATGTTTCCAACAGCTGGCAGCTGCGCAACAAGTACGACCACTTCACGCAAGCGGAGGGAGAGTATTACTGGGGTGGCAAGCTGCGACTGGAGTTCGACGAGTTCGCCGATCTGGATCTACGTACTGTCGTCGGCCCCCACTTCGGAAAACAGTTCTTCTCCAGCAAGCGCCTGACGCTATCGGCAGAAGCTGGCCCTGTATATGTTGACGAGCAGTTCGATGTTGCGGAGGACAACAACTACTGGGGCATGAACTGGGATCTGAACCTGGAGAGTGACATTCTGGGTTTTGGCACCACGCTTTATGTACTGCACGATGGCACCTTCAACTTCGACAGCGCAGATGAGCCACTGCTGAATGCAACCGTAGGGCTGCGTATGCCACTGATCTATGGCTTTGAAACCTCGGTACAGGCTCGCTTTGAGTACAACGGCGGCGCGCCCGGGAACACGGAAGAGCTGGACGAAGCCTATTCGTTCAGAATCGGCTACGCCTGGTAGCCGGTTAGCTGTTGCGCCGCTGCCGCAGGGTGGTGGCGAGCTTCTCCAGCAGCGGCAAGGTCTCATCCAGTGCGAGGCAGGCGTCGGTAATACTCTGCCCGTACACCTCGGCGCGCCCGTCCACTACCGGCTGGGTGCCGCCGCGCAGGTGTGATTCGATCATCAGGCCGCGAACGGCGGTCTCTCCGCCCGCGATCTGCTGGCACAGGGATTCCATCACCATGGCCTGACGGGCCGGGTCCTTGCCGCTGTTGCCGTGGCTGCAATCGACAATCAGCGATTCCAGCAGATCGTTGTCGCGCAGTACGGCCCTTGCGGCAGCAATGGCATCGGCCCCATAGTTCGGGCCGCTTTCACTGCCGCCGCGCAGTATCAGGTAGCCGTGGGGATTGCCGGTGGACTGGAGGATTGCAGGCATGCCCTCCTTGGTCAGCGAGGGAAACCAGTGCGGGTGGCTGGCCGAGCGAATCGCATCCACCGCCACGCCTACCGCCCCCGATGTCGCGTTCTTGAAGCCCACCGGCATGGACAATCCCGAGGCCAGCTCCCGGTGCACCTGGCTCTCCACCGTGCGTGCGCCGATCGCGCCGAAGCTGACCAGCTCCGCGTAGTACTGGCCCAGCGTCGTGTCCAGAAACTCGGTGGCGGCGGGCAGACCCAGCGCCGCCACGTCCAGCAATACCTGGCGGGCCAGGTGCAGGCCCTTGTTGACGTGGCAGCTGCCGTCCAGGTCCGGGTCGTTGATCAGGCCTTTCCAGCCGACAATGGTGCGCGGCTTTTCAAAATAGACCCGCAACACCGGGAACAGCGCGTCCGTGAGGGGGTCCGTGCCGGCCTTGAAGCGCCGGGCAAAATCCAGCAATGCTGCCGGGTCGTGAACCGAGCAGGGGCCCACGATCACCAGCACCCGCGGGTCGTGGCCGGCGAGTATCGCCTCAATGGTGCTGCGTGCCTGTTGCACGAAGGCCGCGGTGCCGGGTCCCAGCGGCAACTCCTCGGCCAGTACCGCCGGGGAAATCAGCGGCTGGGAATGGGCAATTCTCAGGTCGTCAGTGCGGGGGTCCATGCTGCCTCCTCAATCAAGGGGTGGCATTCTGTCCCAGCCGTGGCCCCGCCCGCAAGCGCGTCCCGGCCGCGCGAACGACGGTGTTAACGCTGGCGCAAGGCCTGTTGTATTTCATTCAGTCGCTGCTCACTGAGTGACACGCGGAAGCTGTAGACCAGCGCTACAGCCAGCGGTGTCAGCACCCCGGCGCCGAACCATAACACCAGTCCGGTGAGGGTGGCCTGCGGCACGCTGCCGGGCGCCATGCCCCGCTCAAGCCCGATGATATCCAGAACGACACCGATGAACAGCGGCCCGACGGCCGTTGCGAGTTTTTGCGCGAACAGTGAGGCGGCGAACAAGGCGCCCTCCTGGCGTTTTCCCTGCAACAGGTCGTTCTCATCGGCCATGTCCACGATCAGGGATTGGCTGGCGATGCCCCGGAGGATGAACAGGAACATCCAGATCATCATCTGCAGTACCAGCAGCCACAGCACCAGGGGGTGGCCATTCTCCGGCATCAGCCCGGCGAAGCGCAGCAGGTAGGGCCAGACCGCGTCCACCATCAGCAGGCCGCAGCTCACGCGCAGGATGGCGTGCTTGGCCAGCCAGCGCCCCAGCCATTTTGCCGACAGCAGGGCGAGGCAGACGCCGACCACGGAAGGCAGCGCCAGCAGCAGTGCGATATCGTCTGAGTCCAGCTCCCAGTAATAGATATTTGCCAGCATGTGCGTAGCGGTGAGGATGCCGTAGGACACCATCGCGCTACCGTCGAACAGCAGCAGCTGGCGGAAGTTTTTCAGCCGCAGCGTCGACAGGAAGTCGCGGATAAAGCCTGCCGCGCTGCTGTTGCTGTGCTGTATCGTGCGCGCCGCCGGCCTGGCCAGGCCGCGGGTGCTCCAGATGCTGACGCTGCCCACAAGCCAGCACAACAGACAGGAAAGTGCACCGTACAGCGGGTAGTTGTTCTGCTGGAAACGTCCATCGAGGCCATCCTGTTGGCCAAAGATGAACACCAGCGCCAGGGCGGGAATCAGCACCGAGAACATGAATACAAAGAACAGCCGGATCCCTATGACTGCGCTGCGTTCCCGGTAATCGTCGGTCATCTCCGCCGACAGGGCGAGATGGGGAATCGCGAACAGGGAGACAGCGGTGCGAATCCAGACTGACCAGAACAGCAGCCAGCCGGTCAGCAATAGCTGGTCGCGCACCACCCACTCCGGCACCCAGAACAAACCCACGAAGCCCATCCCCAGGGGCAGGGTTGCCGCCACCATGAAGGGGTGCCGGCGTCCCCAGCGGCTGTTGAGCTGGTCAGACCAGGCGCCGATGATGGGATCCGATATGCAGTCGACGACCACCGCCAGCGCCAGGGCAATACCGGCAGCGGTGCCCCCAAGACCCAGTACCTGGGTGTAGAACAGGATAACGAAAACCGCGTAGGCGGCTTCCTTCACCGAGAACATGGCGCCGCCCAGGCCGTACCCAAGGCGCAACGCAAAGGTGCTCACTGGCGGCGCGTCTCGCCGTGACTCTGTAAGAGGAGCGCCGCTACGACATCAGCCCCCGCACCAGCGATACACATTCAGCGCGCTCCAGGAAACGGGGAACCGGATAGCCGTGTCCCTCCTTGAGGGCTGCGTCCACGATGTCATCGATATCGGCTTCCTGAATCACCTCGGTGGTTCTGGGTATGCCGATTTCCGCGTTCAGCGCCCAGACGCGGTCGATCAACTTTCGAGCCAGCGCCTTTTCGCCTTCGCCGGCATCGCCCAGCTCGCAGTGCAGCGCCAGTTCGGCCAGGCGAGGTGCGGCGGCTTCCTCCAGCAGTTCCAGCACGTGGGGAAGCACCATGGCGTTGCCGAGGCCGTGGGGAACGCCGTAGTGGCCGCCCAGTTGGTGGGACACGGCATGCACGTAGCCGACCAGGCAGGTGCTGAAGGCGAGGCCCGCGTAGTAGGAGGCCAGCGCCATGGCTTCCCTGGCAGCGAGATCGTCACCGTGGCTGTAGGCCCGGGGCAGGTTATCCAGAATCAGGCGGGTCGCCGCGCGGCCGTACTGCAGGCATTCGGGCGTATCCCAGATATTAATGTAGGACTCGATGGCGTGGGTCAGGGCGTCCATGCCGGTGGCCGCTGTGACTGCAGGGGGCAGCCCGGTCATAAGTCCCGGGTCCAGCGCCGCCGCCTGGGGTATCACTCGTGCGTCCGCCACCACCAGCTTCTGGTGGGTCGCATCATCGGAAATGATCGCCGCCAGGGTGACTTCGCTGCCGGTTCCCGCGGTGGTGGGGATGGCGTAAAGGGGCAGGGCGGGACCTTTGGCCTTATTGAGCCCCACGCATTCCTCCACCTGCAGGTTGTTGGCGCCTGCCAGGGCGATCACCTTGGCGGTGTCCATGGAGCTGCCACCGCCAATCGCCAGCACGCTGTCACAGCGCGCGGACCGCAGTAGCTCAAGGCCCGCACGCACCACGCTGACCGTGGGGTCAGGTTTGACCCCGTCAAATACCGTGGTCTGGACACCGTGCTGCGCAAGCCTCGCCAGCAGGCTGTCCAGCAGGCCCAGTTCCATCAGCGGGCGGTCCGTCACAATCAGGGTATGGCGCAGTTTGAAATGGGACAGGCTGTCGCACAGTTGCAGCGCGGCATCTGCACCCACGTAAACCGCGGGCCGAGGCTGCGGTTTCATGATGACACGCTTCTTGATGCCCAGCAGGGCCCGGTATCCCAGCCTGGCGAATAGCCCTGGCATGCGGTTTTCCTCATATTTTCGGGGCGGGCAGAGTCTCGCAGTCCCGGGGGTACTTTGTAAACGCTGTTGCACTGGTTGTAACATCCACGCCATATTGTGCTTACCCCCTGCGCTGTGGAAATCCAGGTGAGCGAGCCCCGCACTCCCGCGTACTACAACTGGCTGTTTGTCGCTGCACTGGTCTATCTGCTGCTGGTTGGCGTCGGGGTCATTGGTGCAGGGTTCAAGTGGGTTTCCGGCGGCGAGCAAGGCGCGGCGCTGATCTTCTCCTTTGCCAGCAGCCCCATTATTGGCGTGATTCTCGGCGTTCTGGCGACGGCGCTGGTGCAGTCGTCCAGTACGGTCACCTCGGTAATCGTTGGCCTGGTGGCCGGCGGTGTCCCGGTGGCCATCGCCGTGCCGATGATCATGGGTGCCAATATGGGCACGACCGTGACCAATACCATTGTCAGCATCGGCAGCATCAACGACCGCGAAAGTTTCAAGCGCAGTTTCCAGGCTGCCACCGTGCACGACTTCTTCAACTTCTATTCCATTGTGATTTTCCTGCCCATCGAAGTGGCATTTCATCCGCTGGAGCGTGCCGCCGGCTACCTGTCAGCGCGGTTGAGCGGCGGTAGCGGGGCGGCGGTGGATGAACTCAATTTCCTTGGGGCCCTGACCAAACCCCTGGCCAAGGCGGTGTTGCAGCTGTGTCATGCACTGCCTGAGGTGGCGGGCATTCCGCTGGGTGGGTATCTCGCGATCGTTGCCGGTGTGGGGTTGGTTATCGCGTCGGTGTTGCTGCTGGGCCGGTTATTGCGGAGCGTCATGCTGGGGCGCGCGAAGGACTTTGTGCAGTTGGCGATAGGTCGCAACGCATTCTCCGGCGTGGCCTCCGGTATGGCGGTTACGGTGATGGTGCAGTCTTCCTCCACGACAACCAGTCTGATCGTGCCTCTGGCGGGGGCGGGGGTGCTCACGCTCAAGCAGGTGTTTCCCTTTACCATGGGCGCCAATATCGGCACCTGCATCACGGCGCTGCTGGCGGCGACATCGGTGGGTGGCATCCACCAGGACTGGGCGCTGCAGATCGCGCTGGTGCACCTGCTCTACAACCTGCTGGCCGTAACCCTGTTCCTGGCGATACCCTGGCTTCGCGAGTTGCCTTTGCTGTCGGCGCGCTGGTTGGGGGAGCTTACCGAGCGGAACCGCGCCTACGCCTTTGTTTATCTGTTCGCGGTGTTCTTCCTGCTACCCGGCCTGGTGCTGGCGCGGCAGGCGCTGTGGCCCGGGGAAGAAACGCAGCCCCTGCCAGAGGCACCGGCGGCACCGGTGGATTTCAAGGTCGAGTGAGGTCCGGCAGCGGCGCGGATCCCGGCCCGTGCGATTCCAAAATCTGCGTCGCCGCGCGGCACGGCGACGGTAATGAATGATGAGACTGTTTCTGCGCAATGGCTCACAAGTTCAGGTAATAATTGGATTTTTAGTGACAGTCTGATTTACACTCTTGTGTTCAGTTTTTGTACACATGTGCAAAATGCGCAGCCTGGATAGTGTGGCCACAGGCGTTCATTCAGCGCGGCATCGTGTACAGGACGCTACACAGAGCAGCAGAGACGGCTACCAGCGTGCCCCAGCCTTTTTACAACCAGCTTTTTTGTAGAGTCGCGACTCTTTCTAAAGTCGCGACGCTTTCTAAAGTCGCGACGCTTTGCACGGTCGCGATACCGCGCGCAGGTGTGATGGGGTCAACGACGCGCCGCGCAGCT
>JAZBPS010000108.1:0-2236 GCA_036353375.1 Halieaceae bacterium | reverse complement strand
AGCGCTCGGACATGCGCACCATCGTGCGCAAACTGCGCGAGGGCCGCGTCATCTGGTACTCGCCCGACCAGGACTTCGGCGGCAGGCAGTCGGTGTTTGCCCCGTTCTTTGGGGTGACAGCCTCCACCCTGACCACCACGGCGCAGCTGGCGCGAATGGGCCGCGCCAATATCTGCTGTGGCTTTCACTACCGCGACCCGGTCAGCCACCAGTACCGCCTGGTATTCAGGCCCGTCCCCAGTGCCTTTCCCACCGGAGATGACGTCGCTGATGCCACCCTGATCAACAGCCTGATAGAGGCGGGCATTCGCGAGCTGCCCGAGCAGTACATGTGGGTGCACCGGCGTTTCAAGACCCGACCCGAGGGAGAGCCCCCGGTGTACTGATCTGCCTTTACCCCTCCCGACCCGGCCGCAAACGCGTCAGCGGAGCTGCGCAGACTTTCGCCCACCCAACTACCCAGGAGAGCGGCATACCTTGCCCGACGCCGATAACACCATCGACCAGCCACAACTGCGCCCCCCCCAGCGGCTGTTGGCGCCGCTGCTGGGCTGCAGCCTTGCGCTCGCCCTGGTCACTCCGAAGGGCTTCGGCGTGGTCCTGGCCCTGGCCGTGCTGGTGGCGTTGTGGCTGCTCCGGCCTGCGGAGCTGGCGCGGCTGCGGCTGCAGGACGGCGTCTTCCTGGTGCTCTTCAACACTTACCCGGTGCTGGTGGCGTTCAGCATGCTGCTGCACGGATCGCAGGACTTCGGGCTCTTCGACAACGCGTCACGCTTCCTGCTGCTGAGCATCCTGTACCTCGGGTTGAGGACTAGACCCTACGATCTGAGCCCGGTTGTGCTCGGTGCGATGGCGGGTTGCGCCCTCGCGTTTTGCGCCGCCGCGGTGCACTTCGCATACGTTTCGCCGTCCTCGGCAGACACCCTGGGAAGGTTCGTCGCATTTGAGAACGCGGTTGTCTTCGCCCACATTGCGTTTTTCCTGTTGCTCATCGCCATCACGCCGACAAGCTTGTCTGGCCTCGCCGGTTCCCGGGTACGACTGCTGCTCATCGCCGTCGTAATCCTGGCCTCCGGCAGCCTGGTCGTCAGTCAGAGTCGGGGAGTGCTGGTGGCGCTGCTCGTGCTCTACGTTTACCTGCTTTTCTTCGACCGGCGCCTGCCCGGTCACAGGTTAACCCGGTATCTCCTGCTGCTGTCCGGCATCGGTACGGGGGTTTTTCTGGTGAGTACGCCCTACCTGTATCACCTCGGGGGTACGGCCGCGGAGCTTGCGGCCAACTACCGCGAGATCGACCAGCTGACTTCCCTCGGGCAGCGCCTGGCGCAGTGGTCCGTCAGCTGGCGCCTGATCCTCGAGGAGCCCTTCCTTGGCTACGGCGTTGGCCGCTTCAACGAGGCGCTCAACAGCCTGCCTGACGCCGCGGCCCTGACCGCTACGGTCCGCGGTTACAATCACGCGCACAACGAGTACCTTCACCTGGCGGTGGAGCAGGGGCTGGTGGGCCTGGTGGTTTTTCTGTGTGCACTTGCCGGGATCCTGTACCTGACCTTCCGCGAGCGCTTTGCTGCCGACGCACGTCACCTGCTGGTGGGCGCGATAGGCTTCTGGCTGTATTTCGGACTGACGCAAACTCAGTTTGCGCATCAGAAAACCACGATGATGTTCGCCCTGCTGCTCGTACTGGGTTTCAGTCGTGGCATGAATCTCAAATACGGGCCTGTTACAACAACTCAGTCTTGATGTCGGATTCCCATGCACTCTAAGAAAGGTTCCATCCTCAAGCGCTGGCACAGCCTGACGGCCAGCCCGGTCCGCTTCCGCGAAAAGTGGGCGGGCGAGTACCGCAAGCTGGAGTCACCGGGTTTGTACCACGTCCGGTGCCGGGAGTGCCGGAGTTACGATCCGGTGAAGCAGGTGTGTTCCATTGGATTCGGCACGCCGCTGCGCAAGTGCGTAGTATCCAGCATCGAAGCTCACTTCAATGACTGCAACGGCAAGCAGGTGCTGGAAATCGGTTTCGGACGCTTCATGCTGGCGCGCAACCTGATCCGGCGCAGTGGCGGCACCTGGACGGGCATCGAGCCGAAGGTCGATAAATCGATACCGTCGCGGATTGGCAAAGGCTGCTACGGAACCGCGTCTGATATTCCGTTTGCCGACGATACCTTCGACATGGCCTTTGGCATCCAGTCGATCGAGCACTGGGGCCAGAAGGTCTACGGCGGGACACCGT
>JAZBPS010000455.1:0-1814 GCA_036353375.1 Halieaceae bacterium | reverse complement strand
GGGAAGCTTTCCTGGCCGCCCTCTGCGGGCCACTGCCGGGTAGCGTCGATCACTATCTTGCTGGTTTTGGCGTACTCCACCTGACTGGGGTCGGTGAACAGGCCCGCGGATTCCTCAATGATGGCCGAGGCCGGGTAGGGCTGCCAGCGGGCGCCTACAGTCGCCAGCATCTCCACAGGGTCGAGAATATTGACGTCTTTGTCGACCACAATAATCACCTTGGCAATCGGATTGCTCTTGGCGATCGACTGACCCGCCTTGAGGCCTTCAAAGGGTTCCTGCTTGTCGATGCTCAGGAACACGACACCCATGCTGTATTGCGGGGTCTGGAACGCCACGATGTTGGGGATGCGGCGCTTGAGGAAGGATTCGTACAGGGCATCCTGCGGCGCCGTGGCCATGCCGCGCTGCATGCCGGTGAAAGCATTCATCAGCCACGGCTGGGGCCGGTGGGTGACCCGCGTCACGTCGATGACAAAGTTGGTGTCTTTGCGCGCCCCCATATAACCGAACATCTCGCCGAACGGGCCTTCGGGCTCCATCGCGTCCGGTTCGAGCAACACGTTGCCTTCGATGACCATCTCGCAGTGCGCCGGAATGAGCATATCGTTGGTGTCGCACCGGACCACTTCGACGGGTTTGCCGCGAAAGCCGCCGGCCAGCGCGAGCTCGTCCACGGGTTTCGGGCCAAAACGCAGCGCGACTTTGGTGCCGCTGATCATCCACACCATCGGGTCCTGACCGATAACCAGCGCAATCGGCGCCGTTTTCTCGCCACGCTCAATGGCGGCCTGCATCATGCGGTTGGCGGTTTGCCCCGGTTCGGGGTTGAAGCCGAGCTTGCGCGGGCCGCGCAGGGCGCAGCGGTAGGTGCCGTAGTTGGGGCCCATCTTGGGGTCGCTGGTGAACACCGAGGCGGTGTTGATGTAACGGCCGTCGTCATACGGGTTGGTTTGCATAAAGGCGAAGCGGGTCAGATCGATGGCATCGCCTTCGAGCGTGATTTCTTTGCAGGGCGCCTGCTCGCGCGGTATTTCCACCGGCGCGAGCTGCGGGAATTTGCCATTGTTTGCCGCCAGCCGCCGGTGCATCTCCGCCTTTACCGCATTGTAGTTTGCGTAGTGCTCCAGCGGTTCGGGCTGCATGCCGAACAGAATGCTGTCGGTATTCCAGTGGCCCTGAGTGTTGGCCATGACCGGGCCTTCAATCCATTCGCCGTCAATCTTGACGCGCTCAAAGATCAGCGCCGGTGAACCGTACTTGCCGTAGTAGTCGGTCATCCGGAAAAACAGCCCGGTAGCCTCAAACTGGTCTTGATCGACTTCCGGAACGCGGATGAGCAGCCCGTGGTCGTCCAGCGCCTGCATCCAGTCACGAATGGAGTCGAACGGTGCGGTGGGGGTGCTGGCGCCGGCACGCCGTCCGGGCGCTGCCGCGCCGCTGGTCGCGCAACCCGAGCTGAGCGCAGCCAGACCGGTGGTCGCCGCCAGAAATGCACGCCGGTCGAGTGCGCCGGCGGCCGCCTGCTCGACAGGCGGCGCGGGTGTCTTTGCTTTATCGGTCATTCTGCTACCCCTCGGTCACAGCGTGGTCAGTGAGGGGTGATTCTGGCCCAGTTAACCCGCCGTCGCCAAGTGCTGCGAGTTTTTGTCCGCAGACTGCGCAGCAAACCGGCTGCGCGTGGGCCGCAGGCTTAAGCGCGCGGAATTTGGCGCAGGGCCAACCGCTTGAGCTCGGCCGCGCGCAGGCCCGCGACGGTGCCCCGCAGCTGGGTAGTGCCCGAGCTGCTGCCGGGGTCGCGGCTGGCGCGCAGG
>JAZBPS010000107.1:0-3086 GCA_036353375.1 Halieaceae bacterium | reverse complement strand
CATCCTCGGCAAGGGTGACATCCAACCGCCAGTGCAGGGTATTTTCAATCCCCCAGTGTCCGCGCACCGCCTTGGCAAAGCGCCTAGCATCGGCAGGTGTTAATGGCCAATTAAACTGACCCACTAGCGGCCATTAAAAATGACCCACCCTGAGGGGTATTTAAGGCCGCAAGGCCGTACCCTACCCGCCCATTGAGATAACCCTTAGGCGGGAGGCACCCCTTGAAGGAGTGGATTGTGATACACAAAATAAAAGCGTTATACGATAACGGTGACGGCCTCAAGATACGGGCGATTGCGCGACAGTTGGGGATGTCCCGGACCACGGTAAAGAAGTACCTCCAGCAAGACGAAACGGTGGTCCAGCAGCAACAAAGTGAGCGGCAACGCCGTAAGCGCCTTGATGAGCAGCGCGACTACATTATTCATCTGTTGAACACGTTTCCCGGCCTCAGCGCGGTGAAGGTGTTGGGTAAACTGCGGGCCAAGCAGCCTGAATTGGCGGTTTCTGATCGCTCAGCACGGCGCTATATCAGCCAACTCAAAGCGGGTATTACGGTCAAGCAGCAGCGCCATTACGAACCGGTGCTAGACCTGGCGCCGGGGGTACAGTGCCAAGTCGATGGCGGTGAATTGCGGGGGGTGCGGATAGGCGAGGTGGATCGGGTGATCTACTTTGTGGTCTTCGTTCTGTCCTACTCCCGGCTGATGCATGTCAGCCTCTCCCGAACCCCGATCAACACGGATATCTTCATCCGGATGCACGATGCCGCTTTTCGCTATTTCGGCGGCCATCCTGAGGAATGTGTCTACGACCAAACCAAATTGGTCGTGTTGCACGAACAGTATCGGGAACTGGAACTGAATCAAGCGTTCCATGCCTATGCCACGGCAGCAGGATTTCGCATCCAGGCCTGCGAGGGCTACGATCCTGAGAGCAAAGGCAAGGTGGAAGCCGGGGTGAAATACGTCAAACAGAACGCTTTGTATGGTGAGGTCTTTGTCGATTGGGACGGGTTAGAAGCGCATCTGCACCAGTGGCTGGAACAGACCGCCAACGCCCGGCTCCACGGGACTACCGGGGAACCGCCCCGGCAGCGCTACGACCGCGATGAACAGCGGCATATGCAACGCTATCTCACGCCCGCCTACCTGAGCCAAATCCGGTCGTCCACCGACACGCGCCTGGTGGACAAAACCGGCCTGCTCGCCTGGAAGGCGAATAAATACTCCGTCCCCCTGGCTTACCAACAAGCCCGGGTTGGGGTGCGCGAGGACGGCACACAGCTGGTGCTCAGCGCGTTGGACAGCGGTCAAGAGATCGCGCGCCATGCGCTCAGCCCGGGTAAAGGGGCGATCCTCAAAAACACCGCTCACTACCGTAACAAACAAGAACTGATCACCGAACTGGAGACCTTCATCGGCCACTCTCTGGGCGATCCGGCGGGAAGCCACCTGTGTGCGCTACTCAAGCACACCAATCCGGGCATCTACAAAGACCAACTGCGGGGGCTGAAAGCGCTCCTCAAACGCTATCCCATGCCCCCCGCGCTGCTGGCTCGGTTGTGCAAGCGGACCCAACTGACCACCGCCCAGATTGGCGAGTATCTCGCGGCTTATGCCGCCCAGCCAGAACGCGGGCCAGCCCAGCAGGCGCCACCGGCAGAGTCCTCAGAGCGGCCCGCTGGCCACCGCGCACTCCTGCCCTACGCCGCGCTCACGCCCGATGCGGAGGTCGATCATGACCGGCTCCATTGATCAGGTCGCGCATAAGTACCGCGCGTTGAACTGTAACAGTATCGCCGCAGGATTAGCGGACTTGCTGAGCCAAGCCGAGGCCAATGAGCTGTCCTACCTGGCGTTCGCTGATCAGCTCGTGGAACACGAACAGCAACGGCGCAACCACAAGCGGATCGAATTCAACCGCCGTAAGGCCAGCTTTCCGGTGACCAAGCTCTTGGCAGAGTTCGATTATCGGCAGCAAACCACCATCACTAAACGCCAAGTCAATCAACTACTCGATTTTCACTTCCTCGACGAACGCGCCAACCTGGTCTTTATCGGACCGCCCGGGGTCGGGAAAACCCACTTGGCCATTGGGATTGGCCATCAGGCGATTGCGGCAGGTTACAAAGTGCTCTTTAGTACCGCTCTAGCCCTGGTCGAGACCCTGGAACTGGCCGAACTCAAAGGTGAGCTGAAGAAAAAAATCAGCAGCTTGCTCAAGTTCGATCTACTCATCATCGACGAACTCGGCTATCTGCCGATGAACAAACAAGGGGTCTACAACCTGTTCCAACTGATTAACAGCCTCTATGAGTATCGTTCGGTGATCATCACCACCAACAAGGATTTTACCAACTGGGGGGAATTCTTCCACGGTGACAACGTCGCTGTACCCATCGTCGATCGCCTCATCCATCACTCCTACCTCTTTATGTTGGGTGGGGAAAGTTATCGACTGAAGCAAAAACTGAACCCGTAATGGGATTCTTGCACGTTAGGCCTCTCAGGTGGACCAAAATTAATGGCCGCTAGTGGGTCAGAATTAATGGCCATTGACACCAACGAAAATATCGAATCGGCAATTGGTGTCAGTCACATCGCCACACTGCCATGCTGCTGTTTGCGAACGACTACCGAAAATTACTCGGATCGGCTCATCTTGTCATAAACCCACCACACATCCCGCAGCGAGTAGCCCGTCAACTGATAAATCGCCAGCAGATCAAAAGGGCCAACTTTCTCCGGTTTTGACAAGAGATCCAGCTTCGCCAGCAGACCGCTAATCTCATCAACAGAAGCCTGATCAGGCGGCGCCGGGCGTCCTGACGAACGCAACAGCCCTGCTTGCTGCCGGTACTGGTGATACACCGCATAGGTCATCCCGAAGAAATGCCGCATGAACGGATGCGACGCGTCCGCCGCGATCATGGTGCGGATTTCGTCTTCCGAGCGGCTATCGTGTTTCAGGTGACGCAGAAACTGCTGCAATGCTTGCCGATGCAAGCGAACCTCAATGATCTCACCGCGAACCGCTTGAGAGAACAGACGCGGTAACGATTCCGAAGGCAAAGTCCGCAGTG
>JAZBPS010000106.1:0-2944 GCA_036353375.1 Halieaceae bacterium | reverse complement strand
TATGGAGCGACACGGCGTCTGGAAGGCATCGGATCACGAAGGAGAGCTGCGTGGACATCAGGCAAGAGATCGACAACCACCTGAATTGGATCGAAAACATCGTGTCGCTGCTCGGCAGGGAGAACCTCAGCGACGAGGAGCTCGCTGAAGTGACCCGGCACGACCGTTGTGCGCTGGGACAGTGGCTCGCATCCACAGAGGCGTCTGAATTCAAGGAGCTCCCGGAGCTGCAGGCGCTGAAGGAGAGCCATGACCAGTTTCATCGCCTGGCGGGGGACCTGATCAAGGCGGTGGAGGCCGGCGACGAGGCGCAGGCGGTGGCATCGGAGGAGAAGTTCGTCGGGATGTCGCGCGAGGTCATCGCGCATCTGCAGGCGTTGCAACAAAGTCGGGAAGATAAAGCGGGGGGTTGAGTTGCAGGCGGACTGGCGCAAACGACCGGTCACCGAGATTTGGGCCCGAATGGGCCGGCCTGTTCCCATAGGGTGCTGGCAGAGACTGCGCTCTGCCGTTGAAGAAGCAGCGGGATGCAGGCACCCGCGACGCCTCCGCGCGACCCGCTCCATGAGGAGACAACGATGGATCGAGAACCGAACAGCTGGGAAGTGGATATTCCACTCCTGACCAACCCAAACATGCTGGGCGCCTGGCTGAAGGCCATGGGCGCCACCTACCTGCTGTGCATGCTGATCATGGGCGCGGTGATGGTCGGTACCGGCGAATGGGAGCAGTTGCCGATGCTCGCGGGCATCTTCGCCCTCGTCGTCGGTGGCATCCTGGTGCTGGGCCTGCTGATCATGCTGCTGGTATTCGGGAATCGTTTTCGCGCCCGCTTCACCGTGTCCGACAAAGGTATTGCCTACGAGGGAATCGATAAACGGGCGCGCTCCCTGGCGCGCATGGCGGTGGTGGCCGGTGCCCTGGGAGGTAGTGCCCGCACGGCAGGCGCTGGCTTGCTCGCCGTCTCGGGCGAAAACGTCGATCTGCAGTGGCAGGGGATTGCGAGTGCGCGCTACCAACCCCGACGCCATACCATCGTGTTGCGCAATGCATGGCGTGACCTGATGCACGTCTACTGCACGCCGGAAAACTATGCCGCGGTGCGCAGCCTGGTCGAGCAGCAGGTCCCGGACCAGGGGGCTGCGGTACAACCGTCAGCAGGGCGCTCGCCCCTGCCATGGGCCCTGCTGCACACCGGCCTGGTGGTGGGCGCCTGCATGCCGCTGTTTGCGCTCAACGACATCACGCGGCTGGATATCTTCGTGCCGCTGCTGATCATGCTCTTCGCCCTGGCCATCGTGTGGCTGATACCGCTGTTCGGCTGGGTGGTGCTGCCGCTGGCCGCTTACCTGCTGATCGACCAGCTGTTGGCGTTGACCGGGCTGCGCGAATACACGCTGGTCAATACCTATAGTTACCGCAAGTACGAGGCGCTGGATGGTGGCGAGTGGGCGATCGTGATGCTCGCCCTGGCGGGGCTGGTTTACCTGGCGTGGATCTCCTGGCAAGCAGTGCGCGGGCGCTTTGTGCCGGTGCTAATGCGCGACAGGCTCGGCACGGACAGCTAGCCGCCGCACCACATTGCGCTTGTTCGGTCGAGGCCGGCTCAGCCGCGTACCGGCATGTCCTCACCGGCGCGCTCGACCCGCCGGTCATCTTTGCATAGTACCCGTATGTGCGTTAGGTTGGCGACGTTCGCATGTCTTCAGTCAAAGTCTGTTCCCGCGACCGGCCACGGCTTTGGGGGTTTTTGACGCAGCGCAAAAGCGGCCGCAAATATTGGGCCTAGGATTGATAACAAAGCGTCTGTGGCGTCAATGCGTATCTTTCTGCCGGAAAGAACCTCTACCATGTCTACGCGTACCTTGAGTTCTTTTGTCACGGTCCATGTGGCGCGGCTGGGTCTTCTGTTTCTGCTCCTCCTGCCGATAGGTCCTGTCGGGGCCGCCGCGACGCTCTCCCCAGCCAATGCCAGCATCGATATCGGCCAAAGCCTGACAGTTGCGGTGGATGGTACGCCCCCCGAGGGCGGGATCAACTGGTCCGTGACGTCTCAGTTGACGCTGCTGAGTGCCGAGGGCACCCGCGCCACGGTGCAGGGCAAACAGGCAGGTAGCGGCAAGGTCACTGCCTATGTCCGCGGTATACAGCTGAGTGCCGTCGTGATTGTCAGCAACCGGCATTATGCGGAAGGACCGCTGAATTCGGCGGAGGATAGAAAAGCGTCGGGCATGCTGAAGGTCCTCAAGCTGCCGGGTAAGACAGATCAGCTGGCAGTCATGCTGGCAGCGGTCAACCGCGGGGATATGGACGCCAAGACGTTTTTCAACCGCATGGCCGCCATGAATGCCACCAAGGATGACCTGATCGCGGTCAAGAAAAAACTCGAAGGCCATGAGATCCAGTCCGGCAACAAAGACCTGACCCGGCTGGTGCTGGGCGAAATTTTCTCCGAAGGGGGTACCGCCGTTGAGGAGAAACTGCTGGTGTGGCGCAGGGAGGTCACGCAGAAAGCCATCGAGGCGGCCATCCAGGCGTACCGGGGCCGGATTCCGGAGAACAACTTCAAGATGATGGTCGCTTATGTCGGCAACTGGGTCACCCAGCAGTCGAGGGCGCTCACCTTTGCCGGGGATATCGATTTCAGCTTCGTCAGCAACGACACCCAATTGGCCAAGGATCTCAAGGCGAAATTCGACCAGAACATCCGGCAGATGACGGGGCTGAGCCCGATAGCGCTGGATTCTGTGGCCACGGTGCACGGGGTGGCCGGCCTGGAGGTCTATATCGGTCGACATGGCCAGTATTTTGCCGAGCTGAACATGAACTCCGGCGAGGTGGTCGACATGGCCACCGGGAGCCGTACCGACATCAATGGCGTCGGCATGCGGGTCACCTTCGCCCTGGAGCGCGCGGCGGCTGACGCGCAGGGTATCGAGGTTCG